>DASSDH010000001.1:0-3767 GCA_035697245.1 Jiangellaceae bacterium
GATGCGCTCGAGCGCCCCGATCTGTTGGCTGACCGCCGACTGGGTGTAGCCCAGTTCCTCCGCGGCCCGGCTGAAGGTGCCCGTCTCGGTCACAGCTGCCAAGGCCAGCAGGTGCCGTACTTCCAGGCTGGGCCACAAGGCCGGATCCGCATTAGTAGCACTCATTATGGAAATCAATACTAGCTTCGTTTGTGCTTATGGATCCACGTCATCAGACTGTTCTTCACGACCTCCTCGCGCCTCGGAGACGCCCCGGCGCATCCGAGATTCCGTGAGCCGGACTCTGAGAGGCAGCAGCGATGGCAGTAGACGTTGGCGCGATCGCCGGTTCCATCCGCCGGATGCTGGGCTCCGATCTGCGGGGAACAGTGATCTATCCCGGCGATTTCGGATACGACGCGGCACGCACAGTGTTCAACGGCATGATCGACCGGCGCCCGCTCGCCGTAGTCCGATGTGCAGCAGCGTCGGATGTCGTCCGCTGTGTCGAGCTGGCCCGCCGACACGACCTCCCGCTCACCGTGCGCGGCGGCGGGCACAGCGTCGCGGGTAACGCCGTACGTGAGGACGCCGTCATGCTCGACCTGTCCGGCATGAAGGCCGTTCAGGTAGATGCGGAGGCGAGGACGGTCCGAGCCGAACCCGGGCTCACCCTGGCGGAGTTCGACCACGCAACGCACCGGTTCGGGCTTGCGACCACGCTCGGCGTGGTGTCTGTGACGGGGATCGCAGGACTCACCCTTGGCGGCGGGCTGGGCTGGCTCAACGGCCGCTACGGACTCGCCTGCGACAACCTCATCTCGGCCGACGTGGCGACGGCCGACGGACGCCTGCTCCGGGCCAGCGCTGAGGAGAACGAGGACCTTTTCTGGGGCATTCGGGGTGGCGGGGGCAACTTCGGGGTCGTCACGTCCTTCGAGTACCAGCTTCACCGGGTGGATCGCGTGTTGGCTGGCCGCCTGACGTATCCATTGGAAGTGGCAGCCCGCGTCCTGCGGTTCTACGAAGACTTCATCAGCTCCGCCCCGGACGAGCTGTCCACGGCCGTGTCGCTCGCGATGAGCCCGACCGGGGAACCTGTCGTGTCCATCGCGGTCTGCCACTGCGGTCCGACCGACGAGGGCGAACGGGTGCTGCGCCCGCTCCGGACATTCCACGCACCGGTGGAGGACGTGATCCAACCGTTGCCGTACCCAGTGCTGCAAAGGGCTCTGGACGAGGGATTCCCGTCGGGCCGACTGCACTACTGGAAGTCCGGCTGGCTGCGCCACCTGACCGACGGCGCCATCGCGACCCTGATGGAGTTCCTCCCCCGGATGCCCTCGTCCGTCAGTAGCGTCGGACTGCAGCGGATGCACGGAGCGGCCAGCCGAGTTCCCCGGACGGCCACGGCATTCGCGCATCGGGCCGTACAGCACGACTTCCTGATCCTGTCGCAGTGGTCCGCGCCAGCCGACACGCAATGCAACGTGGAATGGACGACATCGCTGTTCGAGTCGATGCGGCCGCACTTGGAGGAGTCGGTGTACGTCAACAACCTCGGCGACGAGGGCCCCAACCGCGTACGAGCTGCCTACGGGGAGAACTACTCGCGTCTGGCCGCCATCAAGCGAACCTATGACCCGAGGAACGTCTTCCGCGCGAACCAAAACATCGATCCGGCCGCGGAGACCACCGGGCGAGCGGGATGATGGCAGGTGTCGGATCTGCGCACTCTCATCGTCGGCGCTGGTATCGCGGGTCTGGGCACGGCACGAGCGCTCCGGCAACGCGGATTCGCCGCCGACGTCATCGAGCGCGACGCCGCCTGGGCACACATCGGGGCGGGAATCTACCTGCCGGGCAACGCCGCACGAGCGCTGCATGCTCTGGGCCTGGAGTCTGCGGTGGCCGAGCAGGCAGCGCTGATCCCCCGCCAACGCTTCTGCGACCACCGAGGAAGCGTCCTGGCCGAGGTCGACGTCAGGGCTCTGTGGGGCGAGGTCGGACCGTGCCTCGCGCTGCACCGCGCAGACCTTCACGCTGTGCTGGCAACCCACAGCCACCCGGTACCGGTCCGGATGGGTCGATCCGTGCGCGGGTTGAGTCAGCATGACGACACCGTGACCGTCGATTTCGACGACGGCAGCGCGGGTCGGTACGACCTGGTCATCGGCGCCGACGGGATTCACTCCACCGTGCGCCAGCTCCTCTTCGGTACCGACGCAGTCAGGCCGGTCGGGCAAGTCGCCTGGCGCTTCGTCACCGCATGTCCGGCTGAGGTGACGACCTGGTCGGTGCAGCTGGGACGTGGCGTCGCCTTCCTGGCGATGCCGATCGGAGACGGTCGGGTCTACTGTTACGCCGACACATCCGCTGACAGCAGCCCTCAGCCGGGCGTTAACGTGCTCGGGCGGCTAGCTGACCTCCTGGCCGGGTTCAGCCCGCCCGTGCCGTCCATTCTCGACTCGCTCCGCCCGGACGATGCTGTACACGTCGCGCCGATCGAAGAAGTCGCCCTTGACCAATGGTCGAGCGGGTCGGTGCTGCTCGTAGGCGACGCTGCGCACGCGACGTCACCCAACATGGCCGAAGGTGCGGCGATGGCCCTCGAGGACGGACTGGTGCTCGCGGAGTGCCTCGCCTCCGAGGGTGGAGTCGCCCAGGCGCTCGCCTCGTTCCAGGCGCGGCGCCGGCCACGCACCCGGTGGGTCCGCGCTCAGACCCACCGCCGGGATCGCACCCGCAATCTGCCACGTGTCGTCAGGAACATCGTGCTGCGCAGATGGGGATCCAAGATCGTGCACGCCAACTACCGACCGCTTCTCGATCACCCGTGACCAAGCCCGTGCGCGAGGAGACGAGCACCTCCGTGCGGATTCACCGTGGGCTCGGCGTTACCGCCGGTCTCGACGCCGGGCTCGCTCGTGATCTCGCATGGGAGTGCGCGCGTCTGGGATACCACTCGATGTGGTCCAACGACGAGCCAACCGCGTCTGGGTTGGCGACGCTCGCGCACTTCGCCTCGGCTGCGCCGGAACTCGAGCTCGGCGCCGGAGTCCTGCCCATCGACCGCCATCGACCCGTCCACATCGCGGCTGAGATCGACCGGCTTGGGCTTGATCCGGCCAGGCTCTGGGTCGGTATCGGGTCCGGCCAGCTGCGCTTGCCGACTGGCGCCGTCGAGAACGCGGTCGCCGAGTTGCGCGAGATCCTTCCGGACGGCACGCGCATCGTCGTCGCAGCCATGCGCCCGAACATGTGCCGCCTCGGCGGCGCGATCGCCGACGGCGTCTTGCTCAACTGGATGCTGCCCGACCGTGCGGCGGCGGCCCGCCGGTGGGTGCGCGAAGGAGCCGTCGCGGCGGGACGCGCGGCCCCGGTCGTCGCATCGTACGTCCGCGTCGCGGTCGGGCCCGGGGCGAAGAAGCGACTCCGCGACGAGGAGGGCCGCTACCGCACCAAGAACGACAACCATCGCAGGCATTTCGCCACAATGGACGTCGAGCTCGGGAGTATCGGCGTGGCGGCGTCCACGCGAGCTCAAGTGCTGGACGCGCTTGCCCGCTACGACGCCGCGCTCGACCTGCCCATCGCACGGGTGCTCGCCGTTTCCGATGCCGCATCGCTGCGCGCAGTCGCAGCTGCCGCCGCGCCGTGAATACAGGCAGCGCGCTCGAGCGTTCGCTCCGGCTCGCTGTCGGTGGGTGTCTTTACCGTGGGTGGACACAGGAGCCCGTCCTCGAAGGGGCTCACGAGCGCGACGCGGTCGTTGCGAACGTCGGCCG
>DASSDH010000002.1:0-5197 GCA_035697245.1 Jiangellaceae bacterium
CCGTACCTGCATGGCGTCGCGTACCGGCTGACGTCGAGCTGGGCGGATGCCGAGGACGTGGTCGCCGACGCGTGGCCGCGCTGGAGCGAGTGGGCGGAGACCGTCGACGATCCGCGCGGCTGGCTCACCCGGGTCGTCGCCCGGCTCGCCGTCGACCATCTGCGGTCGGCACGCGTCCGACGCGAGTCGTACACCGGGCCGTGGCTCCCGGAGCCGGTGGTCACGACGGTCGGCGGGCCCAGCGCCGAGCCGGATCCGCTGGAGCAGCTGGTCGCCGACGAGTCGGTTCGGCTGGCATTCCTGATGGTGTTGGACGAGCTTCCGCCGGAGCAGCGCGTGGCGATCGTGCTGCACGACGCGCTCGGCGTCGACTTCGCCGGGGTCGCGGAGGTACTTGGCTGCTCTCCCGCTGCGGCCCGCCAGCACGCATCGCGCGGGCGCCGGCGCATCAAATCTGTCAACCCGCCAGACCGGGTACCGGCCGACCGGGGCTGGGCGGTGCTCGCCCAGCTGAGCGAGGCGCTGCAGCGCGGTGACCTCGCCCGGCTCTCCCAGCTGCTCGCACCCGACGTGGTCATGACCACGGACGGCGGTGGCCGGGTGAATGCGGCCGGCCGGCCGCTGGTCGGCACGGTCGAGGTAGCGCGCTTCCTGCATGGTCTGGTGGCACTCGCGAATCGGCTGGGCGCCGGGTTCGACGTCGAGCCGGTTCTGGTGAACGGCGATCCGGGCTTCGTCGTCCGGCTCGACAGCGATCGGCCACGAGACGCCAAGGTCGCTGTCTACGCATTCGTGATCGACGCTGGCCGGATCGCGGCCATCAGTGCAGTTCTCGCTCCGGACAAGCTCAGCCGACTGACTGCGCAGCCGCCTGCCGCTGCGCCAGCGAGCACGCCTCGCCGGAACTGAACCCTTGCGTGGTGAGGCCGAGCGTGGAGTTGAAGCGTGAACGCATGTTCTCCAGCGCCACCAGGTAGGCGAGCTCGACCACACCCGGCTCACCGAACCGATGCAGCAGGTCAGCAACCATCTCGTCGTTCACTTGGTCGAGCTGGCCGCTGGCAGCCTCGACAAACTCGAACGCTGCCCGGTGGTCGTCGTCGAATCGGTCGGCGGTCCGCCAGCGCACAGCGTCGATGGCCACATCCGGGTCGAGGCCGCGCCGCTCCCACTCATGCGCTCCGAAGTCGACGCACCATGAGCAGCCGAGATGTGCCGCCGTGACGAGCACGACAAGGTCGGCCAGGCCGTCGGGCAGTCGGCTGCGCCGGCGCAGGCCTGCGGTCTCCATCAACGCCCATGGATAGAGCACGCCCGGGTTATGGCTCATCGCCAGCACGGTGTCGAGGTCTTGGCCGTACTGCCGCCGTCCTACAGCTAGTGCGGCGCGAACCAACCACGACGGAGCATGTTCGCGGTGGTCGAGGTCGAGAGTGATGCGGGCCATGGCTCCTCCCTGGGTAGCCGGTCGTCGATCAGACGAGTCAGCTCCCGCGGAATGTGACGCCGCGTCGTCCGCGACCCGACCGGCGGTCGGCCCTGATCACAGGCCGAACGCGTCCCGATCATGCGCGGGCACCAGATCGACGTATTCACGATGCTTCTTGATCTGGCCTCGGACGAACGGGCAGAAGGGCAGCACCGATTCACCGCGGCTGCGTACCTCGTCCAATGCACCGCTCACCAGAGTCGAGCCGAGGCCCATCCCCTCGAACTTGTCGTCGATCTCGGTGTGGATGAAGGCCAGTGCGCCTTGGTACGGGTGGTATTGCGTGAAGCCGGCCAGCTCGTCGTCGGCCCAGATTTCATACCGCTGCTCCTCAGGATTGTGGATCACCTCGGTCCGCATCTTCGACCTCCGCGCGATTGGCATGGGTCATCCATCCTGCCTGCAGGCAGGATGGCCGGCGCGATGGGCGCCGCTCAACTACAGGAAGCGAAGCTCATGCTCGGGCTCCTCCTCGACCAGGTGATCACAGGTCGGGCAGTACCACCGGACCTCCAGCGGGGTACCGCACGCCGGATGCCGAGGCGCCTCGGCCGGACGGGAGTGCCGCGTCCCCCAATGTGCCAAGAGCCGAAGTGCACCGGCGAGTTCCCTGCCCTCAGCGGTCAGCTCATACGCGGCGCGGGGAGGCCGATCGGTATACGGCCGTAACACGAGGAGGGCGTCGCGCTCGAGCCGTTTGAGGCGCTCGGAGAGGATGTTCGGGGCTATTCCGGGGATTTGTTCGAGCAGGTCGTTGAACCGCCGAGGCCCGCCGAGCAGGGCCTGCACGACGAGAAGGGTCCATCGGTCCCCAACCCTGACCAGTGCCTCGGCGAGCGGGGACGTTTCTCCCTCGCGTACAGAACGCTCCCGTTCGCTCATCGCATAGAGCGTAGTCCGGGAGGCTGCGACGCCGGCATAGTGAGTAGTGACTTGCAAGTTACTACTGACTGGAGGAGCCATGGGCGTGCTCGACGAGATTCAGCTGCATATTCGACAGGTGGCCGAGCAGGGGGGCGGCGCGGTTGTCGGAATCGGGCAGCGCTGGGGCGTTGGATCAGGCGTCGTGATCGGCACCGGGCAGGTGTTGACCAACGCGCACAACGTGCGCGGCCATGAGGTCGGTGTCACGTTCGGCGACGGGCACAGCGCGGTCGGCCAGGTCAGAGGGCTGGATATCGACGGCGACCTCGCCGTTGTGGAGGTCGAGACCGGAGACTCCCCCGCTGTCGAGTGGGCGACCGACGACACTCCCGGACTCGGCACCCCCGTCTTCGCACTCGCCAATCCGGGTGGGCGAGGGCTGCGGGTGACGCTGGGCTTCGTGACCGGGGTAGAGCGCAGCTTCCGCGGACCTCGCGGCCGACGCATCTCGGGAAGCATCGAACACGACGCGCCGCTGCTGCCCGGCTCGTCGGGCGGGCCGATTGTCAGCGCCGACGGACGGCTGCTCGGGCTGAACACGAACCGATTAGGCGAAGGTTTCTACCTCGCGATCCCCGCTGACGAGAGCCTGCGAACACGCGTGGACGCGCTTGCTCAGGGGGAGTCGAAACAGCGGGTTCGGCTCGGGATCGGGGTCGCCCCGGCCCACGTCGCCAGGCGGTTGCGGCGGGCCGTCGGACTGCCGGACGCCGACGGACTGCTCGTCCGGCACGTCGAGGACGACAGCCCAGCGTCGCGAGCCGGCCTCGCGCAGGGCGACCTGGTCGTCGCGGCGGCCGGCCGACAGGTTGGCGACACGGAGGACCTGTTCCAAGCGCTCGACGCGACTGCTGATGGTGAGATCGAGCTGGCGATCCTCCGCGGCGCCGACGAGCGGACGGTGCAGGTGCGGCTGGGCGAGCAAGGCGGCAGCAGTGACTGAGATCGTCTACTGACCGTATTGCTGCTGAACAGCCTCGCCCGACGTGCCGAGCAGTATGCCGATCGTGGCCCAAGAGACACCGTGAGCTCGGGCAGCATTTACTGCGATCGCGATCGCTTGTTCGGCCGCCTCCCGGGCAGTGACGGCCTCACGCAGTGCGACATAGACCTGCACGCCGAACTCGTCGTCCGGACGACGGAACTCCGCCTCGTCGGGTAATCCGCGGGGGTGATCCAGGTTCTCCTCGACACTGCGCGGCATCGTGATCACCTCACGACCTTGGCAGGCAGCATCATCAGCGTCCTCGAGTGCCACGCCCATGCCCAGAGCGTTGGGCGCGACGAGGCGATTTTCTCACAGAGCAGCTGAACTACGAGCCCGTAGAACGGAACTCGCACCGGTCGCCGCCAATGGAGTCCGCCCTTCACTCGTCGGACCGCGTCACTAAGGTCGAGGCCCGAATGGGTGAGTGTGAGCTTGGACCGGAGAGGGGCACACGTGTTACACGTCCACCGGTCCGAGCGAGCCGACCGGCTGGTCGACGGGCTCGCCGAGGTGCTGCGTGAGCCGCCGCCCGACCCGTTCGATGCCGAGGTGGTCGCAGTTCCGGCCAAAGGTGTCGAGCGGTGGGTCACCCAGCAGCTGTCGCACGTGCTCGGCGTATCGCCGGGTGAGCACGACGGTGTCTGCGCTAACGTCCTGTTCCCGCATCCGTCAGCACTCGTCGCCGATGCCCTGGCCCGGGCGGCTGGGATCAAGCCCGACGACGACCCGTGGAAACCGGACCGCCTGGTATGGCCGCTGCTCGAGACCATCGACCAATGCGCCCCGGAAGAGTGGTGCGCGACCCTGGCCCGCCACCTCGGCATCGGCGATGCGGCGCTCGCGCACCGCACCGGGCGGCGGTTAGCCACCGCGCGTCGTCTCGCCGCCCTCTACGACTCGTACGGCGCGCACCGTCCGTCGATGCTCCGGTCCTGGGTCGACAACGACGACGCCGACGCCCCGGACGACCTGCGCTGGCAGGCCGAGCTGTGGCGGCAGGTCCGCCGCCGGGTCGGTGTAGACAGCCCCGCTGAGCGCCTCGCCCCCGCCTGCCAACGCCTGCGCGGCAAGCCCGGCCTCGTTGACCTACCGCAACGGTTGTCGCTGTTCGGTCCTACCCGGTTGACCACCGCGCAGCGCGACGTCGTCGTCGCGCTCGCGGAGCACCGCGACGTGCACCTGTGGCTCCCGCACCCATCCCCCGCGCTGTGGGATCGCATCGCCCTGCACGCGCACGACGTCCCGAGACGCAGGAATGACGCCACCGCCGACGTCCCCCGCAACGCGCTGCTAGCCAGTCTCGGCCGTGACTCCCGCGAGCTTCAGCTACGCATCACCGCAGGTGCGGAAGCCGTCGTCGATCATCACCACCCCGTCACCCCGCATCCACCCACTTTGCTCGGCAGGCTGCAGCAGTCCTTGCAGGACGACGCGATCCACGCCGCGGATGAAAGCCGCCCACTCCTCGAGTCGTCGGCTGATCGCACCCTGCAGGTGCACGCCTGCCACGGCCCGGAGCGCCAGGTCGAGGTGCTGCGCGAGGTGCTCGTCGGCCTGCTCGCCGAGGATCCGACGCTGGAACCGCGCGACGTGCTCGTCATGTGCCCGGACATCGAGGACTACGCCCCGCTCATCTCTGCCACGTTCGGATTGGCCGACGATGGCGACGAGTCCCGCCACCCGGGTCACCGGCTCCGAGTCCGGTTGGCGGACCGGTCGCTGCGCCAGACCAACCCGCTGCTCGCCATCGTGGCGGCATTGCTGGAGCTTGCGGATGCCCGGGTGACCGCGAGCCA
>DASSDH010000003.1:0-13449 GCA_035697245.1 Jiangellaceae bacterium
GTCGTGCGCCTGGATCCAGTTGGCGTACTCGGGGCGCGTCCAGCCGTGCTCGCGCACGAGCGTGCGGTGGACCGCAGGGTCCATGAGCACCAAGGTGGCGGCCACAGCGCGTTCGGTGGTGAGATCCGGTCGCACGCGCTCCCGAGTCGGTTGCGTTCGGACTCCGCGTGCGCCGCGGCGGCTACCGGGTCGACATCAGCAGCCTGCCCTCGTCCGGATCGTCCACGACGGATACGACGACCGGAAGCCGACTCGTATTCGGCGCTCAGCCGGTGTTGGCGCCCCGGTGCCGGCTGTAGTAGCCGGCCATGAGCCGCCAGTAGACCAGAAGCAGCGCCATCATGACCGCGGTGGCACCGGCCGCCGGTGCGGCGCGGCGTCGCCGGGCGGCGATCAGTGCGGTGATGCCGGCCAGCGTGGCCGCCGCGTTTACCGCCATCGCGGTGTCGCGAGGCCGCTCGGTGATCCAAAGTTCTTCGCCGAGCACCACCCGGGTGGACCAAGCGTGCTCGTCCGCCGGTTTCGGGAAGATCACGGGGTTGGCGGCCATCCAGGCACCGACGATCGCGGCGTGGCTCCACCGGCGTGTCCACAGAGGAACGAGCACAAGCGGGGTACTCAGCCAGCGAGTCCAGGCACTCCACGGGTTGGAGTGGCGAGCGAAGACATTGTGTTTGAGGTCAGCGAAACGGCGGGGCATGTCAGGATCCTTCCTTCCGGCCCGCGCGCCAGCGTTCGATCACCGAGGGCGCCGCGAGACGTGTCTTGCCGCACCCACCCGGACCGAGCAACGTGACGAGCCTCCCCGGGGCCACGAGGACGGTGATCTCGCGGAGCTCACGGGCACCGCCGATGAACCTGGAAAGGTCGGGCGGCAGCGTTGGCGATATCAGGCATCGGCGCAAGTCTGGCACCACCGCGCGCGGCGCCGGGAACGAGCTCCTCACCCGCGGCCCGGCGCCCCGGCTGGATCAAGCGATCCGGCTGCCGCCGATCGTGTAGGGGAGGTTGGCCTCCGGATCTGCGCCCGGATTGGGGCCCAGGCACCCGAGAAGCTGTCCCCGTCCTCGCTGAACCCGCCGTGGAACATCGCGTCGAGCGGGCCGTAAGCCTGCGAGATCCGAAGCTCGTCGCCATCGAGCTGCCAGGTGGAGGGCAGCGACTCGGGCGAGGTTGGAAAGACCTGCGACGGGAAGGTGCCCGTCTCGGGTTCGTAGCGGACGATCTCGGTGCTGTCGATCTCGACATAGCGCAGAGCCGAGTGGGTGCCTCCGGTTCACGATCGTGATCTCCGCCGGGCATCCGCACCCGGTGCCCATTTGCGGATCGTCAATCGGTCCGGGTGCGGAGGCTCCGCGCCAGGGTGGGGATCATCACCGTCGCAGGGACGAGGTGTAGCCCCAGGAGGGCGGTGGTGGTGGCGGTGTTTGCCTCGGAGAGGAGGGGCGGGACCAATGAGATCGCGGTCAGCGTCACTGCCGCCCGCACGAATCGCTCGGCGGGGCGAGCGCTCCAACGAAAAAGAGCGGCGGCAATGACGATGCCCACGACCGAGGAAAGCCGGTCACCACGGCGAACCCGGACAACGGGATCGTCTCGCCACCATCGGGGACCTCGAAGTCGACGCCAACGGCCTGGGCAAGCGCAGCGGCGAGGGTGGTGGCCACCATCGCTGCGAGCGTGGCAATGAAGCCGGTGCCGGCGCGCCCGCGGAGTCGGTGGGTGTGGCTGGTCTGGCCCGATGCCGGGCCTGCGACGCCTCCGGTGTCATTCATGCTGTTCATGTCGTTCCTCCATCATTCGGTAACTGGCGGTGCGGGGGTGTGTTGACTGGCACGTGACGGTCCTGGCCCTGGGGTGTCATTCAGTCGGGTCGACCGGAGTACGCCGGTCGGTTCCGCTGCCGAGGGTGGGATGCGCGCCGCTGATGTGCACCTCCCAGCGGTCCATGCGAAGCACCCACAGCCGGAGGTCCGCCTCGCCGCTCAGTTCCTCGGCGGTGAAGGCCCGGGCACCACGCTCTGGACGGAACGCTCTGGGCAGGTGTTTGGCGAGGGCAGCGGGTTGGACTTCGCGCGCGGTGCCGACTACGTAGACCGCCTGCTGGTCGGGGCCTGGGGGCACGGTGGAGTCGAAGATCACCGCGCTCAGCCGGTTGTCCCGCTTCAGGTTGTGTGAGTGGTGGCTCGTCGGGGTCGACACCCAGTAGAGGTCTCGGTATCGGTGTGGGACGAAGTACACCGGCGAGGTGCGGGTACACCCGTCCTCGTCGATCGTGCCGAGCACCATGTAGCGGATCAGGTCCATCACGTTGCGGGCGGTCGCGGCCAGGGCGGGGGCTGCGGTGTCGGCGGTCATGGGACGCGGGCCCTCGGGCGGAGTCCTGCGGGGTCGGCGGGCGGTGTGCTGTGGCGTCATGGGGCCAGCGTCGTCGGTGGGTGTGGTGGGCGCCCCGGCCGCGGAGGCGGTTCCGCGCAGAAGATCACCCCGGGACGGAGAGCCCCTGCAGCCAGGCCTGCCAGGCCGGCGACTCGCGCCGCACGTAGTCTGCCGCGTCGGCGGAGAACACGTACGCCCGTACGCCCGCCGTCGCCTTGCCGTCGCCCTCGCTGTACGCGAAGACGCTGAGCATCCCGGGCACCGGCGCGGTGAGCCGGACCAGCGTCTGCCGCTCGCCGACACGCTCGACCGTGCCGGTGGCGCCGCGCACCTCGACCGTCGCGCCCTCGTCGCCCAGCCCGAGCGCGTCGTGCAGGGTTGACCAGAGCGCCTCCGCGTCGCCGGGGTGGGAGGCGGTGACCTCCAGCTGCGTGGCCTCCTGGCCGGGGAAGTGCGACAGGTAGAGGCGCAGGTTGTCGAAGAACGGCATCCAGTTGGGGCCCATGTCGTCCCAGAACTCCGACTCCCAGGCGGCGCCGGTCCCGAAGCCGCTGCTGGTGACGCGCACGACGCAGGTGCCGCCGGACTGCGCCTCGACGAGGAACTCCGACGTCAGCGGGCTGAGCGCATCCGGGTCCTTGCCCATGAGGGCGGCCCAGTCCTCCTCGTAGACGAGGCGGCGCGGCGGGTCCCAGCCGGTGACCTGGCCGTCCGAGCCCATCTCCGGGCCCATGGTGAAGTGCAGGGAGCCGCCCTCGCGCTCCTCCATCTCGGTCGGCAGGAACCAGGCGCTCATGCCCTTGGCGGTGGCGATGGCTTGCCAGACCTGCTCCGGGGTGCCCGGGACCTCGACGCTGAACTCCAGGCGGTACGGGACGTTCGGGGTCGTACTCATGCGCTCTCCTCAGGAAGTGGGTGGGCGGCGACGACGAGCCGGTGCGGGCGCCCGTCGTCGTGGTGGTAGCGAGCGGCCAGGTCGAGCACCGCGGCGGTCAGGTCGTCCGCGAAGGCAGCCCGGTCGGCGGCCGACCGGAAGCCGATCTGCGTGTCGATGGTCAGCGTCGGCAGGCGCTTGCCGGACGCGCCGGCCCGGCGCGCCAGGGCGCCGACCTCGCGCACCAGCCGGCCGGCCAGCGCGACGAGGTAGCCCGCCGACAGGTGGTCCGCGTTGGCGTCCGGGTCGGCCGCGGACGCGCTGACGGCCGCCGGCGACACGACGTACGACGCCGCCGACGCCTGCAGCACCCGCTCGGTGATGCCCCCGTGCCGGCGCTCCTCGGACAGCTCCACCAGGCCGTGCGCCTCGAGCGCCTTGAGGTGGTAGTTGACCTTCTGGCGCGCGATGCCGACCCGGGCGGCGAGCCCGGCGGCGGAGGCCGGGACGGCCAGCTCGCCGAGCAGCCGGGCCCGGACCGGATCTAGCGCGGCGGCGGCTGCCTCCGCGCTCTCGATCACCTCGACGTCCTGCATGACGCCACCGTGCCATTGACAAGAAATCTTGTCAAGGGCGCATTTGCCCTCGGCACGGTGACGAGGACGTAGGAGGTGCGCACCTACGCCGACCCGGCGCCGGCTTCCTGACCGTGCCATCGGCCTGGAGATCGACGAGCTCGATCGCGACGACACGGGCGCGGTGCAGCAGCGCGACCCACCTTCGCTATAGCGTGCTGACGCTCGTTGCCGCGCGGCGCGTCGAAGTCGCGGAACCACAGCGGGACGTGTTCCGGTGTTGGATCGTCTTGCGGGCACCCAGACCCGAGCGCCGTCGGCCATGAACGGCAACGGCTGCGCAGGTCGCTAACCCGCTTCCGTCCAGGACGGGCGCTGCATACGTATGCGCAAAGAGCGATTCGAACGAGTACACGGAACTGCCGCTGAGAGTGAGACCGGCACATGTCTAGGCCGCTTGGTACGGCCTCGTCATAGCGCGATCAGAAGCGCAAGCGGACCGTGAAAAAGTTCTCCATTTCGACCAGTGATTAACCACAGGGTTCGAGTAAGCGCGACAAGGTCCCGTCGGAGTGGAGCTTGTAGGACGTTACTCGAACCCCGACGAATGGGAACATCTGTCAGATACCACGCAGGCACTGGCCTGTTCGGCATGCGACACCTTAGCTGATGAGTTGGAGCCCAGGCCTTCCCGGGATCGCCGGCCCTGGCCGGTTGTCAAGCGGCTTGGCGAGCAAGCGATCCATGAGCTCTTGGTTGACCGCCATTCGGGCACCAAGCAGAGTGACCTTGCCCTGCGCTACGGCATCAGCCTGAGCACCGTCAAACGGCTGCTGCGCTATGACTCAAGATAAGTAGCTCGTCGAAAACTCTCATGCTATATTTTGTCGAGTAGACTGAAGCAAATTTCCATGTTTTCCTTTTACTTCATCATTCCTGCCGCTATTGGCGGCTATCACTGCCTGGCAAACCAAATCAAGCTCGTCCAGGCCAGCCTGCTTATTCCGGCTACTTCATCGATGCTTCAATTCTTGCTCAGCCGCAGCAACCACTCAAGATGTATCCGGACACCTGCATGTGATGTTCTCGGACGATCGGTTCACGGACATCACGTCCCTGGACGCAGCGCTCCCGGAATCCCCTGTCGCCTTCTTTCGCGCGTGCCTGTAAAACACGACGCAACCGCTCGTCCTGCAGCTCCTCACAAGCCCGCCGCCGACTCCGCTGGCTCTGCCGGTCCAGCCGGGTCTTCCGTCTGAGTCGGCCCCCCGCGACGGATGAACTGACCCAACCGGCCCTGGTCCTCGGCGATGACGTTTCCGATGATGGCAGCGGCCAGAAAGACGAGCGAAAAGACGTACAGCACGGCTAGGTAGGTGAATGCCACCCCGATCGGCCCGTACTGGTCGGCGCTCGCCTCCAATGCGCGCGGCAGGTACGCCTCGCTGGCCGGTCGCACCACCAGCATGGCCACGGCGAGGACGACGGCGCCGGGAATGAGTCGGCGCATCGGCACTTTGTTGGCCAGCAGTAGCCACGGCATGAAGGCTGCGACCAGTACGTCGAGTGCGAATGTGACCACGAGAGTCCACGCGTTGCGTGGGGGAATCGGGTCGGTGAACCGACCGAGGGACGAGGCCACTACGACCGCCAGCGCCAGCGCCATCACCACGGCCAGCCAGCGCCATGCGTTGGTGAGTTGTGTCTTCGGCCGCGACAACCGCCAGATGATGGCCATCGCGCGGGTGAGGGCGCGGGACAGGCTGGTCGCCGACAGCAGCACGAACACCGCCCCCACGAGGCCGAACGCGCTGCCGCCGGACTCATCCAAGGCCTGCTCGAGAACATCCAGGGCGACTGGTGGCATCGAGACGGCGTCCGCGAACCGTTCCGTGGTCGACTGACCGACCCAGACGAACATCATGATCAGGATCGGGAGCACCGACGAAAACAGCTGAGCGGCTAGCGCCATAGCCCGGTCGAACAGGTCCAGCCGCCCAAACCCGGCCACGGACCCGAGCGCGATGCGACCTAGCCAGTGCGACCTCATCGAGTGCGACAGCTCACCCAGCCGTTCGGATCCCCGAGAGCTCGCCACAGCGTTGCTCAATCCGTGGATGGGGCTCGCACCGTCGCAACGTCGTCCGTCCTTCCGGTCGACGTAGGCGGGGCGTCCGGCAAGGCTGACCGCACCGCGCGTGGTCTGCCGCCGTGCGAAGCGGGTGTCGCGTTATGCATCGGATCGTTCCCCCTTCTCTGGGCGAGCCAACCGGGCGCCGCTGCCTTAGGCCAGGTTGCCGGTCACGACTGTTGTACCTACTCGGTTCTCTCGCTAGCGGTTGGCGCCGTTTGTGGTCCGTCATTGGTTTTCTGGCGGCCGACCTCGACTGCGCCGACGAAAGCGCGAACCCCGAGGCCCAGCACGATCAGGTCAAGAATCATCTGAACCGTGACCAGCACGCGGGCTGTTTCGCTCGTTGCCGTGATATCCCCGAAGCCGACCGTGGCGAAGACGGTGACCGTGAAGTAGAGCGAATCGGTACGGGTGAGCGTCTCCGCGTTGAAGTTGCTGGCGTCGGCCGCAGCCATCACGAAGTACGAGGCCGCGAACAGCAGGAGAAACAGCGGTGCGGTGACAGCGAGCGCTTCGACCGCCTTCACGGCCGGATACCGCGATCGGGTGATCGCTTTGACCTGATACGACCCAACGGTCGCCAACACCAGCAGTCCAACCGCCAGGGTAAGCCAAAGCGGGACATCGGTCAGACGGTCGAGCGGGACGACGTAGTACACAGCGACGAGAATCACTGTGATGGCTAAAGACCGCAGGAGACCAGCCGCCAGCCGCCGCCGACGCTGCGCCGCGGATAGAGCGAGTGCGGGTGCCGTTGTCATGTCGTCATCCGTTCTGTTCCTCAGCACTCATGAGTACCCGGTGAACTCCTGACCCGGCTTGATGTTGGGGTAGCGGGCCGCGCTCTGCTGGAGTGCGCCCAGGCGCTCGGCGACCGGGCGCAACACCCACGCGCAGTCCAGACGCTTCTCCATCAGATCCCACTCTTCGACCGGATCGTCGATCAGGTCGAACACCAACGGCCACTGTGGCTTGATGATCGGGCCGCTGGTGCTCTCGGTGTAGCGCAACACGACCTTCATCGTCCGCCATTTGACCGACATCACCCCGGCGTCCGAACCGTAGTAGATGACGTGGTCTCGTCCAGTTGTCGGGCTTTGCCCGAGGACGAACGCCGAGGCGTCGACACCGTCGATCGGGCGGTCGGTGGGCACCCGCCCGCTCTCCCCGACCAGGGACGCCAGCGTCGGCAACCAGTCCACGGCGGCGAAGATCTCGTCGGTGACGGCACCGGCTTCGACCTTGCCTGGCCAACGCACGAGCGCCGGTGCGCGCATGCCCCCTTCGAAGCCGGACGCGAAGTAGCCGCGCCATGGCCCATTCGAGCCGCCCATGTAGGCCGCCCGTCCCGCTGGGTTGTCACTGCTCCAGACGACGATGGTGTTCTCGGAGATACCTGCCTGGTCGATGGCGTCCAGAACCTGGCCGGTGCGGTAGTCCAACTCGGCCAGGGTGTCCGAGTAGACGCCACCGCCTGACCTACCGGTGAACTCCGGATGGTGGATCAGCGGCGGGTGCATCTGCGTGAAGCAGACATAGGTGAAGAACGGCGTGCCGGCCTCGGCGTTCCGCTTGATGAAAGCGGCGGTGCGCGCCGCGATCTGTTCGTCGAGCAGCGCCCGGGTCTCCAGGTTGAAGTCGGCCACCGGCGTGACCGGCGATCCTGCCACGCCCTCCCAGATCTTCGGCACGGGAGACTCGGATTCGGCGAACAGCGGGTAGGAGCTGTAGCCGGACTCGTCTGAGGTGTTCTTGATCCCGAACCACCCGTCGAAGCCTTGATCCGTCGGCAGCCGGCCCTCGATGTCGCCAACGTGCCACTTGCCGAAGGCGGCGGTGGCATAGCCGGCATCGGAGAACAACTCGCCGAGGGTGTACTCCCAGGGGGCGAGCCCATAGTCGCCCTGTCCAGGCAGCGGCACACTGCAGTTGCCGGTCCGGATCGGCAACCGGCCGGTCAGGAGCGCCGAGCGCGTCGGCGTGCACTGGGCCTCGACGTTGTAGTTCTTGAACCGCAGTCCCTGCCCGGCAAGGGCATCGATGCGTGGCGTGGGCGCCGATCCGCCGTAACAGCCGATGTCCCCCCAGCCAACGTTGTCCCCGACGATGAAGACGACATTCGGCAGCCGACCCGAACGCGAAGTCTCGTCGTCTGAGCTAGTCATGAGCGTTCCCTCCCTTGGGTGTCCGGTGCATCTCGAACTGCATGATCGAGTGGCCCACGTCAGTCGAGCATGCGTTGCAGGGTCGGCTGGGCACGGTCCGCGACCTGGTCGATGAGGCCGGCCGATCGCAGGCGGGCGATGCCGCTGGTGGCGATCACGTAGAAGGGCACGGCCAAGATGAGGCCGACGATGCCGCCGAGCAGGCCGCCGAACGCGGTGACCACCAGCACGACCAACGGGTGGATGTCCAGGGTGCGGCCCATCACCTTGGGCTCGACGAAGTTCTCAAGCGCCAGGTTGGCCGCGAGCACCACCACGAGCATGACCGCGGCCGTACCGAGTCCGCCTTCGCCGAGGGCGACGATCACGGCCAGCCCTCCGCCGAGGAAGGCGCCGATATAGGGGATGTAGCCGCCGATGAAGTTGACCATCATGATGGTGAACACGAGTGGGAGACCAAGCAGGAGGGCGGCCAGGCCGATGACCACTGACACGATTGCGGACATGGCGGTGCGGCCCCGCCCGTAGTCGCGCAGGATCCGGCAGGCGTCGCCGATGAAGCCGTCGACGCCGTCCCGGATCGCCGGGTCGATCTGTGCGACGACCGAGCGCCGCAGCCGGGTGCCGTCCTTGAGCAGGTAGTACATGATCAGCGCGCCGAGGATCAGGCCGCTGGCCAGACCAACCAGTCCGTTGAGGCCGGAGACCAGATGGGTGAGGAAGCCCTCGGCGACCATCGGGGCCGCCTCTTCGGTTGCCGCCTGGGCCTCCTCCAACGCGGCCGGATCGACACCAAGAGAGTCGACCGCGCTGTCCTTCGCCGCGTCGACCGAGACTCTGATCTGATCCACCTGGTCGACCACACCCTGGACAGTTGCAACCATCGCGACGATCATCAAGGCGAGTAGTCCGAGGACGATCAGGCCGGCGGCCAGGGTGGGCTTGAACCCGTGGCGTTGGAGGGTTCCGACCAGGGGTTTGAAGATCACGGCCAGCACGGCCGCGAACGTCAGCGGGAGTACGATCTCGCTCACCGCCCCCAGCGCAGTGACAACGATGATCGTCGCCACCACAAACCCCACGAAGCTCCATGCCCAGACCCCGAGTCTGGGAACCCAGCGCATAAACGCCGGAACGCCATCCGGCCTCGTCTCGCGCCCGGCTGCCGAGTCGCGGTGAGCACCCCCGTCGGATTCGTCAGCCACGATCGCTGGTCCACGGGATGCGGCATCGACCTCCTGGTCGGTCGTCAGACGGTCCATCACGAGCGAACCCCTTCTCGAAGACCTGCATGGCGGCGGCCACGTAATAGCCGACTATCGCATGCAGGCGCAGCCGACTCCTGATACTCGCTGATCCTTTCGTCGCTGTGAGTACGTCCCGCGAGCATGGGCGTGAGCCCCGTTGGACGCTCGAGGATCGCGTTCACCCCGGCTGGGTGATGACCGCAGCCGTCCGTCAGAGATGATCGACGGCGATCACCACATGCATGGCGTCCAGGGTCATCGAGCAACTGAAGGAGCGTGTCAATGTGACCGTCACCGGCCAGAACGGAGTGAAAACGATGTCCGAGTCGATACAGCGGGAGACACTTCCGATTCCAGACCCGGCGCATGTCGGTCTGACCACGTTCGACGCCAAAGATCCCAACACGGTGTACCCGCCGATCGTGCCGTTGCGCCCTCCGGCGGGTGCACCCAACGTGTTGATCGTGCTGGTTGACGACGTCGGGTTCGGCGCGTCGTCGGCGTACGGGGGGCCCTGCAACACGCCGACGGCGGAGCGCTTGGCCGCCGGTGGCCTGCAGTTCACGCGGTTCCACACCACGGCGTTGTGTGCACCGACGCGCCAGGCGCTGCTGACCGGACGCAACCACCACTCGGTGGCGATGGGGGCGATCACGGAGATGGCGACGTCGGCGCCCGGTCAGAGCAGCGTGCGGCCGAAGAACAAGGCACCGTTGGCGGAGACGTTGAAGCTGAACGGCTACTCGACGGCGCAGTTCGGCAAGTGCCACGAGGTGCCGGCATGGGAGACCAGCCCGATGGGTCCGTTCCACCAGTGGCCGACCGGGTCAGGGTTCGAGTACTTCTACGGCTTCATCGGCGGCGAGGCGAACCAGTGGTTCCCGGGCCTGTTCGAAGGCACCTCGTCGGTGGAGCCGCCCAAGACCCCGGAGGAGGGCTACCACCTCACCGAGGACCTCGCCGACCACGCGGTGAGCTGGATCCGCCAGCAGAAGTCGTTGATGCCCGACAAGCCGTTCTTCATCTACTTCGCCCCTGGCGCCACCCACGCCCCCCACCACGTCCCCGCGGACTGGGTGGAGAGGAATCGGGGCCGCTTCGACGCCGGCTGGGACGCCCAGCGGCAGGAGACGTTCGCCCGGCAGAAGGAGCTCGGGGTGATCCCCGCCGACGCCGAGCTGACGGCTCGTCCGGCGGCGATCCCGGGGTGGGACGACATGGACGAGGAGCTGAAGCCGATCCTGCGGCGCGAGATGGAGATCTACGCCGGGTTCTTGGAGCACACCGACCACCACATCGGCCGGGTGATCGACGCGATCGACGACGTGGGAGCGCTCGAGGACACGTTGATCTACTACATCATCGGTGACAACGGCGCCTCCGCCGAGGGCACGATCCGGGGCTGCTTCAACGAGATGACGACCCTCAACGGCATGCCCGGGATCGAGACGACCGAATTCCTGCTGAGCAAGATCGACGACTTCGCCACCACGGAGGCGTACAACCACTACGCCGTGGGCTGGGCGCACGCCATGAACACCCCGTACCAGTGGACCAAGCAGATCGCATCGCACTGGGGCGGTACCCGCAACGGCACGATCGTGCACTGGCCCAACGGGATCGCCGCGAAGGGCGAGAAGCGCAACCAGTTCCACCACGTCATCGATGTCGCCCCCACCGTGTTGGCGGCGGCCTCGTTGCCCGCACCCGCATCCGTCAACGGGATCGCCCAAGCGCCGCTGGAGGGGTTCAGCATGCTGGCATCGTTCGCCGACGCCGATGCGGCCGAGTCCCACGACCTGCAGTACTTCGAGATGTTCGGCAACCGTGGCGTGTACCACCAGGGGTGGACGGCCGTGACCCGCCACAGCATCCCGTGGACCACCGATCCCATGCCGGCGTTCGACGACGACGTGTGGGAGCTCTACGGGCCCGACGACTGGACCCAGAGCAACGATCTCGCGGCCGACCAGCCCGACAAGCTGGCCGAGCTGCAACGCCTGTGGCTGATCGAGGCCGTCAAGTACAACGTCCTGCCCCTCGACGACCGCCGCTACGAGCGCATCAACGCCGAGCTCGCGGGCCGGCCCGAGCTCGTCACCGGCCAGAGCCAGCTGCTGTTCCCGGGGATGCGGGTGAACGAGTGGTCGGCCTTGAACATGAAGAACAAGTCCCACTCGGTCACCGCGCAGATCACGGTGCCCGACGACGGCGGCGAAGGTGTGATCGTCGCCCAAGGCGGCAAGGTCGGCGGATGGGCGCTGTACGTCCACGACGGCAACCTGAAGTACTGCGTCAACTTCTTCGGCATCGAGCAGTTCTTCGCCGAGTCCACCGAACCCCTCCCGCCCGGCGACCACCAGGTGCGAATGGAGTCCTCCTACGACGGCGACGGACTCGCCAAGGGTGCCGACATCACCCTGTACGTCGACGGCCAGTCCGTCGGCACCGGACGAGCCGAACGCACCATCCCGATGGCGTTCTCCGCCGACGAAGGGCTCGAGATCGGCCAAGACCTCGGCTCACCATCGTCACCCGACTACGGGGCACGCGGGAACGAGTTCAACGGCACCATCGCCTGGGTCCAGCTCGACGCCGGCACCGACGACCAAGACCACCTCATCACCCCAGAGGAGCGCTTCAACCTCGCCATGGCCAAGCAATAACTCCCAACGGCGTGATGAAGAACGGCTCCAGGGCACACACCGTCGTGGCGTCGGCAGCCCGACTAGGAGGGGTAGTAGTCATGACGAAGGTGGAACACGCAAACGCCACGGTTCCAGACAGCATGGAGGTGCCGCGTGTCGGCACGCTGCAGTACGAGTTGGGTTTCCCGACCCCCGAGACCTCGCAGAAGCTCTTCGACGAGATGGACTTCCAGCGCGCGGTGCAGGCCTATCTGTGGGGCTACCCCGCCGTGTCGTTCGAGTCCATCCGGCTCACGGCCAAGCAGGATTTGGGCATCGACTTCAACGACATGGGCATCGCCGACAACTTCGTCGACCCCAAGTCTGTCTGGCTCACGGCCAACGACACGACGATCTACGCCTTCGTCAACATCGATGTCGCCCAGGGTCCAGTCGTGATCGAGATCCCACCCGGAGCCATCGTCGGCCTTTTGGACGACTTCTGGCAGCGTTCGCTGGCCGACGTCGGCCTGCCCGGGCCCGACGCGGGCAACGGCGGCAAGTTCCTCCTGCTGCCACCGGGCTACGACGGCGAGGTTCCGTCCGGCTACTACGTACTTCGGGCAACGATGCACAACCACAACCTCCTGGTGCGCGGCATCATCGTCGACAACGACGTGCCCGACGCCGTGGAGCGCATCCGGAATGTCAAGGTCTACCCGTGGAGCGAGCGCGAAGGCCCCAAGCCGAACAAGTTCGTCTCGATCTCGGGCAAGCTGATCGACACGACTCCCCCGGGCGGCATGGAGTACTGGGCGCGTCTGGCCACGGTCATCGACAACAATCCCGTTCAAGAGCACGACCGCTTCTACATGGCCATGCTGAAGCCGCTGGGCATCGAAAAAGGCCAGCCGTTCAGGCCTGACGCCCGGCAGCAGGCCATCCTCGAGGACGCCGCCGTGCTCGGCGATGCGATGGCACGCAATGTGATGTACGAGGGCTCCCAGCGCGAAACCGGCGTCACCGCGTTTCCGGGCACTCGTTGGGACTGGGTGTTCTACGTGAAGCCGAGCCAGGAAACGGAGACCTACAGTCAGCTCGACGAGCGGCTGCAATACACCTACGGCGCGATCTACTTGTCGCCCGCCCTCGGAGTGATGAAGCCCGGTCCCGGGGGGAACTACATCCAGGCCTTCAAGGACAAGGACGGCAACCACTTCGACGGTGGCAAGTCCTACCGCCTGCACGTGCCCGCGAACCCGCCGGCGGCGGCCTTCTGGTCCCTGACGGCGTACGACAGCGCAACACGCTCCATGGTCCAGAACCCGACGAACGACGCGGCCCACGCGTCCTACGACGAGCTCAAGACGAACGCGGATGGCTCGTTCGACATGTACTTCGGGCCCGCAGCGCCGGCAGGCCAGGAGAGCAACTGGATCGAGACGGTT
>DASSDH010000004.1:0-2524 GCA_035697245.1 Jiangellaceae bacterium
CCGACCGGCCACCTACCTGGTGGTGAAACTCCCGGTGGCGGACGACAGAAGCCCGACGTTGTCTCGGCTCAATACCCTGGCAGAGGTACTGCGCCTTGCGGGCGAGGCCGGTGATGGTGCCCGAATGGTTGTTGAGCATCCCATCGAGCGCGGCGGCTGGCAGGCCGACGCCTGTTGTTATCGGTACCTGGCGGTGTACGTGGTTGCGACAGCAGGCGCGACAATGACATGTGTCTGCGCGCCGCCGTCCGACCACGACCCAAAGTTGTAGCTCTTCTTACCCTTCAGCTGGGGCGTTGGAGCGATGACCGAGTTCGACGACCCAATGATCACCGTGCGGTTGAATGGCGCCCTCGCTGAGGCTCCTCCGTTCACCGTGAGCTGGAGCCCGCCGGGGCTGGTCTGGAACGTCAGCTGGACCGTGCGGGGGTCGAGCCGCAGTGTTCTCGTGTCGGTGAGACCGCTCGAGTCAGTGGCGGTCAGGGTGAGCTCCAGATAGGACGGGTACTCGTGGTCTGGCGCGGTGAACGAGCCGCTCTCGATCCCTGAGAAGGTCTGGATGACGTGCGAGTGGCAGTTTGACGGGCAGTGCTGCATGGTCAGCTGCCAGCTCAGCGCCAAGGCCGGCAGCGGGCCGTCCTGGGCATCTGTCGCCGAGCCGGAGAAGGTGATGACGTCGTCGACCTTCCAGGTCGTCCCGGCCGCCGGCGTATCGATGGTGGCCGTCGGCGCGGTGTTGCCGACGGTGATGGTCACCGAGTCGGTGTCCGACGCGCCGTGGCTATCGGTCACGCGAAGCGACGCGTTGTAGCTGCCTTGGGTTGTGTAGGTGTGGATCGGCTGCGAGGCAGTGGAATCGTCGTACGCGCCGTCGCCGTCGAGGTCCCAGGCATAGCTCAGCGTGTCGCCGGGATCAGGGTCGGTCGAGCCGGTGCCATTGAAGGCGACGGTCAGCGGTGCAGAGCCGGTCGTGGGCGCGGCCTGGGCGACGGCGGTCGGTGGCTGGTTGGCGTTGAAGAACTGGATGCGCCGGATGGTCCCGCCGTCGAAGTCGACGTAGAAGAGATCGCCACCCGGGCCGGTTTCAAGGTTGACCGGGTTTGCGGCGCCCGCGACGAATGTGCGGATCTGACCCGGTGCTGGGTTGCCGTTGGCCCCCTTGAGCATGGCCCAGATGCAGTCGCGGGAGTAGTCGGCGAAGAAGAGGGCATCGTCGTATTCGGCCGGGTACGAGTTCTGCGCAGCCGAGAACTCGAACTCGAGCCCGGCCACCGAGGAGCTGCCGGTGGGGCAGGTCTCGTTCGGCACGACGCGGCTGCTGTGGTGGTATGCGTGGTAGGGCGCGGTCACGGCGCCCGGTGTTCCGTACAGGTTCTCGCAGATGTTCAGGTTGACGCCGTCGTAGCCAGCCTGCCGACTGGGACCCTCGTAGCAGGGCCAACCGAAGTTTTCCACGGCGGCGTCATTGGGGTCGGAGATCACGTTGATCTCCTCCCATTCGTTCCAGCCAACGTCACCCACCCACATTTCGTCGGTCCCCGGGCGGTCGGTGAAACGGAACGGATTGCGCAGCCCGTAGGCGATGATCCGCCGGGCGTTCGGGTCGCTGCTGGCGGATAGCGGATTGTCTGGCAGCCCGGCACCGGTGGCCGGGTTGACCCGGATGATGCTGCCGTCGAGGCTGACGGGGTCGTTGGGTGTACGCAGGTCCTGGCTGCGCAGGGCGCCGCCCTCGGCGGTTGGCGGGCTCAACACGCTGCCCGGGGCGCCCGGCGGATCGCCGCAGGGATTGAGCGGGTTGCCGTCCTGGCCCCAGTCGGCGAAGGTGAAACTGGCGCCGTCACCGCCGCTGGCGTACAGCGCCCCGTCGCGCCCGAATTCCGCCGTGCCGATGGAATGGCTCGGGTACTGCTGGCACCAGTCCTCGACCAGGACCTGCTCCGCGCCGGTCATGACGTTGCCGGCGGCCTGCAGGCGCGACAGCCGCGCGCTGACCATGCATCCGTCCGCGGTTGGGCCCGGCGGCGTGGGGCAGGGATCCGAATACACGCCAGGCGTCCCCCAGCGTGGGGCCGCGGCCGACGAGCCCAGCTCGTGGTCATACGTGTACAGCACGTAGACGTAGGGATCGGTCGGGAAGTTCGGGGCGAGCGCCATGCCCAGCAGACCGCGGTCCCAGAAGTTGTAGACGTTGACGTTGAGGTCGGCGAACACGGTCGGGGTGGTGTCTGCGAGCGAGTCGAAGACCTTGATCACGCCGCGCTTCTCGGCGACGAAGATCCGGCCGTCGGCCGAGAAGCGGACGACGGTGGGGTTCGTCAGTCCGCTCAAGACAGTCGACTCCTGGAAGCCCGGTGGCAGGGTTGCGGCAGCCGCCGGCTGCGCCGCCGTGCCCACCACCGCCACCGACGACACCAACGTGATCATCGCGACGAGGGCGCCGAAGCACCCGACCCGCCGTGACGAACGCCAACCGACGCCCATGCCCGCCTCCTTCAGTGCCGCCTGGCGTGACGGTACCACT
>DASSDH010000005.1:0-29134 GCA_035697245.1 Jiangellaceae bacterium
CTGCCGGTGAAGTTCAGCCGGGGAGTGGAGGCGATGAACCCTGCGAGGCTCATCTGGGTGGGAATTGTCATGGCTGGCTCCTGTTGGCCGGCGGCGCCTCCGATGGCGACCGCTTTCAGCAATCAGGTGTGCACCTTGCCCGGGTTTGTTGCATTGACCGAGGGCTCGAGCTTCGACATGGTGCGCCCGCATGCGGCTAGCTCGGAGACCCATCGGACCGGTTCCTGCGCGCTCGGCGTTCGCCGGGTTCCGGTTCCCACCGGAGGTGATCGTGTTGGCGGTGCGCTGGTATCTGCGGTTCGGGTTGTCCTGCCGGGACGTGGAGGAATTGCTCTTCGAACGCGGCATCGAGGTTGATCACGTCACTATTCACCGCTGGGTGCGACGGTTCAGCCCGCTGCTGGTCGATGCAGCCCGGTTCGGCCGGCATCGGGTCGGCGACCGCTGGCACGTGGACGAGACATATGTGAAGGTGGCCGGCCGGTGGGTCTACCTGTACCGGGCAGTCGACCAGTTCGGGCAGGTCATCGACGTGTACGCCTCCAGCCGCCGGGACAGCCAGGCGGCCCGCCGGTTCTTCCAGCACGCCAGGACGGTTACCGGTGTCGAGCCCCGTGAGGTCGTCACCGACCGGGCAACCACCTACCCGCGCGTGCTGGACCAGCTGTGGCCGGCGGCCTGGCACCACCGCGAGCAGTACGCCAATAACCGGGTCGAGGCCGACCACGCCCAGCTGAAACGGCGGCTGCGTCCGATGCATGGAATCAAGACCATGACCGGGCTTCAGGTCCTCGCCGCCGGGAACGCGTTCGTGCAGAACCTACGCCGCGGACACTACGAGATAGCCGCCGATGAGCCGGCCGGACGTCGACTCATGCTCGCGTTCGTCGAGCTAGCCAAGGCCATCTGACCAACGGCTCCAACCACCTGCCGATCCGGTACGTCTTGTGATCGAACAACGCAACAGAGCCCAATGACCCGGCCAACCCGGTGTTCCTGAGCGACACCGACTTCGCCGCCATCGACCCGCAGCTGTTCGAGGCGACCGGTGCCGAGCTCACTCCGGAGGGCAACGCGCACCAGGCCGAGTTCACCGCCGATAACCAGTTCGTGATCGGCACCGACGAGGACTTCGCCCCGTATCGCACTAGCGAGTTCGAGATCACGACCGGACCGAACGCCGGCGTGTACGACTCGGAGATCGTGCCCGGCGGAGCGGCGCCGGCGATCCTCCCCGACCTGACCCTGAACGGGCCGGTCGTCTACGGCGGTTACGGCTGCCCGGATTCCGCGCCGGTACCCACGCCGGAAAGCGTCCCCGGCTACCTCGAGTCCTTGGCGCCCGGCGAGGAGACCATCCTGGTTCTGCAGCGGGGTCCGTCCGGTGACCCCTCCGCGCCGGAGGAGGCCTGCTTCCCGGGTGAGAAGGCGCACGAGGCGGCGCTCGCCGGCTGGGATGCGGTGGTGTTCGTGCAGCGTCACGTTGACCCCGACGTGGCGTTCTGCGGCTCGGGAGCCTTCGTCGACGAGATCGTCGCCGTGTGCACCACGCACGAGGCGTTCCACCTGATGTTCGGCACCGAGGTCAGCTTCACCTACCCCGAGGCCGAGCCGGCGATCGGTGATATCGGCGAGCGGATCTCGGTCGGCTCGGTGTTCGACGGCTGGGGCTATGTGCACCTGTTCGCCCGGAACGCGGACAACACCCTCACCGAGTTGGACACCTTCGCGATCCCGGAGGCGCACGATCCTGCCTTCGCATTCGGGTTTGGCGACCTGACCGTGCACGAGGTTGCTACCGATCCAACGGACCCGGACCTGGCGTATCTGTCGTATTACTCGGCGGGGCTGCGCGCGATCCAGATCGTGAACGGTGAGCTGGTCGAGGTCGGTGGCTACATCGACCCCGACGGAGGGAACAACTTCTGGGGCGTCCAGGTCTGGACGCACCCGGAGACCGGTGAGGAGTACATCCTCGCCAGCGACCGCGACAGCGGGCTGTACATCTTCCAGGACCCGTGACAGGTCCGATCAGCCCGGCAGCGTTGGAGACGGCGGCACAGTCCGCCATCTCCAACGCTCTCGGTTCCGGTCAGACGAGCGCAGGGGATCTGGCGGCTACAAACTCTGTGAAGGTCAGCCGAGGGCGCCAAGTAGGTCGTTGCAGGCGGTTTCGCAGGCAGATGCTGGGACTGCGGTCGACGTTGCCGAGGTAGTCAGGGTCAGTGAGTTGGCGCCGTTGTGACCAGCGACGTGGTGTCCGCCGGCCCCGGAAACGTTCGAACAGGCGGCGGTCGTGGCCGTCTCCGGCCTGCCGGCCCTGCAAGGCCTGCGCGCAAAATGGCCGGTGCGAGCCCGAGGCTCGGATATGGCGCCACGGCCTGGATTGTCGGCCCGCCTCCACGATTCTGGGCGATCCCCGTGCCGGTGAACGAGGTGAGAACACGTCCCGCATGAATGCCATGCGGATCAAGGCGATACCCATCGCACGCCGACGATTTGTTCGAGTACCGCGGGCCCCGCCGCGGTGTTGGCCCAGTCGAGAACGCCGCTGACCTCGCCGGTCTCGTCGATCAGCACGTTCAGCGGGTGCAGGTCCAGGTGCAGCAGGCAGTGCGGTGTGGTCGTTTCTGATGACTGGGGGATCGCTGGAACCGCGTCGACCTCCGGCGGCGCGGCGACCTCGGCCAGCGCCACATGCAGGCTGCCGCAACGCTCGCCCCGCTCGCGCGCCTGCGTCACTTACAGGCGGGTGAGGTCGAGGGCGGGACGTCCTGGGAGCCGAGCCAGGAGCAAACCAGCCCGCGCCCGCCCCTCGGCGTCGGTGAACTCCACGGCGTCGAGCACGTCGGGGACGGGCACCGCTTTGGAGGCGGCGGTCATGGCCACCACCTCGCGACGCAGGGTCTTGGCGTCGCCGGTGCGCAGGATGCTCGCACCGCACGCCCAGGTCAGCCCGCTCGCTCCGCCGGCCGCTACGAGCGACTCCTCCGGCACCCCCAGCGCGGCGGCGGCCCACCGGACTTCGGGCGGCAACCACCCGATGCTGTCGATGAAGCCGCCCGACACGGCCTCCATTCTCGTTGTCGCTCAACCCGGCCGTAACAATGCGGCGACAAGCGTTCCCCGACAGCGGATTGATCCACCAAGGCTGCCGAGCAATCGCGGGCGCGGTGGTCGAGCATGGCTGAGAAGGGCTTTTGCCCGGCGTAGACTTCCGATCACCCCAGCGATGGACGGGGGATGTGCATGACGCTGTCGGCGCGCCGCTTGACGGTCGTGGTCACTGGGTCGTTCGGCAACGTCGGCACGAGCACGGTGCAAGCGCTACGGCAGCGCGGTCACCGAGTCGTCGCCTTCGACCTGCCCACTCACGCCAACCGGTTCGTTGCTAGAGCGCGGTTCCGCGGCGGCGTGGACGTCGTGTGGGGCGACGTCCTCGACCAGGATGCCATCGCCAGGGCGGTCGAGAACGCGGACGCGGTGGTTCACCTCGCTGCCCTTATCCCGCCGCGCAGTGAGCGCACGCCGGAGCTGACGGAACGAGTCAACGTCGACGGCACCCGCAACGTCGTCACCGCCGTGGCGAAGGCCAAGAGCCGACCGCGGCTGGTCTACGCATCGTCCCTGTCGGTCTATGGTCGAACGCAGGACCGGCCGCCGCCGCGAACCGTCCTGGATCCGGTCAACCCGGCCGATCACTACGGGCAGACGAAGGCCGCCGCCGAGCACGTCGTCAGCACCTCGGACGTGGACTGGGTGATTCTTCGGTTCGGCGCCGTGCTGCCGTTGCGTCTACCGTTGATCATCGACCCGCTGATGTTCGAGGTTCCGCTGACCGACCGGATCGAGTTCGTGCACACCCGCGACGTGGGCTTCGCCGTCACGCGTGCCTGCGAGCTGGCGGGGTTGGGAGAAAAGACGCTGAACATCGGCGGTGGGCCGGGCTGCCAGCTCTACCAGCGCCAGGTGGTCAGCCGGCCACTCGACGTGCTGGGTATCGGCATGCTTCCGGACGAGGCCTTCGCGACGACGCCGTACCACTGCGACTGGCTCGACACCACCGAGAGCCAGCGTCTGCTCGGTTTCCAGCAGCACACCTTCGAGGATTACCTAACCGACCTGCGGCGCCGCTACGGCTGGCGGCGGCCGTTCGTGCGGGCCGGTGCGCCGTTGATCCACCGGGCCATGCTGCGAACCTCCCCGTACTGGCGGGAGCACCGCCGGTCGACCGACGTGGCCATGACATGACGGTCGTGGTCGGCGACACCACCGAGGGCGCGCGCCGATTCCGTCAGTTCGTGGTGCTCGACCTGGTCGCCGCGTCGGCCGGCGTCGTCGTGCTCGCGCTAGTGTCGGTGTTTCTCGATGCGTCCTGGCTGTGGCCGCTGCTGCTGGCGACGATGCTGTCCGTCGCGCTCCTCGTCTGGGCGCTCCGCCGGTACGCCGCGGGCGACGTCGACACCGCCGTCATGGCAGTCTGCGCCACGTTCTGGCTCGAGCTGATCGTGGCACCCCTGGTCATTCCGTCGCTGTTCGGCGGCTTCGCCGTGCTGATGGTGTTTCCGGTTCTGTTCGCCGTGCCGTACGTGCAACGCTCGACGCTGTTCAAGATTGCAATCGCCACGGCCGTCGCTGCCGGTATCGCGTTGTTGCTTGCGGTTCGGCCGGATCCTCCGGAGATCGCCGACCTGCCGCGGGCCGTCCTCGACATCGCCTTCGTGCTGGTCGGCGGACTGTTCGTGGCGTTGAGCCTGGCTGTCATCTATGCCTACTCGGGGCGGTTGAACGAAGTCGTCGACGGTCTGCGCCGCGCGAACGAGGCCCTGCACGCCTCCGAGCGGCTGTTGGAAGCGAAGGTCGCCGAACGCACCACGGAGCTGAAAGAGGCCAACGCAGAGCTCGTGGTGTCGCGCGAGGAGACCACCCGGGCACGGGACCAGGCGGTCGGCCTCAGCCGGGAACTCGCTGCGGTCCTCGACAATCTTGGCGACGGCTTGGTGGTCGTCGACCACGACGGCACGGTCGTGCGGGTCAACACCGCGCTGGCGCGGATGCTGCGCCGGCCCGCCGCCGAGCTGGTCGACCATCCAGTGGCTGACGTGCTTTCCGAGCTCGCCGACCTGACACCGGACGATCCGTCGTCGGCGGTGACCGGCGAAATCCACCTCGCCGACAACCGGGTGGCCAAAGCCGTCGCGAGCACGGTGACAGATCCGGACGGCCTCACGTCGCGCGGGACGGTGGTGCTGCTGAGCGACATCACAGCCGAGCGTGAAATAGACCGGATGAAGACCGACTTCATCTCGACGGTCTCACACGAGCTCCGCACCCCCCTGACGTCGATCCTTGGATTCACCAAGATCATCGCCAAGCGGCTGGACGAGCGGGTCTTTCCAGCCGTGCGCGACCCCGGACCGTCAGTGACACGCGCGATCGAGCAGGTCAGGGGAAACCTCGACATCATCGTGGCCGAAGGGGAGCGACTCACCGCTTTGATCAACGACGTCCTCGACCTGGCGAAGATGGAGGCCGGGCGGGTCGACTGGCGGGACGAGGACGTCGACGTCGACGAGGTCGTGCGGCAATCGGTTGCAGCTACCAGCGCGCTGTTCGACGCCAAGCGGCTGGATCTGCAACTCGAGCTGGCAAGCGACCTGCCCCCGGTCCGCGGCGACAGTCACCGCCTCGAACAAGTGGTCATCAACCTGCTGTCCAACGCGTGCAAGTTCACCGACGAGGGGTCGGTCACCGTGCGCAGCCGCAGGCTGGGCGACGAAGTGGTGGTGTCCATCCGCGACAGCGGGCCAGGTATTGCTCCGGAGGATCAGGCTCAACTGTTCGCCCGCTTCAAGCAGGTGGGCGACACGCTGACCGGCAAGCCGCAGGGCACCGGGCTCGGCCTACCGATATGCAAGGAGATCGTCGAGCATCACCGGGGACAGCTGTGGGTGGACAGCGCCGTCGGCAGTGGCAGCACCTTCTCGTTCAGCCTGCCACTGGCACCGGGCGCGCGGGTGTCGAAGCCGGTTGACGCGCGGACGCTGCTGCGCGATCTGCGGGCGAACATCTCCGCGCCCGGGGACGGCGGAGCGCCGCGGATTCTCGTCGTCGACGACCACGCACCATTGCGCCAGCTGTTGCGCGAGGAGCTCGAAGGCCAGGGATACGTCGTCCACGAGGCCCGGGACGGCAATGAGGCGGTCAGGTTGGCCAAGGACCTGCGACCGAACCTCATCACGCTGGACGTGATGATGCCCGATCTCAACGGCTTCGACGTCGCCGCCGTGCTACGCCACGACCCGGCGACGATGCGGATCCCCATCCTGATGATCTCGATCTTGCAAGAGGAGGGACGGGCCCGCAGCATCGGTGTGGACAGCTACCTCACCAAGCCGGTGGGCAGCGCAGAGCTGCTGGCCCAGGTCGAGACGCTGCTTGCCCAGGGCTGGTCGCACCGGCGAGCCGTGGTGATCGACTCCGACTTGGGGATGCTCGACACACTTCGGACGACGCTCGAGCAGCAGGGTTGGTCGGTCACCACCGTGGGCGATCCCGACGAAGCGCTCGATGTCGCCCGCTTCGTGCTCCCGGACGTCGTCATCGCGAATGCGGCAGTGTCGGACCGCTCCGGCTTGGTCGACGTCATGCGCGCCGAGCGGGACATGGAACAAGTCGTGTTCATCCTGTTCGAGTGAGGTGCCTGTGACGCGGAAGATCCTGATCGTCGACGACGAGGCGCACATCAGGGCCTTGCTGGAGCAGACGCTCGAGGACCTCGAGGACGAAGGCGTCGAGCTGCTGACCGCCGACAACGGCGAGGACGCGCTTGCGACTATCGCCACTGAGCAGCCGGACCTGGTGTTCCTCGACGTGATGATGCCGCGGATGAACGGCTACGACGTCTGCCGCGCGGTCCGCACCGAGCTGGGGCTGACCGAAACCCGGATCGTGTTGCTGACCGCCAAGGGCCAGGACGTCGACCGGCTCCGCGGCGAGGAGGTCGGCGCCGACCAGTACCAGACCAAGCCGTTCGACCCCGACGAGTTGCGGGAGCTGGCCCGGTCCTGGGTCGGGCTGGGTTGATGTCCGGCGCGGTCCGACTGTCTCGGCTGGTGCGCCGCACGGAGGTCGCGGCGATGCTCGATGCGGCCGCCGGGCGGCCGCTCGCCGTGCTGGGTCCGGACGGTGCTCTGGTCGCCGGCACCGACGTCCCGGACGATCCGGTCGCCGTCGTCCGGTCCGACGGCACGCCGCTGGGCGCCGTTGCCGGGCCGGGTGCACCCGTTGGTGCCGCTGTGCTGTCCGCCCTCGTCGCGATCGAGGAGGAGCGCCGCCAGCTGGCCGACGAGGTGCTCGGGCTGTACCGCGAGGTCAACCTGCTGTACGCGCTGGCGGAAAACCTCTCCCAAGCGGGCGATCGGGAGGATCTGGCGGCGCGAACATTGCGGGAAGCGACCAGATTGGTCCCGGCCGACGAGGGCGCGGTCGCCGTCGACGACGGCACCCCGAGCATCGCGGCCGCGACCAGCTCCGCCGCGCCTGCGCTTCCCGAGGACCTTACTCGGGCCCGGATCGACCCGGACGAGCCCGGAGCGGTCCTAGTCGCGCCGCTGGCTCTGGGCGAGGTCCGGCGGGGGGCGCTGGTGCTGCGTCGCCGCGCGGGCGGATTCAGCGCAGCCGATCTCAAACTACTCGGCGCAGTGGCGGCGCAGGCTGCCAGCGTTCTCGAGCGCATCCTCGAGGAAGAGCGCCGCTCCCGAGAGGCCGCGGAGCGGGAGGAGCGCCTGCGCCGCCAGATCGAAGAGTTACGCATCGAGCTCGACGAGGCGCGCCAAGCAGAGCAGGTCGAGCAGATCACCGAGACCGACTACTTCGGCAGCCTCCGCGCGCAGGCGTCGGATCTGCGGCGGATCATCACCGACCGAGCGGACTGATGCGGGGGAGGTCGAGTTTCAGCGTGGCGCCCCCGCTATCTAGCGGCCGCGGATCGTCGCTCGGGGCCAGCGGTTCGGACTGCTCGGCCTCTTGTAACGACGCAGACACGTCGAGTGGCTCGGATTCTCCACCGGGGTCGACCTGATGCATCCGCAGCCGCAGCGCGCGAACGCCCAACCCGTCAAGATCCACCGACAATTCTCTGGTGCCTGCAGGAAGCAGCTCCGACCGGACGACCGTCCCGGCGGCGGTGACCTGCACGACGTCGCGGCCCCGTTCCCGCTCCCGCCGGAGCTCGACCGTGACCATCGGCGCCAGCATGTCCGAGCGCAGCACCAGTGCCGTCATGGCGACCGCCGAGGCAGCCACACCCAGCGCGAGCAACCGCTCGACCGGGGTTTGCCAGATCACCAGTCCGTATACCAGCACGGCGCTAAGGGACAGGAGGTAGAGCGCGCCGAGGACTATCGGCCGGCCGAGCCACGGCCAGCTCCCTGCCGGTACGAAGTCGCCGCGCCGGCGGCTCGCGGCGAGCAGCAGCACCGGGAAGATGCCGGCCAGAAGCGGGACGGCCAGGGCGCCGGTGAGAGCAATGGGACCCGCGAACGTGCCCACCTCCGTGATCAGGAGCACCTCGACGACGACGAAGACCGCGGCGACTCCCGACAGGCCGCCCACCGAGGCGAGCCGGGTGTTCGCATGCAACCGCTCGCTGATCTGGTTGTAGAGCCCCAGTGACACATGCACCGACGCCATGCCCATTGCGAGGAGCACGAAAATGCCACCGAGAACCAGCACTGCTGGCCCGGCGACCCCGGCGAGGGGGGTCAGGGCGGTGCCCTGTTCGGATGCGAGCTGGTCCGCTGGTACCGCACTCCCGACCGCGACCTCCCACACTACGTAGAGCACGATGGCGACGGTCATGGCGGCGACGGCGCCGGTGATCAACGAGCGGCCGGAGGAATCGCGGCGGACGATGACGCGCGCGCAGTTACCGATGGACGTGTGCCCGAAGTAGGCGGCGAGAACCACCCCGAAGACGAGCTCCACTACGTCGGAATCGAACGGCTCGCCGCCGACGAACGGGACTGCTGCGTGGCCGAGGTTCGCCGAGTCCGCGTGAGCCAGCGCGAGTGCAGCCAATGCCATGATCACACCGATGTTGACCATCCCCACCACCAGTGACGACGCGACGGTCGCGTCCAAGCGCTGGCGGCGGATGAACCCGAGGACGACGGCGAACAGGACGGCAGCCCAGACCGGCGCGATCAGGCCGGTCGCGTCGGCAAGAGTGGCCGAGAAGCCGATCACGTAGGCAGCGAGGACGACTACGCTGTATGCGGCGAGCGTGACCGTGAGCACGAGTCGACCCGGTCGGCCGAGGTACTCGGTCACCACCCGACCGAAGAACGCACCTTTCCAGCGCACGTCCCCGGTCCGGGCGAACGCTTCGGCAACCGCCCCGATCGTCAGCACGTTCACCAGCCCGAGAACCACGATCAGGACCAGCCCGGGGAGGGGCCCGACACCCGCGAGCGCGATCGGCAGGGCGAGCAGGCCGCCGCCCACCGTCTCGGTCAACGTCAGGCCGAAGGAGGTCCAGAACGGCGGCAGCTCTTCGAGCCGGCGCGCGAGCCGGGAGCGAGCCCATCGCAAGCGATCGCGCCACGGCAGGGCGGTGTAGATGGTGTCGAGATCCGTGCCGTACCGCCCTCGGTAGGCGTCTCGGACAGCGTCGTCGAGCCCCATCGCGGCGCGCAGGCGCGGGACGTCGGAAGCCCGGAACCGGTGTTTCTCGCCGAACCTCTGCGCGAGTTCGGCGCGGATGGTGGGACTTGGCGGTACCAGGTGCGCCCATTGGGGCGCGAACTGCTCGAGCTCCTGGATGCGTGGGGTGACCGGGAGATCGCGGCCGGCGGCGAGCGCCGACAAGAACGCGTGCTCCTCCTCCTCGGCCACGTCGGCCGAGATGGCCGGTGCCGTCGCGTGCCGGGCCTTGAGGGCCAGGTAGGCGGTCCGGCTCTCGATCGCATAGAGCGTCGTGCCCACGCGGCGACCCACGAGCCCGCCGAGCAGTTCCTCGCGGGTGAGAGCGGAGGGCTGGTCGTCCACGCGCGACTCTCGTCGGTTATGCGTGACCGTCGAGCACGTAGCCGGCGATCTGGGCGAATGCGGCGTTGAGCGGGTCGTCCGGGTGTTGCAGCGAGAAGACGCCGGCGCTGGCCAGAGTCATCAGCGCGTCGGAATGCGCGATCACCGCCACCACGGGGCAGGTGTACGCCTCCTCCACCCGCTGCTGCACCACCGCGGCGTCGAGCGTCGCCGGCGACTTGTTCACGACGAGCGCGACTCGCGGCACCTGCAGACCCATGGCGACGTGGACGGTGATGCCGGTCCCTTCGTAGTCCTGTTGGTCGGGACGCAGCACCACCAGCAGTGTGTCGGCGACAACCAACGAGAGCAGCGTCTCCTCCTGCAGCCCGGGGTGAGTGTCGACCAGCAACGCTTGCAGGTCCAGCCGGTCGATGAACTCACGGAGACCGTGCACGAGCTTCTGGGGGTCGTAGCCGTCGCGGAGGACTCGGGTGATCTCCCCCGGCTGAACGCTGGACGGGATCAGGTAGATCCGTCCCGGCAGTCCCGCCGGCGTCACGTCACACGCCACGTCCTCGATTGCAACGCCGCGGAACAGGTAGTCGTTCAGTGAAGCGGTGATCTCGTCACCGCGCAGGCCGAACAGGATGTGGATCCCGGGTGACTGGATGTCGGTGTCGATGACGCCGACGCGCAGCCCGCGCTGCGCCATCTGGGCCGCCACATTGGCGGTGAGGTTCGACTTGCCCGTGCCGCCGCGAAAAGAGTGGACCGAGACCACCCGCACCTGTGCGTCGGCCATCTCAGGCAACCCCCTCCTGGCTGCGCCGACCGCCAAACGTTCCAGCTCGACGCTCTCATGGAAATCCCGCCGCTGCTAGCAGGTCGAGCGTGGCCACGCCGCCAGGTCGTGGGTCCCGTCGTCGGGGCGGGGGCGGCGTCTATCGGACGCCGCATCGTCCGCGTCGGCGAGGATCTCGGTGTGGTCCGGATCCGGATGTCGAAGTCGCGGAGCCATTGCCGGATGGGGACGGCGCCGACCGGGTTGTCGTCGTCGGGGATGGGTTCGAGCCTGGTCACTTTGGGTCTCCTTTCCGTTGCCAGTGGCCGTCGACGAGTTCGAGGAACCCGCCGAGCCCCCTCCGGGCCGTCGATAGCGAGTTCCCGATTGCGCTGGCGCGGTTCTTCGCCTTCGGGGAGATGTTGCGGAACTTCGCGGCGATGAGCCGCCCGGCCTCGGCCTTGGTGACGGTGGGGTGGTTCGCGATGAGCCAGTCGGTGACCTGGGCGTAGGCGTTGCCCTTCTCCGTGTCGCGCTGCCGCTTGCCGGCCTGCTTGGCCTCCTCGACCTCGGCCAGGGTCTTGACGGAGAGCACCCGGAGGTCGAGTTCGTGATCGCCGCCGAACTCGGCCTGGATCTGGACCCCGCTCCGAAGGTTGCCCTGTCCGGTCATCGTGATGCGGCCGTTCCGTTTCTCGAAGGTGACGGCGTGCCGGAACGATGCCCGGATCCCGGTGTGGCCGAGGTTCTTCCCGCGCCCGCGATCGCCCGCCTCACCGGCGGCCGCGGTGACGATGCCCCCGCCGGCCGTGATCGCGGACGGCGCCTGCATTCGTGGACGCACTTTCCCGCGGCCACAGCACGATCGGGACGTGGTGCGTGTCAGCCCGGTGCGGGTTCGCTGTCAGTCGCAGGCTTGTTCGTCGGGGAGTACCGGGTTCTGCAGGAAGCTCAGGGCGGTGACCACCGCGCATTCGCTCGTCGTGAGGCTGACGTGGGTGGCGTCCTCGATGGTCAGGAAGACGCTGTTCGGCCAGTTCTGCTTCGCCCGTTCGGCGCTCTCCAGCGGGGCCTGCAGGTCGATGTCGCCGTTCAGCATCAGCACCGGCAGGTCGGGGAAAGGCCCGTCGTAGGGCGGCAGCAGCTTGGACGAGAACCCCGGTTTGGGATATTCGAGGCAGAAGTCGACCTGTTCCAACGGGGAGTCGACCCACCCCTGCTTGGAGAACCACCCGAACGCGTCGTCGGGCAACTCGGCCAGCCCTCGTTCGAATTCGGCTGTTCGTTTCGCGAATTTGTGGTCCAGGTCGAACGGTGCGCTGTACTCGTTGCACGCCACGACCACGGACAGCGCTCTCCCCCCACCGAGCGGGTCCGGCGGCGGCCACGCGATCCACGCTTCGGCCAACGCCAGCAGCGGCCCGTAATCGCCGTCGAGCGCCCGGTCGATCGCGATGAGGTAGTCGGCGAAGTTGTACTGAATGGCGTAGACGCTCACGCCCGAGAAGACACCTTCGGTCAGCACCAGCGTGCTGTTCGGGGACGGCACCGGCTGCGCGGCGAGGCTGGCGGCGGCCCGGCGCACCCGCGCGTCGGCCTCGTCCGGTTCGCACAGCGTGGTGCGTTCGCAGCGGAGCCGAAGGACCCGCTGCATCGCGTCGGTGTAGGTGCGACCCCACGGATCAAGATCGAACGGCGAAATCCCGTCGATCACCGCGGCCTGCACCAGGCCAGGGAACAGGGCCGCGTACGTCTGCACCACCCAGGTCCCATACGACACCCCGAGCAGCGACGGCGCCGGCAGATCCAACGCCCGCCGGATCGCCTCCACGTCCAACACGCTGCCCACCGTCGTGTAATCATCGCGTGCTGCACCGACCTCCTGCGCGCAGCGGGCCACCGCGTCCACCTGCTCCTGCCCGGCGGCCCTCCACTCGGCGGTGTCCAGGGTGGGGCAGCCCAGCCGGCCAGATCGGCCATTGCCGCGCAGGTCAACGAGCAGCATGTCACGATCCGGCAGCGCCGGCACCAGAGCCAGATACAGTTCGGCGAATTCGGAGATGGCCTCACCAGGCCCGCCGTGGAACGGCACCGTCACCCCCGTCGACGTGCCGCTCGGCGCCGGGATCGACGCGAACCAGACCTCCAGGGTGCGGCCATCCGGCTTCGCCCAATCCGCCGGGACGGTGGCCACACCACAACTGGTGGTCGCATCAAACGGCGCCGGGCACTCCTCGGTCATGAGTGTGATCGGGTGTTCGAGCATGCGTTCAGCGCTCTTCGGTGTCGCCGTCCGACCATCACCCGGCCAGGTCCCGGCAGCGTTGCCGATCGAGGCACCCGCAGCGATGCACGTCGTGGCCAGACAAAGCGCAATGAGCGCCCGGAGTAGGTGACGTGGCCTCATGGCGACATGGTCCCATCTGCCAGCGGCCCGGCCGTCACGCCGGTTGACGCGAGCGCTCGGTGATAGCTGCGGGTGCCGAGCCAGGCGATGCCGAGTCCGCCGACCAGCAGGCACAGGGCACCGATCGGCCGGAGCTGCCAGATGAGGAATCCGCTCACGCCCATGAAGAGTCCGGCTGCCACCAGTAGCCATCCGCTCCAGCGCGGAAGGAGGCCGGATCGGGCAACGGCGACTCCAAGCCAGGCCATCCCGATTGTGAACGCGAGCGCAGCCGTGACGCCGGCGGCGATGGTCAGCGTGCCGTAGATGTCGCTGTTGATTTGTTGCGCTCCGTCAAGGCCGGCGTGCGCCGCATCGCCGATGGCCGGTTGCGCGAACGCTGCGACTCCGAAGACGGGGAGCAGAAGGCCGCAGCCGACGATCGCGACCGTCGCCGCACCGAGCGCTGACCGTGCGACCCGGGTGCGGGCGAGGATCACGGTCAGCCCGACGATGCCGAGAATGCCCACTACCGTGCCGGCGATACTGCCCACCAGGTGGCCGAGCAGGAACCGGGTCGTGGTGATGTAGTCGGCGTAGGCGGCGAAGTCGGTTTTTGCGTCGGGTTGCTGACTCAGCGTGGCGGGGATGGTGACGGCACCCCACACCGGCAAGAGCCAGGCCAGGCGCCATGCCCAGCGTTCCAGGGTCTGCATCTGTTTGACCTTTCGTTCGGGGTGCGGTTGCCCGCACCGCAATTCAGGGTTGTGACATGTCGTCCAGCCGGACGACCCGGTGCACCATGCCGTTGAGAAGGCCGGCGATGTCGGTGGCCTCGACCACCTGACCGGCCGCGCCCGCCTCGACGAGGTACTGAGACTGGGCCTGGTCCGGAACGAACACGGCGCTGACGATGCGCAGGCCGGCCCCTCCGCGGGCCAGACGCCTGACGGCACTCGTCAACGCCCGGTGCACCCGGACCAGGTCAGCCTCCGCTGCCCGCTCATATTTGTGTTCGAGGAGGAAGAGCGAAGGACGGTCCGGTGCCATGCCTGACACGGTGCCTGGGCGGCGCTCACTACACGACGGGAGTTGTACGGATTTGGATACGGGTTTGCGCATCCCGATCCGCCCTAAGGCGCGGTTGCTACCGTCAACGGGAAGAGCCGTACCCGGAGATGCCTATGCCCGCAGGCAGCCTCCCAGTGGAGCGCAACAGCTTCGTCGGCCGGCGCACCGAGATCAGCCGCGTGCGCCGGTTGCTGTCCGATGCCCGGCTCGTGACGCTTGTAGGGCCGGGCGGTGTGGGCAAGACCCGTCTCGCCATCCGAGTAGCCGGGCAGATGCGGCACTTCACGCCCGCGGGCGTTTGCTTCGTCGACCTAGCGTTGGTACGAGACCCCGCACTGCTGCCGCAGCAGCTCGCCGCCTCGCTGGACCTCCGCGACTCATCGACGCGGTGGCTCGTCGCCAGCATTGCCGAGGTGCTGGGCAGCCGCCGGATGCTGGTCGTGCTGGACAACTGTGAACATGTTCGCGACGCCTGCGCCATCCTGGTCGACGCCCTGCTGTCCGAATGCCTGAACCTGCGCGTGCTGGCCACCAGCCGCCGTCCGCTCGACGTCGCCGGCGAGGTCCGGTTCGTCGTCCCCCCACTGCCGATGACGGCCTCGGCCGAGCGTCCATCCGATGCGCTGAGCGACGCGATCGCGCTGCTGGTCGACCGGGCCCGGGCAGTGATTTCGGACTTCGAGGTGACCGAAGCGAACGCCGCCGATGTGGCGGCGATGTGCCGACGCCTGGATGGGCTACCGCTGGCCCTCGAACTTGCCGCTGTCCGACTTCGGACGCTGACGGCAACCCAGATCGTCGAGCGGCTCAGCGAGCGTCTCGACGTGTTGCAGCACGTCGGACCGGCGGTACCGGAGCGACAGCAGAGCCTGCCCGCCACCCTGGAATGGAGCTATCGGAATCTGCGGCCAGCCGAGCAGATCCTTTGGCAGCGAGCTGCGGTCTTCGTCGGGGACTTCGACCTGGCGGCCTCGGAAGCGGTCTGCGCAGACCCGACACTCACCCGGGACGCCATCATGGATGCCGTCGACGGGTTGGTGGACGCGTCAGTGCTCGACGTGTACCGGCGACCCGGCCGGGTGCGTTTCCGGATGCTAGAAACCGTCCGACTGTTCGGTAGCCAGCTGCTCGAACACTCGGGTGGCCGAACTGCCGCGGCACGCCGGCACCGCGACTACTACGCCCGACTGGCGGCAAAGGTGGACTGGGTCGGCCCCGCGCAGGTGGCGGACCTGAACCGCCTTGCCGACGAGCACGGCCAGCTACGAGCCGCACTCGAGTTCAGCGCGGACACACCCGGCGAGGAGTTGGCCGGCCTTCGGCTCGCCGCTGACCTGTGGCTCTACTGGCAGGCCCGCGGTCAACTCGGTGAAGGACGGCGATGGTTGACCCGGCTGCTGGCGAAGTGCGCCGAACCAACCGCAACCCGCGCGAAGGGGCTGGCAGTAGCCGGCTACCTCGCGGCCGTCCAGGCCGACCCAGCGGCCGCGATACCGCTGCTCCAAGAGGCGCATGCCGTCGCCACCGCTCTCGACGAACCAGGAACAGCGGCGTTCGCCACGCAGTATCTCGGCCTGGTCGAGCTGTTCAGCGGAAACTACGACAGCGCCGACCGACTGTTGCGGACGGCCGCTGCTGACCGCAGGCGACTCGGCGAGGACCGGTTCGCGGCCTTCGCGATGGCCGATGTCGGTGCCGCCGCGTTCTTCCGCGGTGACTACGACACGGCCGGGACGGCCTTCATGGAGAGCCTCGCGCTGAACTCCAGCGGCGATCCCTGGACGCGGTCGCATGCACTGTGGGGACTAGGCCTTGTCCGCTGGCGAACCGGTGCGCTGGGTCAGGCTGACCAGCTGCAGAAAGAGGCATTGGCCCTGATGCGAGAGGTCGACGACCGCAGCGGCATCGCGCTCGGCATTCACGCCATGGCATGGCTCGCTGCCGCCCATGGCGATTGGCACCGCGCGGCCGTGCTGGCGGGAGCCGCGGAAGCCACCTGGCGCTCCATTCCCGCGCGAACGCCCGAACCGCTCCGCCCGTTCATCGACGAATGCGCCTACCAAGGCCGCCACGCGTTGGGCGCCGAGAAGTGGCAGGCCGAGTACGACCGAGGTGGAACCCTCGACCGGCCAGCCGCGCTGGCTCTCGCCCTCGGGCAGGTGCCACCGCGGACAGCACCCCGATCCGACGACGGCCCGCTCACCCGCCGGCAACGCGAGGTTGCGCAGCTGGTAGCGGAGGGACTAACCGATCGGGAAATCGCGGCCCGGCTGTCCATCTCCGTCCGGACCGCCGAATCCCACGTAGAGCAAATCCTCGCCCGACTAGGCTTCCGCTCCCGAGCCCAGATCGCCGCCTGGGTCGCGGCCAGCGGCGCGATCGGTGAACAAATCGAGCACCGCCACTAAAATCCGCCGAACACACTCATCTGCCGCCGGGTCGGGTGCCATCCGACTGTGCTACCCGACCGCATGCGTCCGCGCTCCTGGGCGTGCTCGGCCGGTTAGATTCTTACGCCAGTCCGAGGACCGATAGGAGCAGGAAGCCGATGAGGACCATCGATCCCTGGGCGTAGGCGATCACGACAAGATGTTCGCCGACGACGCCGCTGCGCTGCTCCACGTTCTCGACGTGCCGGCCGCGCACGTCATGGGCTTCTCCATGGGCAGCACGATCGCTCAGCATCTCGCGCTGCGTCATCCGGAGCTCGTGCGCAGCCTCGTACTGTGCAGCACGTGGGGGCGGTCGGATGCCTACTTCCGCGCGATGGCGGACTCGTGGCGCTGGATGATCGACAACGCGCCCGACGAGCGCTCGTTCTATGAAGCGTTCTTGCTGTGGGTCTACACGGCGCGCGCCCACAGTGACGGACGGTCGACCAGATCATCGAGGAGCGATGGCGTTCCCACATCAGCAACCCCCTGAGGCCATGCAGCGTGCGATCGATGCATTCCGGGATCACGATCTTCTTGACCGACTCGGCGAAATCGGCGTACCGACCCTCGTGATCGCGAGCGACCAGGACAGGGCCACTCCGCCGCGACTGGGCCGGGAGGTCGCAGCTGCGATTCCGGGTACGCGGTTCGAGCTGATGGAGGGCGAGGCGCATCAGGCGAGGTCCCCGAGAAGTTCAACACGATCGTCGACGCCTTCTGGCGCGAGGTCGACGCGGGGGACCGCCGCTAAGGTTCTCCCCTGCCGCACCTCGGAGGGGTGCCGGAGTGGTTGAACGGGGCGGTCTCGAAAACCGTTGTGCGCGCAAGCGCACCGAGAGTTCGAATCTCTCCCCCTCCGCTTTGCAAGTCGAGAACCGCGGGGAGGCCGGCCGCCTCGGCCGCTAGTTCATCTCGATGGAATCCATGGTCGGCGCGCCCTCGTGCGAGCCGGGGACCGTGAGGCCGGGCACGTCCTCGGGCGCGAAGGCCACGCCCAGCGCCAACAGCGCCAGTACGACGGCGACGCCGCGCCCGGCGATCGTCTTCCACGGCAGCAGCCGCTCCGCGGCGATCAGCGCGGCCACGAGCGCCATCCAGCCGATGCTCATGACCCCGAGCGCGAAGAGGGTCGCCATGAGGGCCCAGCAGCAGGCGACACAGAAGCCGCCGTGCTCCATCCCCATCCGAAGGGCGCCCAGGCGGCCCAGCCGCCAGTGCTCGGCAAGGAACGCCCGCGGGTCGCGACAGCGGCGCAGGCAGGCATCTTTCGGCCCCGTCAGCTGGTACAGCGCGCCGCCAAGGATCACGCCGCCGGCCAGGTAGCGCCCCGCGTCGTCCCAGGCGAGGAACCCGAGCTCCAGCGAGCGAACGCCTTCGACCAGCGCGTAGCCCAACAGGCCGGCCGCGAGCCAGGCGACGAGATAGCCGGCCGCGAAGGCGGGGGTGCCCCCTGGCCCCGCCGCCTGGCGACGGTACTCGGCCACCGCCGGCGCCACGGCGGGCAGCATCATCGCCGCCATCATCAGCGCCCAGGTCACGGCGAACCAGCCGAGCTCGCCCAGGTCGCTGCCCGGCCCGGCGTCCATCCCGCCCATCCGTCGATCCGTCAGTACCCAGGCGGCGCCGGCCAGCACGAGCAGCAGCACGACCACCCCGCCAACCGCCAGCGTGCCGGGCGGTGACGTGCGGCGCAGCGTGGCGGCGTTCATGTCGCCTCCCCGTCAGGCATCCGGGTACTCGTCCTTGCGCCAGGCCCGCGGCTCCTCCGGCTGCGGCTTCGGCGTGCGGTCGAGCAGGAACGAGCTGTACGGGACGACGAACGGATCGGGCGCACTCACCGTGTAGGTGTGGAACACGTTCCCGTTGTCGCGCGCGAAGGCGATGAAGCTCGGATTCTCCCGCAAGCCATCTTTGAGGTCCGCCCCCACCTGCTGTGACCATTCCCGGAGCCATTCGGGTGGGTCCTTGACCATCTCTTGGACCTCGGGGATCTGCTCCGCCTGCTCGGGGGTCAGGGCGAGCCCGTAGTCCCAGGGGAAGTCGGTCTCGTACGTCGAGACGTAGGGGAATTGCCAGCCCATCCGCTGCTTGTAGGCGGTCAGCCGATCGATTGGCGCGCGGGAGAAGCAGATCAGCGATACGTCGCGGTGGTACAGATGCACGCGAGTAGCGTCGAGCTCGTCTCCGACGTTCGTGCAGCCGGGGCAGGCGCCAACCTCGTAGTCGGGCCCGAACATGATGTTGTAGGCCAGGAGCTGCGAGCGGCCGTCGAAGAGCTCCTCGAGCGTCTTCTTCCCGTCCTCGGTCTCGAACTCGTACTTCTTCTCTACCCGGACCCAGGGAAGCTCGCGTCGCTTCTCCGCGGCCTTGCGGCCAAGCTCGGCATGCTCGGCCTCGAGCTTCCCGAGCTCCTCGCGAGCGGCCTGCCACTCTTCCCGGGTTCCAACCTTGTGCTCCGCCATTGCTCCACCTCCGTCGTCAGGTTCTTGGAATGTAGACCGGCGCGAGCGGAAAACTCAGCGGTGGGGCGTCGACGCGCTAGTCGTTGTCAGTCGAGTACGCGGCCCTGCGCGTGGGCGCGAATATTCGTCGTAACGCCAGAGCATCACTCCGAGCATCGCCAGGACAAGTTGGTGGGGCAAGGTTTCGTATTCGCGCGACAGCTCGGAGCGCGCTAGCGGCGGGTCACGTCGGCCGCGTCGAGCCACACGGCCCGCAGTTGGTATCTCGTGTCCGACATGCACACGTACACGTCCCCGCCCTGTCCAGCCCAGCGCCACGGTTTCGATGTGTTCCTCGCCGTCTTCGGCCCACACGATCCGGGCGACGATCGGCACCGGCGGGTCGAGCCGATGCTCCGGGGGCGCCGGCGTCGTTGAGGATTCGCTGCCCGGGACTCCAGCCCGGCTGTCTGTGCACAGGTTCGCCCACAACCCAGTGTCGAACAAGCGTTCGAGTGTGTCCAGGGGTCGGGTGGGAGTAGTTTGCAGGTACCGAGGGCATGTCGAGCACGCCGGTTAGGCGTGCCGTTCCCGGCGATTCACGACGCGAAGCGGCCAACGGGGGTGCGCCCGCTTCGAGGAGCCGGGACTCCAATGCCACTGCCCGGGCTCGACATCGAAACGACAACCGACACCGATGGCGTCTGGATCCGCCTCCGCGGGGAGACGGACATGTCGACCCATGAGCAGCTGCTGGCCGGGCTGGCCGCTGCGGACCTGGACGGCATGCACGTGGTGCACGTCGACCTGTCCGGTCTTGCCTTCTGCGACGTGCGCAGCATGTGCCACCTTCTGGTCTTCACTAGCGGGGTGCACCGGAACGGCGGCGACGTCGTCGTGCACGGCGCCAGCGGCATTGTGCTCAAAATGATCAACCTGTTGGGTGTGGAAGACCAGCCAAAGTTCGCCACCTGACACAGTCCGAGTGGTTTGCGAGTATCGTGCCGGCCGCGTGGCAGGTCGCCTGCTGCGTTGGATCAGTGATGGCGCCGCTTCCGTCCCCCTGTAGCGGCGCCATCCTTGGTGTAACGTCCGCGCCGCTGGCGGCTAGTGTGTCGGGCCGTGACGGAGATCCGACGGATCACCCTCGAAGGTAGCCGGCCGATCGGCCGCACGCTGGTGCAGATGCTCGAAGAGGAGGGTGTCACCGTCCAGCTGCCCGGGCGGCACACGACCGAGTATCGCGATGCCCGCGACGTGGCCGAGGGCGTGATCACCACTGTCATAGCGGCCGGCACACTCGACGCTATCAAGGCGGGCGTGCGGAAGGTCCGGTGGCGGTTCCCCCGAGCAACGATCAAGATCGAGGCGGAAGACGACTAGCGCCGACGGCCGGCCGATCGCTCGGTCCGGACCGTCAAAGTGGATGCGTGTCTGTCGTGACCAGCCGGATGCCTCCGGTGATCGCGAACGCAGCCAGTTGGCCTCCATCCAGAGTCCTGCGAAGGTCCTGATCAAAACGGGCCGTGCATTGAACAAACATGGACCCTGCGGCGATGCATCGGCTGGCCGGCCGAGGCGGCGAACCCTCCCCGCCGGCTCGACGTCCGCGATGTCCACCGATTCTGGCCGTAAACGCGACCCGCGACGCGTCCACCACCTACAAGTGGGTCGGTTGCTCGTCGAGGTAGCCCCGCGCGAGTTGGACGGCGACAGCGCCTTCGCCAACGGCCGAAGCGACGCGCTTGATCGACCCGTGGCGCACGTCACCAGCAGCAAAGACTCCCGGGACGCTGGTCTCCAGCAGGAGTGGAGGGCGCTGTAGTTGCCATCCCGGTGGCGGTTTGCCGTCGCGGAGTAGGTCGTGGCCGGTGAGGAGGTAGCCACGGCCGTCCCGTTCGATGCTGCTGTCGAGCCATTCGGTGCGCGGCTCGGCCCCAATCATGACGAACAGGGCAGCGGCGGGAATGTCCTCGGTCGAACCGGAGTCCTTGTCGCGTAGGGTGAGGCCTTCCAGGCGGCCGTCGCCGTGGCCGTCGATGACCTCGGTATGCAGCCGCACCGTGATGTTCGGCGCGCTCTCGACCTCGTGCAAAACGAATGTGGAGATGCTTTGGCCGAGTGCGTGGCCGCGGACCAAGATGGTGACCGACGCAGCCCACTTGGCCAGGTGGAGGGCCGCGTAGCCGGCCGAGTTTCCCGCCCCCACGATGAAGACGTCTTCGCCCTCCATGGCCCTGGCCTCGGCTCCGGCCGCCCCGTAGAACACCCCTGCGCCGACCAACGCCTCTAGATTGGGCACGCCCAAGCGGCGCCAGGAGACGCCGGTTGCTATTAGAGCCGCGCGGGCTGCAACCGTGGCGCCGTCGGAGAATTGCACCAGACGGTCGGACCCGCGGACCTGCAGGCTGGTGACCTGCTGGGTGAGGACCAGGTGCGCCCCGAACAGCTACGCCTGCTCGAGCGCCCGGTTGGCGAGGTCGTTGCCGCTGATCCCGCGCGGGAATCCCAGGTAGTTGCGGATCAGCGGGCTGGTGCCGGCCTGGCCACCGACAACCCGAGGTTCCACCACCAACGTGCGCAGTCCTTCGGCGGCCCCGTATACGGCTGCGGCCAAGCCAGCGGGCCCGGCTCCGATGACGACCATCTCGTAGCTTTCGGCGGGTGGTTTGGTCCCATATCCGAGCGCCGCCGCGAGCTCGGCGTTCGACGGGTCGACGAACACCCGCCCGCTGTGAAAAACGACGACGGGCAGCCGGGAGCCGTCTTCGCCGACGTCGTCGAGCAGTTGACGACCCGCATCGGAGTCGACCAGGTACCACCCGTGCGGGATTCCCATGCGGGTGAGCATGTCGCGCAAGTCGTGCGAGCGGGTGCTCCATCGTGGGCCGATGATTCGGATCCCCTCGAACATGGGTGCCTGGGAGGGAACCCAGTCGGCCAGCACCTGGCTGATCGGCAGGTACAGCCACCGCTCGAGGGGAAGCCACGGCTCGAACAGGTAGCTGTCGATCTGGCCGAGCGCCATGGCCTGTACCGCTGGGTTGGTCGCCGACCAGTCCCGGCGACCGATCAGCAGGATCCGCTTGGCGGTTGGGTGCAACTCGTGGGCCTGCACCAAAACGTCGAGTCCGGGCCGTTCGTCCATCCGCTGTGCCGCGATGACCAGAGCAATCTCCTCCGACTGGTCGGCGAGTCGCTTGAGGTTCGCTAGCGCCGCCGCTGGGGAGCGTTCGCTGAGGATGCGGTACTCGCCGCCCAGGCGCCTGGCGAGGTCGTCGGACAACGAGTCCAGGACGGGGCGTTGATCGTTGACCAGGAACAGAATCGGTGGTCCCATCATGGCCTCCAGGGTTGGCCGCCGTTACCCGCTGCTGCCTGGGATTCTGCTATCCGAACCGCTTCGCGAGTGACACACTCGTGAGTAATTCGCGTGCAGCGAATCGGACGGTGAGGGACGAGCGCAATGCATCCTGAGCCGGCGCCACAGACGCTGACTTTCCTGTTCACGGATCTCATGGGCAGCACCCGGCTCTGGGAGCAGTTCTCCGACGCCATGAAACCCGCCCTGGCACGGCACGACGCGATCTTGCGCGCCGCCGTCGAGGGCTCGAACGGGCAGGTTATCAAGACCACCGGCGACGGATTGATGGCGATTTTCTCCTCCGTTGCCGGCGCGGTGAGTGCTTGCGTGACAGCCCAGCGCGGACTGATGGAGGGACTGTGGGGGGAGACCGGAGCCCTCCGGGTGCGGATGGGGTTGCACTCGGGTGAGGCGGAGACACGGGTCGGGGATTACTTCGGCCCGACCGTCATCCGGGCCGCCCGGATCATGGCTGTCGGCCACGGCGGTCAGGTGCTCCTGTCAGCCGCAACGGCTGCTCTGGTGATGGATCAGCTTCCGGCGGGAGCCACGCTGCGAGACCTGGGGGAGCATCGTTTGAAGGACCTGGGCCGTCCTGAGCACGTGTTCCAGCTGGTGCATCCGTGTCTCGTCGACGACTTCCCACCGTTGGCGACGCTCAACTACCGACCCAACAACCTCCCGGTACAGCCGTCGACGTTCGTCGGGCGGGACGCCGAACTCGAGGAGATTCGGAAGCGTCTTGAGGACGAGGCGGTGCGGTTGCTGACTCTCACCGGGCCGGGCGGCACTGGAAAGACCCGCCTGGCGCTGCGGGTTGCCGCCGAGCTGATCGACACATTCGGCGACGGGGCGTTCTTCGTGGACCTGTCCGCCGCCCGCGATGCCCAGTCCGTACTCGCCGGCATCGCACGCGCAATTGACGTCAGCGAGACGAGCGGAAAATCACTGCTGGAGGACCTCACGAACCAGCTGCGGCACCAACGCATGCTGCTGGTCCTCGACAACTTCGAGCAAGTGACGGCCGCGGCGCCCGTTGTCGTGGACCTGCTGTCCGAGTGTTCGGGTCTGAAGCTGCTCGTGACCAGCCGGGAGTCGTTGCATGTGCGGGGTGAGCGGCTGTTCTCGGTTCCACCGCTGTCGCTGCCCAAGGCCGTTACCGGCCATCGGTCGGCCGCAGAGCTAGCCCGCTACGAAGCCATCCAGCTCTTCCTTGATCGCGCTCAGGCGGTGCAGGCCGGCTTTGAACTGACGGACCAGAATGCGCCGGCCGTTGCCGAGATCTGCCTGCGACTGGATGGCTTGCCGCTTGCCATCGAATTGGCTACGGCGCGTATCCGCCTCTTCTCACCGGAGGCACTGCGAGACCGGCTGAGCAGCAGGCTCAGTGCGCTCGGCAGCGGTGCGCGGGACCTGCCGGCGCGGCAACAGACACTCCGCGCCACGATCGAGTGGAGTTACCACCTACTGGAACCGGCCGAACAGCGATTGCTGGAGCTGCTCTCGGTGTTCTCCGGCACCGGACTCGAGGCCGTCGAATCCGTTGCCGGCGAGATCGAATGGCTACGCGACACGGATACCGTCGACGGCCTGGCGTCGCTGCTGGACAAGAGCCTCATCCGCCAGCCCGACCGGGGAGACGGCGAGCCCCGCCTGGTGATGCTCGAGACGATCAGGGAGTTCGCGGCCGAACGACTGGATGACCGGCCCGAGTTCAGCGCAGCCGCCCAGCGGGCCCATGCCACGTACTTTGCTGATTTCGCTCAGCGGCAATGGGAGCACCTCACCGGCCAGCGGCGGGAGCCTGCGTTGGCGGCGATGGCCACCGACATCGACAATCTGCGTCTCGCCTGGCGCTACTGGGTCGCGGCAGGTGATCTCGACCAGCTCAACAAGCTCGTCGACAGCCTATGGCTCCTCTACGACGCCCAGGGCTGGTACCACGCCACGATCGAACTCAGCAACGACCTGCTCCACGTCCTCTCCTCGTCCCCACCCACGCCTGAACGTGCGGCGCAAGAGATCACCCTGCGGATGAGCCTGGCCAGGGCCCTGATGGCCATGACCGGCTACACGCCAGAAGTCGAGCAGGCGTACGCCAGCGCTCTGGAGCCCTTCGAAGGGCGAGACTTCCCACAGCTTCTCCCCGTGCTGCGAAGCCTGGCCAGCTTTTACAACCTTCGCGCCGAGTTCGACAAGGGAGCCCAGGTCGGGCGAGAGATCCTGCGACTGGCCGAGCGGCAGAACGACACCGGCATGCTGGTCGACGGGCACCTGCTGCTGGGGGCCAACCTGGCATTCCAGAATCTTCACGGCGGGTTGGAGCATCTGGATCGGGCCATCGGGTATTTCCGGTCCGAGCCGTACCGCTCCCGCCGGTTTCAGCTCGGGAACAACCCCGGCGTGGCGTGCTACACCACATCGGCGTTCGTCCTCTGGCTGCTGGGCTATCCCGATCGTGCGCTCCATCGTGCCGACGAGGCAGTTGCCCTCGCAACCCAACTCGAGCATCCGTTCACCCTGGCCTACGCGTTGTTCCACTCGGGTTTCCTGCACCTGTGGCGGCGCGAGCACCAACGTGTCAGAGACCGGGCCGTCGGCGTGCTGCAGGTGGTCGAGGATCACGACTTCCAGATCTGGCGCGCGGTCGGAACGTGCTTGCTGGGCGCGGCCGACGCCGGGATCGGGCGTACCGAGGAGGGACTGGCGCAGATCCGGCGGGGGATGGACCTTTACCAAGGCCTGAAGACCCCTCCAATCTTCTGGCCGCTGCTCCTTTCCGTGCAAGCGGGTGCACACGCCCGAGCCGGCGAAGCGGCCGAGGGACTGACCCTGATCGACGAAGCCCTCGAGATCGCGGGTCGCGGCTCCGGGATGACCCTGTTGCCGGAGTTCTACCTGCTCAAAGGCGACCTGCTGCTTTTGCTTCCGCACCCGAACCGCACCGACGCAGAGCACTGGTTCCAGCGGGCGTTCGACGCCGCCCAGGGCTTGGACGCGCGGATGCCGCAGCTGCGTGCCGCCGTCCGGCTGTGCCGTCTCCGGCCGGACCACGACGGCACAGAAAAGGCCGGCCGCACACTGCGCGATGTCTATGGCACCTTCACCGAAGGCTTCACCACGGCCGATCTCGTCGAGGCCACCGAACTGGTAGCAGGAGTCACTAGGAGCCGGTGAAACAGTCCCCCTGAGCCGTCGCGGTGGTGAGATGCAGCGGCGTTTGTTTCGCCGGAATCGGGCGATCCGAGATCGAAATCGATGGAGCCTTCCGGCGGGCAGCTGACGAGGAAGCCCACGTTGCCATCGGCCACTTGCCCCTGTGCAGTGAACTCCTCGCGCGGCGTGTCGAAACACGTCGGGGGGAACGCACGCAGGGCCACGACGATGATAGGCGGCCGGCCGCCCGTCGAGCGCAATGGAGTTCCCAAGCCCCCGACGGGGCCTTGCAGCCGGTCAGCCCACCTTTGCCCCCGTCGGTTGGCTAGTTCAAGACAACCACGCCGCCGTGCCGCCTACGGCCGCGAGTACGACGCCCGAAGCCAGGAGGAAGCGGCCGCGCGACCTGGGTGTCGCCCGGCCGTTCCCCCGCAACGACTGGAGAAGGAGGTCGACGTCGCCGTGGAACGCCTCATCGCGAATGACGACGGCCTGCCGCCGGGCCAGCCCAGCGAGCTCGGTAGGCAGCTCGCTGGCCGACGGTAGCGCGGCACCACCGAGGCCGACATCGACGCCGGTGTCCGGGCCGGGATGACCTCGGCCGAACACGCGGAGATCAAACGGCTGAAGACGGAGAACCGCAGGCTGCGTGAGGACGTGGAGATCCTGCGGGCCGCGACGAGTTTCTTCGCGGGAGAGCTCGACTCCCGCAGCCGCTGATCACGGCGTTCATCGACCAGATGAGAGGTCGGGGCTACGCGGTCGATTCGCCACTGCGTACCGGCGGTTCGCAACGACGGGCAACTGGCGAGGCGCGGCGGGTACTTGGACGAGCGGGCCGGTGTTCAGGCCCGCTTCAGCCGCGTCGTTGTACTACGGGCTGGAGGGCACCTCCCTGCGGTGCCCACTGATGAAAGGAGCGATCATGGGCCGCCGACTACTCACCCTCGGGCTGGCCGTCCCCATCGCCTTACCGGTCCTCTACCTAAGCGCCGTCGCGGCTGCCGACACCAAGCCTGTCGAGTTTGCCGACGCCCGACTCAAGGTAGAGATCAACGCGACCGACGGTGACGCCGGTCTGCAGATCTTCCTCGACGGTGAGGCGTGGAACACGCTGGAGCTCCTGGATCCGCAGGGCAACCCCATGCTCGACGTCGACGTGACCGGCCGCGCGAAGAACTACGGCCTGACCGAGCTGTTCTCCGAGAGCAGCGAGCCGCCGTTCACTGAGTTCCCGCTCGAACAGTTCAAGGAGCTGTTCCCGGAGGGCACGTACACGTTTCGTGGCACCACCATCGACGGGACGCCCATGACCGGCACCGCCACCCTCACCCACGACTTCCCCGACGGCCCGGAGATCCTCTCGCCCACCGCCGAGTCGAAGGTGCCTGCTGACCAGGTGGTGGTGCAGTGGGCGCCTGTGACCACCCCGGTCGGCATCGACATCGCCGGCTACCAAGTGCTCGTGGTCCAGGAGGAGCCGGTGCTGCGGGTCTTCAGCGCAGACTTGCCCGCGACAGCTACCAAGGTGTCTGTCCCCGCCGAGTTCGTGCAGCCAAAAACCGAATACAAGGTCGAGGTGCTTGCGATCGAAGCAGGCGGCAACCAGACGCTTACCGAGCTGACCTTCCGCAGCCGGTAGACCGACGACGACATGGATCTTGCGCGTCCCGGGGGCGTCGCGGCCGGTGTGAGGTCGAAATGATCCCGACGATTCGAAATGACGTGAGCATGATGCCTTCGGTGTGCTGAGCGGCGCGTTGGGTGCCGGTGCCTTTCTGGGCCGCGGCAGTGGACCCACATACCTGCTCAGCGCATCGCCCTCGTCGCGAGTGGCGCCAACATAGCCCGGCTCAGCTCGCCGGGCTGTTGGGCTGCGAATGCGCTCGCGCAGCCAGTCCAGCTCGGCGCGATCGTCGGCAGCCAGCTCGCCGCGGACCAGTTCGGCGCGCGCGAACAACTCGCGGGCGCGATGGTCGTCGCCGCGCGCGTGGGCCAGCGCCGCGCCGCTGAGCGTGCCGTGGGCGTCGTCGCCGGCGCCGAGCTCGTCGAAGATGCGCTCTGCCGCCTCGACGTTGCCGCGGCGGATCTCGACGTGGCCGAGGTTGTGCAGCTCGACTGCGAACGAGCACGCCCGACCGGACTCGATCGACATCCCTGGGGAGGCTGCGCTCGTCATCGTTGAGGGCGTCGGCGTTGCTCGACCGGAGCTGGCTGCCCTGATGGAGGCAACGGTCTGCGCAGGCGGACCTGGGTGACGTTGAGCGCCGAAATGCCGAGCGAGTCCGTTCCGGTGAGACCACCGAGTCCCGTCAACCAGATCGAGGTCCACCCCTACTTCGCGCAGCCAGAGGTGCAAGACTTCGGCGCCGAGCACGGCATCCTCACCCAGGCCTGGTCACCGATCGGCGGCATCACCTTCTACCGCGACGGTAACCACGGCAACACCCTCGACGACCCGGTCATCGCAGACATCGCCACGGCCCACCGCAAGACCCCCGCCCAGGTGCTGCTGCGCCGGGGTCTGCAGCACGGCCGCTCGGTGATCCCGAAGTCCACCAAGCCCAGCCGCATCGCGGAGAACATCAACGTCTTCGACGTCGAGCCGTCCGCGGACGAGATGAGCGCCATCGACGCCCTGGACACCGGCCGTCGCGGCGGCCCCGAACCGGACGCCATCACCCTCGACGCCTTCGGTCGCCAGATCCCGGAGACCCAAAAGCCGCTCCCGCGGCGCACGAAGTCCAGCTCAGCGGCTCCGATGAGCTCGTAGGCGTGCCGCGGAATCCGAGCCTCCGCACCGGACGTGATCGGCTGCGGGTGGTGGGTTGACCCTAAGCAGCGGCGGCGCGCCTAGGACCGAAAATGGATGGGCACCGTCATGTCATGTCCACAACGCGGCGCTCGTTTCGTCTGCCCGGGCCTTGTCTCATGGGGGTGCCTCCAAACCGCCGATTCTCCCCCCATGAGGGTGGCCTGGGGACCCGGCTCGCACCGGCCGGTCTCCGCGGTCTCCGATCTCAAGCCGTACCAGACTGGGTCTTAGCCCTCGCCGTGCGCGATGTCGAGAACGACATGGGTCACGGCGTCGTCCGGCAGCGTGTGGACGCGGAAGGGTGCCCGGGCTTCGACACCGACCGCGAACGTCGTCTGGCCCTCGAAGCTGCCGGCGAACTTCACTGCGTCCAGGGCCGTCCAGCCACGGGGATCAAGCAGCGTCTCGCCGACCTTCCACGGGTCGCGCCAGGGCTGGTGGCCGGACGAGGCGGACGCGAAGTCCGGGGCGTGGACGATAACCTCAAGCGCGGCATCCCCTGCGACGGGGATCGGTTCACCCGACCCGTCAGCATGCACACTGTCCACGTACCGAACGTGATAGCCGACCGTGTCGGCGCCGTTGACGTCGAACACCACCCGGTCGTAGCAATCGTGCCGGCCGGAGCGGACGCCGTAAAGCTCCGCACCGGT
>DASSDH010000006.1:0-11483 GCA_035697245.1 Jiangellaceae bacterium
CCCTCGTCGATGGTCGCCAATCGCGTCCCGTCGAACAGGTCCGGCGTGTGCACGGTGTGCCCGCCAGAGCTCAGCTCCTCGGCGAACGCGCGCACCCCGTCGGTGAGTCCCTGCACGTGGTGGAACAACACGACTTCGGCCATCTCTACACTCCTGTCATCGGACGACAGCGATCAAATGATCCATAACTTTAGAACGGTCCAGATATGCCGGTCAATAAGCAGATCCCGGATTACGACCTCGATGAGAGGGTAGTGGTCACCGCGCCCGAGCAGCTGCGCGCGCTGGCCGACCCGCTACGCACCACCCTCCTGGAGCTGCTCCTCGAGCGGGCCGCCACGGTCACAGAAATGGCGCAGGCAGTTGATCGGCCCAAGAGCACCGTCGCCTACCACGTGAACCTTCTCGTCGACGCCGGCCTCCTCCGCGTGGTGCGCACGCGGCGGGTACGGGCGATCGAAGAGCGGTTTTACGGCCGGGTCGCCCGCACCTTCTACATCGGCGTGCTCAACCGCCCCGAGGACAAACAGGTCGTCGCCGCGATCAACGGGCTCGCGGAGGCAGCCGCTGAGTCGGCTTCAGCCCACGCGGCCGACGAGTTGCGGTGCCTGCTCGTGCACGCCCGCATTCGGGTCGAGGAGGTGCGGGACTTCTGGGCGCAGGTCCAGGAGGTCGCTCGCCGGTTCGCCCAGATCCCCCGGGCAGGCGACCAGGTCTACGGTTTCGTCGCCGGCCTCTATCCCACCGATGTCCCCACCCTCCCCGACGCCGAGCGCGACCCGACTGACTGACGCGACCGGCGCCTGCTCGGCGAACCGGGCGTCGGCGTCGATGAGTGCTCGTGGCGTTTCAGCGGCCGACCGTGCGGAAGAACTCGCGGATGTCGTTGACCAGGAGATCGGGCGCTTTGTGCGCGGCGAAGTGTCCGCCGTGGTCGTACGTCGTCCAGCGCACGATGTTTCGGTGGTCGCGCTCCGCGAACCGGCGGATTCCGTAAAAGTCGCCGCCGAACCCGGCCAGGCCGATCGGCACCGTGGTGGGTTCAGTGGGCGGCGCAGCGTGCGCGTTCTCGTAATAGAGCCGCGCTGCTGATACCCCTGTGCTCGTCAGCCAGTAGGTCATCACGTTGGTGAGAGCGAAGTCGGGGTCGAGGTCCTGGCCCAGCAGCTGGGCGTTCCACGCCAACAGGCCCACCGGCGAGTCGCAGACCGAGTAGCCCAGCGTCTGGGGCTGTTGGGACATGACCGAGTTGAAGCTGAATTTGTTCTCATAGAACCACTGCAGCGTTCCGAGCTGGCTCTGCTCGTCCGGCGTGAGTTCGGCCATCTCTGCAGGATCCCCGCTAGGGAACGAGAAGATCTGAGTGACGTGCACCCCGACCACGCGGTTTGCATCGACGCGCCCCAGCTCAGGGCTGATCAGCGATCCTGCGTCGTTGCCGACGGCGCCGTAACGGTCGTAGCCGAGCCGGGCCATCAGCTCCGCCCAGGCGCGGGCGATCCGTCCGTTGTTCCAGCCCTTCTCCCGGGTGGGCCCGGAGAACCCGTAGCCGGGAAGCGAGGGGATCACCAGGTGAAACGCGTCGGCGGGATCGCCGCCGTGTTGGCGGGGGTCGGACAGCGGACCGATCACATCCACGAACTCCACGATCGAGCCCGGCCAGCCGTGCGTGAGTACGAGTGGGAGCGCGTTTGCCTCGGGCGAGCGCACGTGCAGGAAGTGGACGTTCTGACCGTCGATCTCGTTGGTGAACTGCGGATGCTCGTTCAGCCTCGCTTCCCAGTACCGCCAGTCATAGCCGTCCAGCCAGCGTGCCGCCAAGTCCTTCACGTACGCGAGCGGAACCCCATAGTCCGTATCCGCGCCTGGCAGCTCGTCCGGCCACCGCGTTCGCGCAAGCCGCGCCTTGAGATCGTCGAGATCCTGCTGCGGGATGTCGATGCGGAACGGGCTGATCGTCTCGTGGTTCACGGCCACCTCCTGGTACTAGAGTGGAACGGAGCATTCCCTTCCAACTTGATGATAGAACGGAATACTCCGTTCCACAATAGCCAGGATGGAGCTCGTGCGACATGATCGACAACCGACCGCGAGGCGGGCGCCGCGCCCAGGCGGCGGCCAACGATGAGACGATCCTGCTCGCCGCGCGCGAGGTCTTTCTCGCAAACCCGTCGGCACCCATCGCGGCCGTTGCTCAGCGCGCGGGCGTCGGCATCAGCGCCCTCTACCGGCGGTATCCGAGCAAGCACGAACTCGTGGCGACGCTGTGCGCCATCGGTCAGCAGACCTACCTCGCCGAAGTCGAGCGTGCCCTGGCCCAAGACAGCGATCCGTGGGACGCCTGGGTGCAGTGGCTGCGACGCATCGTCGACGCCGACACCCATGCCCTCGTCGTGCGCCTTGCCGGGACGTTCACGCCGACACCAGCGCACCTGGAACGTGCCGAACGCATGCGCGTGCTGGGGAACCGGCTGTTCAGCCGCACAAAGGCCGCGCGCGCCTTCCGACCAGGCCTCACCTTCCTCGACGTCAATCTCCTGCTGGAGATGGTCTCAACGACCCGGCTGGGCGACGCGGCACGCTCCGCCGAGATGCGACGGCGCTATCTCGACGTCGTCATCACGGGCATGTCTTCCGGCTCCGCGGGGAGGCTCGTCGGCCGACCGCCGACGTGGCAGGAGGAGAGTGCCCGCTGGCTCAACAGTGACAGCTATGCGTCCAAGGGTGTGGTGTCGGCGACCGTCCCATGAGGCGCGCGGCGCCGCTGGGGAACACGCGGGACCGGTCGTCGAGTTGACACAACCGGCCGGTCAGGCCGCACACTCACCTTCGACATACCCGCAGGGGCTTTGGCCCCGGCGATATCGACACAAGGAGCTTCCCCGTTGACCCGAACCATCGACGCCCGGCGCCGCCTGGTCATCGTCGAGTCGCCAGCCAAGGCGAAGACGATCGCCGGGCTCCTCGGCCGTGGATTCGTCGTGGAGTCGTCGCTCGGGCACATCCGTGACCTGCCGTCGAAGAAGACCGACGTGCCGGCGGCACAGCGCGAGCGGTTCGGCGACCCCGTCGGCGTCGACGTCGAGGGCGGGTTCGAGCCGCTCTACGTGGTGCCTCCCGGCCGCGCCAAGGAGCAGGTGCGCAAGCTCAAGGCGGCGCTAAAGGACGCCGACGAACTGCTCCTTGCGACCGACGAGGACCGTGAGGGCGAGGCCATCGCCTGGCACCTGCGCGAAGAGCTGCGCCCCAAGATCCCGGTTCACCGCATGGTGTTCCACGAGATCACCGCCGACGCGATCCACGAGGCCGTCGACAACCCTAGGGACATCGACGAAGACCTCGTCGACGCGCAGGAGACGCGCCGCATCGTGGACCGCCTCTATGGGTACGAGGTCTCGCCGGTGCTTTGGCGGAAGGTCATGCAGGGCCTGTCCGCCGGACGGGTGCAGAGCGTCGCGACCCGGCTGGTCGTCGATCGTGAGCGGGAGAGGATGGCCTTCCGGTCAGCGGAGTACTGGGACCTGAAGGCCACACTCGACACGGAAACGGCCGACGAGCCCAGCTCCTTCGAAGCCCGGCTGACGTCCCTCGCTGGCGCTCGGGTGGCGTCCGGGCGCGACTTCGACTCCAACGGGCAGCTGCGGGACGGCTCGTCGTCGATGGTAGTGCTGTCCGACGCGCGGGCCCACGGGCTGGCGCAGGCGCTGCGCGGAGTTCCGTTCGAGGTGCGGTCGATCGAGGCGAAGCCGTACCGCCGCAGTCCCTACGCGCCGTTCCGCACGACGACGATGCAGCAGGAAGCGGCTCGCAAACTGGGCTTCGGAGCGGCTCGCACGATGCAGGTCGCTCAGCGCCTCTACGAGGGCGGGTACATCACCTATATGCGAACCGACTCGATCACGTTGTCCGACGCGGCGGTCGCGGCGGCCCGTTCGCAGGTGGCTGAGCTCTACGGCGGTGAGTACCTGCCCGACACACCGCGGCGGTTCACGAGCAAGGTCAAGAGCGCCCAGGAGGCGCACGAGGCGATCCGGCCGGCAGGGGAGACGTTCCGCACGCCCGCCGAAACCGGGCTGTCCGGCGACGACTTCCGCCTGTATGAGCTGATCTGGATGCGAACCGTCGCCTCGCAGATGCGGGATGCCGTAGGTCAGACCCTGGCCGTCCGGGTCGGTGCGACGGCCTCGTCGGGCGAGCCGGTCGAGTTCAGTGCGTCGGGTAAGACCATCACGTTCTTCGGGTTCATGAAGGCGTATGTCGAGGGCGCCGACGATCCGGAGGCCGAGCTGGACGACCGTGAGCGGCGACTGCCATCGCTACACGAGGGCCAGCCACTGACCGCGACGTCGATCGAGCCCGATGCGCACGCCACCAAGCCACCGGCCCGGTACACCGAGGCCACCCTGGTGAAGGAGCTCGAGGAACGCGACATCGGCCGGCCGTCGACCTACGCCTCGATCATCCGGACGATCCTCGACCGCGGGTACGTGTTCAAGAAGGGCATGGCGCTGGTGCCGTCGTGGCTTGCCTTTGCGGTGGTCCGGCTGCTCGAGCAGCATTTCAGCTGGCTGGTCGACTACGCCTTCACTGCCCGGATGGAGGATCGGCTGGACGAGATCGCTGCCGGTCGGGCACAGCGGCCGGCGGAACTGGCCCGGTTCTGGAGCGGCGGCGACGGGCTGGAGGGGCTCAAGCACCTCGTCGACAACCTCGGCGAAATCGACGCTCGGGGGATATCGTCCTTCCCGCTCGGTGAGGGTCTCGTCGTCCGTGTGGGGCGCTACGGGCCCTACGTCGAGGACGGTGACGGGAACCGCGGCAGCGTCCCGGCGGATCTCCCACCGGACGAGCTCACCCTTGAGCGGGCCCGGGAACTGCTGGCCGCTGGCAACGGCGACCGGGAGCTCGGAGTCGACCCATCGACCGGGCGCATGGTCGTGGCCAAGGCCGGGCGGTTCGGAGCTTACGTGACCGAGGTTCTGCCAGAGGACGCCGCCGGAGAGAAGGCACCCACGGCGTCGTTGCTGACGTCGATGTCATTGGAATCGGTGACCCTCGACGACGCACTGCGGCTGCTGGCGTTGCCGCGGGTCGTGGGTACGGACGCTTCCGAGGCCGAGATCGTCGCCTCCAACGGCCGGTACGGGCCGTACGTGAAGAAGGGCTCGGACTTCCGGTCGCTTCCGGACGAGGAGTCGATCTTCACCGTGACGCTCGAGGAAGCCGAGCAGCTTTTCGCCCAGCCCAAGGGTCGCCGTGGGCGGCCGGTCGCCGCACGGCCGCTGCGCGAGCTGGGTACGGATCCGGCCAACGGCAAGCCGCTGGTGATCAAGGACGGCCGGTTCGGTCCATACCTCACCGACGGCGAAACAAACGTGACCGTTCCGCGCGGAACCGGCGTCGAGCAGTTGACCCTCGACCGGGCCGTGGAGCTCATGGCCGAGAAGCGGGCGAAGGGTCCGGCTCCGAAAAAGCGCTCCCGCTCGCGGACTTGACGTAATTGCCGGCGCGCCGCCTGGTGATCGCCTGCTGGATGCCGGCGAGGACGGCCGCGACACAGAATCCCACCGCGACACCGAGGGCGACCGGCACCCAGATCGGCCCGTCCATCGTGCCGCCGAGAACGTAGCCCAGCCCGACCATCCAGGTCGCCCACGTCGACGCGCCGAGCAGGCTGATCCACACGTACCGGCGTGGTGGAACACCGACCAGGCCGGCCGTTGCGGCCGCAGCCGTCCGGCCGAACGGGATGAAGCGCGCCATTGCCAGCGTCACGGTGTCGACACCCTCGATCCGGCCGTAGGCGCGGTCGACATTGGCCCGCAGACGCCTTCCAAGGTGAGAGCGCTCCAGTACACCGGGAAGCGCATGCCGAGCCGACCAGTACACGACATGGTCGCCGGTCATCGCCCCCGTGACGACGGCGAGCACGACCCAGCCGAGGCCCAAGGTTTCGGCAGCGGCGAGCGCTCCGGCAGACACCACGAAGGCGTCGGACGGCACCGCCGGGAACAGCGCGTCGAACGCGACCAGCCCGGCGAGCACGAGTGCGCTCAACAGTGGAGTCGCCGCCAGCGCCGCGAGGTCCATGCGGTCAGCGTCGACGCCGCTCGCGGCACATTCAACGGTTTGCGCCGTAAGTCAGGGTGACACCAGGGTGAACCACTCAGGGTTCCCCGAACGGGTGTCCGCTCCGCTCATTACGCTGACGGGGTGTCCGAGGCCGGCGTGTTCATCGCCTTCGAGGGCGGCGAGGGGGCCGGCAAGTCCAGCCGCGCCCTGGCGCTTGCCGGTCGCCTCCGTGCGGCCGGGTACGAGGCGGTGCTGACTCACGAGCCCGGCGACTCACGGATCGGCCGGCAGATCCGTGACATCCTCCTCGACGTCACCAACGACGGTCTGGACCCGCGAGCCGAGGCGTTGCTCTACGCGGCGGATCGAGCCGAGCACGTGGCGTCCGTGGTTAGGCCAGCGCTCGATCGCGGCGCGGTGGTGATCACCGACCGGTACGTCGACTCGTCGATCGCCTACCAGGGGATTGCGCGTGGACTCGGCGCGGAGACCATTGCCGAGCTGTCGCGGTTCGCCACGGAAGGCCTGCTTCCCGACCTCACGATCCTTCTCGACGTGCCGCCTTCGGTCGGGCGCCGCCGCAACCAGGGCACCGCAGATCGGCTGGAGACCGAGGCCGACAACTTCCACGTCAGCGTCCGCGCGGCATACCTCGCCCGTGCCACCACCCAACCCGAGCGGTACGTGGTGGTCGACGCGACTCTCCCCGCCGAGCATGTCGACGCCGCGATCCTGGACGGCGTCAAGAAGCTGGGATTGCTGTGAGCGTCTGGGACGCCGTGGTCGGGCAGACCGTTGTGCCGGAGCTGCGTCGAACCGTCGACGATGCCAACGCGGTCCTGGCGGGCGACTCGACCGCAGGTGGCGCCATGACTCATGCGTGGCTGTTTACCGGCCCTCCCGGCTCCGGGCGATCCGTCGTCGCGCGCGCGTTCGCCGCGGCGCTGGAATGCCCGGACCGCGGCTGCGGCACCTGTGCCGAATGCCGCGACATCCGCAACCGCACACACCCAGACGTCGCGGACGTCGTCACTGACGGGCTGTCGATCAAGATCAAACAGATCCGCGACCTGGTGCCCCGCGCAGCTCTACGGCCATCCAGGGGCCGCTGGCAGATCGTGGTCGTCGAGGACGCCGACCGGCTCGGCGAGGATGCCGCGGACGCCATCCTGCTCTCGGTCGAGGAGCCACCGCCGCGCACGATCTGGATGCTCTGCGCGCCGACCGCGGAGGACATCGTCGCGACGATCAGGTCCCGATGCCGGGTGGTGTCGCTGCGGACTCCGCCATATGCCGAGATTGCCGCGCACCTGGTCAGGACCGTGGGCGCTGATCCCGACCTCGCGACATTCGCGGCGCGGGCGGCCCAGGGGCACATTGGGCGGGCCCGGGCGCTCGCCACAGACGAGGACGCCCGGGCCTGGCGACGGGACGTCCTGCAGCTGCCCTTCGCCCTGGCCGACCTGCCGACCTGCCTGGAAGCCGCCGCCCGGTTGGTCGAGACGGCCAAGGCGGATGCGGAGCGACACTGCGATGACCTTGACGTACGTGAAGTGGACGAACTGAAGCAGGCGCTGGGCGCCGGGACGACGGGGCGTCGGCCGCGGAATGTCGAAGCCGCCATCAAGGAGCTCGAGCGGGAGCAGAAGCTGCGCCGCACCCGCGTGCAGCGCGACTCGATCGACCGGGCACTGGTCGACGTCCTCGCGCTCTATCGCGATGTGCTGGTCCGCCAACTCGGTGCCGGCGTCGAGCTGGTCAACGACGAGGTCCGCCCGTCAATCGACCGATTGGCCGCGGCGTCGACCCCGGAATCGACGGTACGTCGGATGGAAGCGGTTGTCGCCGCCCGCGAAGCCCTCGAGGCCAATGCTGCGCCGCTGCTGGCGCTGGAGGCGATGGCGCTGTCGCTGCGGGAAGGGTAGGCCCGCCGCGTAAGGTGGCGACGTGGGCATGGTCATGGCCGTCGCCTTCACCCGGTACGGGCGCTTGTACTACCTCGACCCGGGTGGGCACACCCCGCGGGTCGGCGACAAGGTCCTCGTCCCCACTGATGATGGCCCCGAAGTCGCGGAGGTTGTCTGGTCGCCGCAGTGGGTCAGCGAGGACATCGGCGGGCTGCCCATCTGCGCGGGCGTCGCCACCGACGAGCAACTCGATCGTGACGAGCGCAATCGGCGACGCCGGGCCGAGGCACGGGTCGTCGCGCGTCGGCTGGTCCGTCAGCACAAACTTCCGATGAAGGTTGTCGCCGTAGATTTTGTCGACACCCGTCCCGACATCGACCAGCTGATCACCATCTTCTTCAGCGCGCAGAACCGGGTCGACTTCCGCGACTTGGTCCGGGACCTGGCCCGAACCCTGCGCGCCCGGATCGACCTGCGCCAGGTCGGCGCCCGAGACGAGGCGAGGGTGCAGGGCGGCATTGGGCCGTGTGGCCGGGACACCTGTTGTTCGACCTTCCTCACCGATTTCGAGCCGGTCAGCATCCGGATGGCGAAAGACCAGGACCTGCCGCTCAACCCGTTGAAGATCTCCGGTGCCTGCGGGCGGCTGATGTGCTGTCTGAAGTACGAGCATCCGCTCTACCAAGACTTCAAGGTCAGCGTGCCCGCGTTGGGCTGTGGAGTAAGTACCGACGAGGGCGTCGAGGGCACCGTCGTGGGTTACAACGTGCCGGCGCAAACGGTGTACGTGCGCGACCGGGAGACCGGCCGCCGGGTTGCCTGCCCGAAGGCGAGCGTGTGTGGTTCGCGGCAGGCCTACGAGGGAGCCGTCTCCGACGGCATGCGGCCAACCCCCGACCGGGAGGACGTGTGAGCCATGGCGCGGTGCCCGCGCTGCTCGCCGCTCTGACCCTCGTCGCCGCGTGCAGCGCGGATCGGCCGGAGGCGGAACGAGAGTCGACCTCTACTCCGGCGCCGGAGCCGACCAACGGTGTCGATCCTGCTCTGGCGCGGTTCTATTCTCAGCAGCTTGCCTGGGAGACCTGTCACGAGGACTTCCAGTGCACGACGGTGGAGGTGCCGCTCGACTACGACGCGCCGGACGGTGAGGTCGTCGAGCTCGCCGTTCTGCGCAGTCCGGCAGACGGGGACGACCGGATCGGTTCGCTGCTGGTCAATCCCGGGGGGCCAGGCGCGTCGGGAACCGAGTACGCCCGCGCCGGCCCGGTCAACGACGACGTCGCCGAGCGCTTCGACGTCGTCGGTTTCGACCCCCGCGGAGTAGGGGAGTCGGTGCCGATCGACTGCCTCGACGACGCTGAGTTGGACGACTTCCTCGAAACCGACGGCTCGCCCGACGACCCAGCCGAGATCACCCAGCTGCAGGAACAGACGGCGGCGTTTGTCTCCGGATGCGCCGACCGTTCCGGCGAGATGATTCCGGCCGTCGGCACGGTCAACGTGGCTCGAGACCTGGACATACTGCGTGCAGCGCTCGGTGACGAGGTGCTCTACTACCGCGGCGCGTCCTACGGCACGGATATCGGCGCTGAATACGCCGAACTGTTTCCGGATCGAGTCGGTCGGCTGGTGCTCGACGGAGCCATCGATCCCACCCTGACCGGCGATGAGTTTGCGCTCGGGCAGGCCCGCGGAGTGGAGCGGGCGTTGACGGCGTATCTCGAGTCATGTACGGACGACGAAGACTGCCCGTTGGGCGAAACCGAGAGCGAAGCACGCTCCACTCTGACGACCTTGCTCGACGTCATCGACGCCACTCCATTGCCCACCAATGACGAGGCCCGGCCGCTGACTCAGTCACTCGCTGTCCTCGGCATCGTTCTCCCGCTCTACTTGAGTCCGGATGAGGGGTATCTGCTGCTGAATCTGGCCCTGGAGCGGGCCCTGGCAGGCGACGGCTCGGCGTTGCTGCTGCTCGCGGATCAGTATCTGCGGCGCAACGCCGACGGAACATTCGAGGGCAATCTCAACGAGGCCAATATCGCCGTGAACTGTGGCGATCGGCCGTGGGCGCAGGAGATCGAAGCGCGGGTCCCGGAGTTCGAAATGGCCTCTCCGCTGCTCGGGGCTTACTTGGCTTGGAGTGGGTTGGTCTGTACTCAGTGGCCGGTTCCGGCTCCGGACCCAGCCCCGGTGACCGCTGCCGGTGCTGCCCCGATTCTCGTGGTCGGCACGACGGGTGATCTGGCGACCCCGTACGAGTGGGCGGAAGCCCTCGCCGGGCAGATGGAGTCAGCGATCCTGATCACCCATGAAGGCAGCGGCCACACGGCTTACCGGAAGGGCAGCGACTGCATCGACGATGCCGTCGATGACTACCTGATCGACGGCACGGTTCCGGAAGACGGCCTCCGTTGCGAATGAACCCACACGGACGGCTCGTGCTGCCGGTGCTCGTCGCGGGACTCGTTCTCACGGGCTGCAGCGGCCCTTTGAGCGCTCCCGATTCCGAGCCCACGGCGACGACCGAGCCGGTCCTGGTTGCGCCCACGGGGGAGGTGCCCTACGACCAGCCGGTGACCGTACAGGTGCGAGACGGCACCTTGGAGTCCGTCACCGTCACGGCCGTGGACGGAGAAGAGCTCGGCGGAACGCTCACCGAGGATGCCTCGACCTGGACCAGTGCCGCGCCGCCGCTGCCCGAGACCGGATACGGGATCACGGCGGAGGTGACCGACGAGGTGGGCGACCCGGTCACGCTGACTGGTGCCTTCACCGTGGCGGCCGTGCCAGATGCCAACCGGCTGACCCTGACGTTGCAGCCCGGCGACGGCGATGTGGTCGGCGTCGGCGCACCGATCGTCGTCCGATTCGACCAAGAGATCACCGATCGGGCCGCTGTGGAAGGGGCGATGTCCGTCGCGTCGGCTCCGCAGGTCGTCGGCAGTTGGCACTGGGTGAGCTCGACGGAGGCGCACTTCCGCCCACGAGAGCCGTGGCCGGCCGGGACACGGGTTGGGGTGAATCTCGATCTCAACGGGGTGCGGGCCGGGAACGCACTCTGGGGTGGCCGGGCGTACACCTATGAGTTCACGATCGGTGAGGCCCACCTGGCTGTGGTCGACGCTGCCAAACACACAATGACGGTGACCGTGGACGGCGCTTCGGTGGGAGCGTGGGACGCCAGCCTGGGGCGGCCCGAGTTCGCGACCCGGAACGGCACCTACGTCGTGTTGGCCAAGGACGAGACCAAGCAGATGACCTCGTGTAGCGCCGACATCACCTGTGACGCCGATAGTCCCGAGTACTACGACCTGGAGGTCGACTGGAGCGTCCGACTGACCTGGAGCGGAACGTTCGTTCATTCAGCGCCATGGTCGGAGGGATCGCAGGGCAACGCAAATGTCTCGCACGGATGCATCAATCTGAGCGACGCCAACGGCAGGACGTATTACGAGCTGGCCCGTTACGGCGACCTGGTCACGGTCACGAACTCCACCCGCG
>DASSDH010000007.1:0-2810 GCA_035697245.1 Jiangellaceae bacterium
CCGGCTCCTGGAAGGTGTCGATGAGCGGGACCTCGCCGGCGGCGCCGACCACCGCCGACGTCGGGTCGACCTCGACCATCGGCAACCGCCAGCGAGCCTCGGCAATCGCGTCCCCTCGCGGGTGTGCGCCTTCTCCCTGACGCGCTGCGTGTCTATCTGCTTCTGCCAGGTCTCGCGGTCGACGATCGGTGGCGTTGCGGTCATGCTCGTCTCCTTCGATGCGTGTCAGGTGACCTCTCGGATGCGGACCGCAGGCCCACGGTCAGGTCCACGCGATCACGGCGAGGCGGGCAAACCTCCCGGCCGCTACCCACACGAAGCCTGACGGCCGGCGAGCCAGGCCCGCTCGGCCTCGTTCTCGGTCAGCGCGATCGCCTGGCCGTAGGCCTCACGTGCTTCGTCGTACCGGCCGAGCCGGCGTAGCAGGTCGGCGCGGGTGGCGTGGAACGCGTGGTACGAGCCTAGGTCCAGGTCGTCGACAATGGCCAGGGCCACCTGCGGTCCGTCGAGCTCGGCCACGGCGACCGCGCGGTTCAGTGCGACGATCGGTGACGGCGTGAGCGCCGCCAGCTGGTCGTACAGCGCCACCACCTGCGACCAGTCGACCGACGACGCGTCGGGTGCGTCGGTGTGCACCGCGTTGATCGCCGCTTGGATCTGGTAGGGCCCGGGCCGGTTCAGGGCGAGACACTGGCGGACCAGCGCATGCCCCTCCTCGATCTGATCGGAGTTCCAGGCGGAGCGGTCCTGGTCGGGCAAAGTGACGAGTACGCCGTCGCGCACCCGGGCCGGGCGCCGGGCGTCCAGCAGGAGCATGAGCGCGAGCAGCCCGAGCACCTCCGGCTGCGGGCTGAGAGAGGCGCTGGCCTCACGCAGCTGCCGGGCCAGCCGGATCGCCTCGGTGCAGAGGTCCTCGCGCACCGACGTGGCGGTCGTGGACAGGTAGCCCTCATTGAAGATCAGGTAAAGGACGGCGAGGACCCCGGCCATCCGGTTCGGGAGGTCGTCGCCCATGGGCACGCGGTAGGGGATCCGCGCCTGCTTGATCTTCGCCTTCGCGCGGGTGATCCGCTGGGCCATCGTGGTCTCCGGCACGAGGAAGGCGTGGGCGATCTCCGCGACCGTGAGGCCGCCGAGCAGCCGTAACGTGAGCGCGATCCGGTTCTCAGGCGCGAGGGCTGGGTGGCAGCACGTGAAGATGAGCCGGAGCCGGTCGTCCGTCACCGGTCCGGTGGGTTCGGCAGGGGTGTCGTCGGTGAGCATGGCAGCCTCGGCGTACTTCTCGTCGCGGACCTTCTCGCGCCGCAGCCGGTCGATCGCCTTGTTGCCGGCGACCCGGGCCAGCCAGGCCGCCGGATTCGGCGGTACGCCGTCGCGCCGCCACCGCTCGAGAGCGATGAGCAGCGCGTCGGCGAGTGCCTCCTCTGCGAGGTCGATGTCGCCGAACCGGCGGACCAGCCCGGCGACCACGCGACCGTACTCGGCGCGGAAGACCTCCTCGACGTGCGTCAACCGCTGGCTTGGTCGAAGGGGCGTACCTCGATCCGTCCGCGGCAGGCCTTGGACCCGCGACGGGCCCATTCCAACGCCTCGTCGAGGTCGTCGGCCTCGATGATCCAGAACCCGCCGAGGTACTCCTTCGACTCGGAGTACGGGCCGTCGGTGATCACCGGCGCATCGCCGCGCGCGTCCACAGTCGTGGCGGACTCGATCCCGCCTAGACCTCCTGCGAACACCCACTTCCCAGACTCAGCAAGCGCGTCATTCACAGCATCGACGTCGGCGCCGGACTGCTCCTGCTCCTCCTTCGGGAGCGACGCGAAGTCCGCGGCAGGGTCGATGAGCACCGAGAGCATGTACTTGGGCATGGCTTCCTCCTCAGGATGAGCGGCTTCCACCGCCATCCTTGTCGGTTCCGGGTCCGCTTGTCAGGCCCGGGTTCACCCGCTCCACGAACGGCCGGCCTCGGATACGACACCTGGCGACAAGAGGGGTGACAAGAAATTCTCTGCGATGAGTTGTCGTATCCGGTCAGGTCTGTTCGTGGCGAGGGTGACAGACCCCCCGAAGCAGGAGAAACCATGAACCACAAGCAAGCCCGCTGGCTGGCGCTGTACGTGCTGTGCCTCGGTGACCTGATGATCGTGCTCGACACCAACATCGTGAACGTGGCGTTGCCGTCCATCCAGGCCGACCTGGGTTTCTCCCAGACCGCGCTGGCCTGGGTGGTCAACGCCTACATGCTGACCTTCGGCGGCTTCCTGCTGCTCTCGGGACGGCTGGGAGATCTCTTCGGCAACAAACGCGTCTTCCTGGTTGGTGTGGTCGCGTTCACCTCCGCCAGCATCGCGTGCGGGCTCGCCCCGAACCCGCTCTTCCTCGTCGTCGGCCGCGCCGTCCAGGGCCTGGGCGGCGCTGCGGTATCCGCGGTTGCACTTGCCCTGATCATGGGCCTGTTCACCGACCCGGCCGAGCGGGCCAAGGCCATGGGCTTCTTCGGCTTTGTGGTGTCAGGTGGCGGCGCGGTGGGCGTGCTCGCAGGTGGCGTTCTGACCGGCCTGCTGAACTGGCACTGGATCTTCTTGGTCAACGTCCCGATCGGTGTCGGCGTGTGGCTCGCGGCCGGTCGGGTGCTCCCCCCCGACGAGGTCCACCACGGCGGCCAGCGCCTCGACGTACCGGGTGCCGGGCTGGTCACGCTCTCCCTGATGATCGCCGTGTACGGCGTGGTCGGCGGCAACGAGGCCGGCTGGACGTCGTTCCAGACCCTCGGCCTGCTCGCGGCCGCTGCCGTGCTGATGGTTGCCTTC
>DASSDH010000008.1:0-17008 GCA_035697245.1 Jiangellaceae bacterium
CTAGGCGCTTCGTCGCTCACGACTGCCGAACTGCGACTGCTGCCACTGCTGCCCACCCACCTGTCATTCCCCGAAATCGGTGACCGGTTGTTCATCTCCCGGCACACGGTGAAGAGCCAGGTGAACTCCCTTTACCGCAAGCTCGGGGTGTCGTCTCGCGGCGAGGCAGTCGACCGGATGACTGAACTCGGTCTCCACGCCTAGGTCGCCGGAGTCAGCGACGGCTCGACGACTCGGCTCGTAGGCCCCAGCTCCCATGCCATGACTCGCCGGGTTCGAGCTCGATCAGATCTGTCCCGGAGCGGAACGCGTCCGGTGGGCAGGTCATCGGTTCGACTGCCACGGCTTTCCGCCGACGATCGGGCCGGCCCACCCCGTCTCCCGTGTAGACCATCAGGTAGCGGAATGCGTCGTCCACCCACAACTCGACGGAATGCCCGTCGTCCGGTTCGGTAAGCCGGGCGACCGCGCGCCCGTCCTCACCTCGGACCAACCCGCCGAAGCATGTGTCCAGCTGCATCGAGCCGATCCATTGCGGCTGGGTGAAATCGAACGGTGTCGCCGCGACAGCCACCATTGCCGGCCGGCTCGGGTCGAGATAGCTGGTGGCAGGCACAGTCAGCTGGAGCGCGTCTATCGAGGTCGTTCCGATGGTGAGGTACGGATGGAACCCGACGCCGATCGGAGCTCGTTCGGAGTCGGCGTTGACCGCCTGGATCGTCACAGTGAGCCCGGTGGCGTCGAGCGCGTAGGTGACCTGGAGATCCAGTTGCCACTCGTATCCAGGCTGGGGGCGCACGGCGCACGACAACGCGACCGATGTCGGGTTGTGCACGACCACTGACCAGTCCAGCCAGCGCACCATCCCGTGGATTGCGGTGTGCCGGCCGTCTTCATTGATGGGAGCCTGGCAGTCGCGGCCGCCGTAGCGGTAGCGGCCGTCGGTGAGCCGGTTTGGCCAGGGGGCCAGCACTTGCCCACGCCCGTCCGTGGCACGTTCGTCGATCCCGAAGCCATCGACCACATCCAGGCCGTCGACCGTGCAGCTGCGCAGGGTCGCGCCGACCTGGGTGACCTGCGCCTGGGAGTTGCCGTAGGCGATGGCGTACTGGTGGCCCGACGGTGCTCGGGCGCTCTGTACATCGTCGAGAGGCATCGGTTATCCCGGGGAGGTTGCCAGTAGCTGCCGAGACGGTTGGCGCCGCGCGAGTGCGAACGACAGCAGGACCAGGCACACCTGCTTGGCGCTGAACCGGTGCGCCATAGCCCCGCCCACCAGTGACGTGGCGATCGCCGTCAGCACCTGCGGCACGAACATGGCGCCATACTGCGTGTTGCTCAGGTCGTACCCCGAGGGGTCGGTGAAGATCGAGCTGGCTGCTGGGAACGTGACCAGCGTGATGCCCTGGACCAGCCCGGCCAGGTTGACAGCCCTGTTCTCGGCACTGGACGCCATCGCGAACCCTCGGCGTTGCTCTACGTGTCTACCCGAGCCTCGACAACAGGTGATCGCCGACCCGCAGCGCGTTGGCCATCGCGGTGAGCGCCGGGTTCACCGCCCCGATGCTCGGGAAGAAGCTGGTGTCGACGACATAGAGGTTGTCCAGCTCATGCGCCTTGCAGTTCGTATCGAGGACCGACGTCGCCGGGTCGGCCCCGAAGCGAACGGTGCCAGCCTGGTGGGCGCAGCCCGCGACCGGGATGTCGTTCTTCATGTAGATGTCGCGCGGGATCAGGTGGTGGGGGTGCATGCCCAGGTGGCTCAGGTGCTTCTTCACCCGGTGGTACAGCTGCTCGAGCGGCTCCCGGTTGTTCGGGGTGTAGCGCAGGACGATGTTGCCGTCCCCGGCCAGGGTTACCCGGTTATCGGGACCGGGCAGATCCTCGGCGGAAAGCCAGAAATCGACGGCGCGCTCGGCGACCTGGTCGAGCGCGAACGTCGGCGCCAGCTTCGTCTCGATCGGCTTCTCACCTCGGTACATCGGCGCCGAGGACTTGCCGACCATCTGCACGTTGCCCATCGGGTAACCGAAGTCGTCGTCGCCGAAGTAGTAGTCGTTCATTCCGAGGGTCTTCTGGAACCGGGTGTCGTTCTTCTCCATCGAGACGGCGAGGAATGCGCGGCTGTTGTGGAAGACGTAGTTGCGCCCGACCTGGTCGGAGCCGTTGGCCAGCCCGTTGGGGTGTTTGTCGTTGGCGCTGGCCAGCAGCAACTTCGCCGAGTTGGCCGCGCCGGCCGATACCACGACCACTGACCCGGTGTAGCGCTGCTCGGTGCCGTCGACGTCGGCGACGACCGACGTGACCGTCCGCCCCGACGGGTCGGTTTCCAGCCCTTGCACTGTGGCGTTGCGCACCAGCGTGACGTTGTCGTAGCCAAGCGACGGACGCACCGCAATCACGTCGGCGTCGGATTTGGCGTGCACCAGACACGGAAAGCCGTCGCACGTCGCGCACCGAATGCAGGTGCTGAGCGCAGGGTTCGCCTCGTCGAGCATGATCCCGCACGGAGCATGGAACGGATGCATTCCCACTCGGGCCATGTCATCGAACAGCTGCTGGATCCGCGGCTCGTGTGACACCGGCGGGAACGGGTACGGCGCCCCGGCTGGCGGGTCGGTCGGGTCCTCGCCGCGGGCACCGTGGACCTGGTAGAGCTGCTCTGCCTGCGTGTAGTAGGGCTCGAACTCGTCGTAGCCGATCGGCCACGCGGGCGATATCCCGCCGTGGTGAGTGAGCTCGCGGAAGTCCTGCTCGCGCAACCGGTACAACGCAGCTCCGTAGAATTTCGTCGCACCTCCGACGAAGTAGTGGATCTGCGGCTGGAACGCCTTGCCGTTCTCGTCGTACCACGTGTCTTTGGAGACGTATCGGTTGTCGACGAAAACCGCCGTGGCGTCCCAGTTCTCGATCTCGCGGGGCAGCCAGTCACCCCGTTCCAGGATCAGCACCCGCTTGCCCGACGGGGCCAGCCGGTGCGCGAGCGTGCTGCCGCCGGCACCCGACCCCACGATGATCACGTCGTACTCGTCGGCCATGGCTATCCCCTTCGGTCCAGCGAGATGTGGGGCACGTCCTCGTCGTCCTCGGTCCATGCGATGCGTTTCGGTACCGACGAGGCCTCGACAGTGGCGGCGTGGTCGCGGTCGAAGTAGTCCCATGCCCAGGTGAGGAACGCGTCGGCCTTGCTGTGCGCTCCGCTGAGCAGCATCGCGTGCACCCCGAGCCAGGCGGCGAACGCGACTGGACCCTCGACTTGATGATGGTGCTTCCCGACTTCGGCGACGGCGGCGTTGCGGCCGATCATCGCCATGATGCCCTTGTCCTTGTACGCGAAGCGCTTGGCCGGTTCGCCGCGAAGCTCACGCAGTATGTTCTCCGCCGCCCATCGGCCCGACTGCTGCGCGACCGAGCCGAGCTGCGGCAACGGCCGGCCTGTGTCATCACCGGATGGGATGTTCGCGACGTCGCCCACTGCATATACACCTGGGTAACCCTCGACGGTGAGGTCAGGACGGACGTCAAGCCGTCCGCCATGGCCGGGTGCAGGTCCAGCGTTCTGCGCAATGGCAGCGCCGGACTCGCCGCCTCCCCACACCGTCGTCCGAGCCGGGATCGTGCTGCTGTCGTCGAACTCGACCCGGTCGGCGTGAACTGCGCTCACGCCGGTCTCGAGCCTGACGACCGCTCCCGCCTCGGTGAGTTTCCTGAGTGAGTACTCATGTGCCTTGCTCGAGAACGGCGCGAGCAACGCCTTTCCGCGGTCGACGATGGTGATCTGACCCGGCTGCTCGAGCCGTCCGGTCTGTTGCAGAGCGTGCATCAGCTCGGCCAGTGCACCGGTGGTCTCGACCCCGGTCGGGCCGCCGCCCACCACCACGACATCGAGCGTGCCCGGCTCGGCGCCACCATCGGTAGCCATGGCTTTCTGCAGCAGCTGCTGTAGGTGCTGCCGGAGCCGCTCGGCGTCGGCCACGGAGTACAGCGGGAACGCGTGCTCGGCGGCGCCGGGCACTCCGAAAAAGTTCGGCCGTGCTCCCGCCGCCATCACCACGTGCGAACCGGTGAGCGTCTGCCCGTCGGCAAGGACCAGGCTCCGTTCGGACAGCGTGGCGGTCGCCACGTTCGCGGTGAGGACTGTCACCGACGGATAGCCCTCGAAGATCGTCCGATGCGGTCGGGCGATGTCCTCGGCGGGCAGCTGCGAGCTGGCCACTTGGTACAGCAACGGCTGAAACTGGTGGTAGTCGTTGCGATCCACCAGCGTGACGTCGACACCCTCGTCGCCCAGCCTCAGCGCTGCGGCGACTCCGGCCAGCCCACCGCCCAGGATTAATACATGCTCAGCCCTTGGGCGGGTCCCGTTCACAGCGACAGTTCCTCGAGCCGCTCGGCGAGGACAAGCCGCCCCGCGGCTTCGATGAGTGCGAGGTGTGAGAACGCCTGCGGGAAGTTCCCGAGGTGGCGCGCGCGGTCGACCTCGAACTCCTCGGCGTACAGGCCGAGCGGCGACGCGATCCGCAGCAGTCGTTCCATAAGGTCGGTCGCCTGCTTCATCTCACCGACGATGGACAGCGCGGAAACTAGCCAGAACGAGCAGATCAGGAACGTGCCCTCCTTGCCCGACAGTCCGTCGTCGGTCTCGCCGGTGACGTACCGCAGCACGAAGCCGTTCTCGGTTAGCTCTGTCGAGATCGCGTCGACCGTGTTCTTCATCCGCTCATCGCTGCCCGGCAGGAAGCCGAATAGGGGCGCAAGCAGCGTCGAGGCGTCGAGTGCGTCGGTGTCGTAGTGCTGTCGCAGCACACCTCGGTCGCTGACGCCGTGCTCGAGGATGTCCGCCTTGATCTCCTCGGCGGCGTCGCCCCACGCCTGCTCCAGCTTGGGGTCGTTGCGGATTGCCGCCAGCTTGGCGGCTCGGTCCAGGGCGACCCAGCCCATCAACTTCGACGACACATAGTGCCGGGGCGCCCCGCGGGCTTCCCAGATTCCCTGATCCGGCTCACGCCAGGCCGCGATGGCGCCGTCTGCTTGCGACTGCACCAATGGCCACAGCCGCCGGGGCAGGTGCTTGCTGCGACGGGTGTGCAGCAGAAGAGAGTCGAGGACCGCTCCGTACACGTCGTTCTGCCGTTGGTCGAACGCGCCGTTTCCAATCCGGACCGGGCGGGCGCCCTCGTAGCCGGACAGCTCGTCCCGGGTCGACTCGGTGAGGTCACGGCGGCCGTCTATCCCGTACATGATTTGCAGGCCGCCGTCCTTGTTCGGCTCGACGTCGGCGACGAACTGCATGAACTCGTCGGCCTCCCAGTCCAGGTTCAGGTAGTGCAGGGCCTGCAGGGTGAAGGTCGTGTCGCGCATCCACGTGTACCGGTAGTCCCAGTTGCGCTCGCCGCCAGGCGTCTCCGGGAGGGAGGTCGTCAGCGCCGCCACGGTGGCGCCGGTGGGCATGTAGGTCAGGCCCTTGATCGTGAGCGCGGAGCGCTCGAGCGGATGCCGCAGCGAGTGGTCGGGAATCCGGGCACGGGCCAGCCAGTTGCGCCAGAACCGGACTGTTGTTTCGATGCGCGCCGCGGCGTCGTCGACGTCGGTGGGTGAGGCGAGGCCGTCGGCCCACGACAGGGCGCAGAACGCCCGATCCCCTTTGGACAACACATGGCGGGCGCGGGCAGAGCTGCCCTCGATACCGATCGACATGTCGGTGCTCAACCGCACGGTCTGCCCGGCTCCGGTTGCATCGGCAGCATGGCCTTGGTCGTCAACCAATGTCCAACCGGCGGGTTCGCGGCCATAGTCGAAGACGGGCTCGCAGACCAGCTCGACTTCGACCGAGCCCTCCAGGCACTCGACCGTGCGCACCAGCAGGTGATCGGCATCGTCGTCAGCTGGTGGCCTGGTGTGCGGGGTAATGACATCTGGCCCTTGGCGTGGCCCCATCGTCAGGGCGTCACGGACCAGGAGCCAGCCACCCGGGGTGTGCCACGTGGTCGTCATGACGTTCGTACCCGGCACGTAGGTCCGCGCCGTCGGCGTGTTGATGCCGTATGGGCCGAACCGGAAGGAGCCAGCACCGCGATCGAGGAGATTCCCCAACGAGCTCGGCGAGTCGAACGCGGGCACGCACAGCCAGTCGACCGAGCCATCGGGCGCGACCAGCGCGCCGGTGTGGCAGTTCGATAAGAACGCATAGTCGGCGATCGGTGGGAACGGCGACGTCGAGATGCTCACGTCCCTGACTCCTTCACAATCGTGGGCGGGTGACGATGGGGTAGCTCGTCAATCATCGGCCCGGCCTTCCTGGGAGGCATCACCCCTGGCAGATGAGGCGGACCCGGCCTCATGGAGATCCCCGACGTCCTCGACGCTCTCCTCCGGAAGGAGACCCTTCTGGTCGAGGACGTAGAGCAGGACGAATCCCGGGACCACGATGACGGCGGCAAGTGCGACCGCCACCAGCACGGCAGTCAGCGTGCCATTGGGGGACGCCGCCGCCGAGACAGTGAGGCTCTCCGGCAGCAGGTACGGCCACTGCGCAACGCCCCAGGAGACCACAATGCTGGCGACCGCGAGGATCGCGAGCAGCCGGCCGCCCCTGGGTGCGTCGCGGACGAGCAGCACAAGCGCCCCGACGCCGCTTAGCACGCTGAGGATCACCGGCGGCAACGCCCGGGACGTAAGGCCGTCGAACAGATAGGACGCGTCCGCACGAAGCACGAAGATGCCGACGATGGCGATGACGGCGACGGCGACGGCCGACACCACGGCTCTCCGCCGGAAGTACTCGGCCATGTCAGCCTCACCCAGCCGCCGGGCGTCCCACACCAGATAGACGGCGGATAGGTAGGCGACCGCCGCCACCGCCAGGACGCCGCCGAGGATCGAGGTCGGGTTGATCCAGCTGTTTACCGGGTCCCCAGCCTGGCCACCGGCTGGCACCCGGCCGGACGCGACGCCGCCGGCGACCGCTCCCATGCAATAGGGCACCAGCACCGAGGAGATGGCGAATGCGCCCCCGAAGATACGCCGGTCGCGAGTGGTGACGACCGCCTTTCGGAAGGCAAAGCTCGCGCCGCGCAGGACGATACCCAGCGCCGCGATGGTCAGCGGCACGAACAAGGTCAGTGTGATGGAGGCAAACGCCTCAGGGAACGACGTCCACAAGACAACGAATATGAAGATCAGCCAGACATGGTTGCCTTCCCACACCGGACCGATCGAGCGTTCGATCACGCTGCGCGGTCGCTGGCCTCGCTCGGCCCCACCCGCAGTCAGATCCCAGAACCCCGCCCCGAAGTCGGCGCCCCCGAAGACCGCGTATGCCACCACGGCCAGCAGGAGAACGATGGCGACGGCGGTGCTCACCGGACCGCCTCCTCCTCCTCCTCCTCCTCGGCTGCGGCCGACGCCACGGGCTCTCTCGGGCTGTATGGCGCGTCATGCTCGGTAAACCCTCCGGCTCGCCGGAAGCGCCGGCTCATCCCCCGGAGCACGAGAATCGTCGTCACGCCGAGTGCGAGATAGAGGACGGCGATGGCGATGAACGTGATCCAGACGCCGGTGTTGCCGGTGGCCGCATCCTCGACCTTCATGTAGTTGTAGACGATCCATGGCTGGCGCCCGACTTCAGTCACGATCCAGCCGGCCTCCATCGCGATCACCGCGAGAACGCCGGAGACGGCCGCGGCCCGCAGGAACCACTTGCTCGCCGGCATTCGGCGGCGGAAGACCCAGCTGGCCGCGTACCAGACGGACAACAGGAACAACAGGGTCCCGAGGCCGACCATGATGTCCCAGCACAGGTGGACGATGTTGACCTCCCGCGTGCTTGGCCGTTCGTCCGTAGGAAAAGCATCCAGACCCTGGACAACCGTCGCGGTGCCGGTGCTCGGGTCGGACAGCCAGGAGGCCAGGCCGGGGATCTTGACGCCGCCGCTCACCGTGCCGTCGTCGTTGAGGTGGCCCAGGAGGGTTTCGGGAACATCGCTGCTGGTCGTGGGCACCAGCTCGATGGCGGCGAACTTGGCCGGCTGGTTGTCGAATACCCAACGAGCCAGCAAGTCCCCGACGAACATCTGGGTCGGCGTCGCGACGGCCGCGACGGTAAAAGCGATGACGAAGCCCAAGTAGTGGTAGCGGTCGCGCCGTCCGCGCAGCATGCCAGTGGCGTACACCGAGGCGACCAGGAACCCGCCCACCAAGTACGCGGCGACGAGCATGTGGGCGGCTTGCAGTGGCATGGAATCGTTGAAGATCACCTGGATCGGGTCGACTTGGACCACATTGCCGTCCGAGTCAAGCGTGAAGCCGGCCGGCGCGTTCATCCAGGCGTTCGCGGCGACGACCGAGATGCTGCCGAAGATCCCGGCGAGGACGATCGGGACGCCGGTCCAGAAGTGCGTCCAGGGCTTGAGCCGACGCCAGCCGAAGATGTAGATGGCGATGAAGATCGCCTCAGTGAAGAAGAACAACCCCTCGAACGCGAACGGCACGCCAAAGGCCTCGCCCCACTGGCCCATGAACCGCGGCCAGAGCAAACCGAACTCGAAGCTCAGGACGGTGCCGGTGACCGCACCGACAGCGAAGGTCACCGCCATGTACCTCGACCAGCGCTGGGCCAGCATCAGCGCGTCCCGATCGCCGTGCTTTACCGCCCGATAGTTGGCGATCAGGGTCATGAATGCCCACGAGACGCCGAGAGGCACCAGAATGATGTGGAACATCAGGGTGAACGCCATCTGTGCCCGCGCCCACGGCACCGGATCCACGGCGGCAAACGCGGCAAGTGTGTTCACGGCCGTCCTCTCGATTCACTCAAGCGCGTCGAGCAGCCCGCCTCGGCGTGCCAGGGGTTCGGTGATATCTGAAGCCTGGCTGGTGGGCCGGCGTTCGGGCATCACCCGGGAGGGATGACTTCAGCACTTGTGGCTGGACCATGAGCTTGCCTCCCGTGGCGGCTAGACGATGCTGAGTTCTCGGGCCCGGCGGACTGCCTCATTGCGTCGCGCTACCGACAGCTTGCGCAGGATGGCCCGGATATGGGTCTTTACGGTGTTCACCGAAATGAACATGGCAGCCGCGATCTCCTCCGTTGTGAGCAGGTCCGACAGATGTCGCAGCACCTCGAGCTCTTTGTCCGACAGGGCTTGATCAACCCGCGGTGCATCTGCCTGAGCGGGCTGATGGTGGGGCGAGGCGTTGTGCTCGGGCCGGAGCCAAGCAGCTCTGACTGAGATCGCCGGATCCGTTCGGATCAGCAGTCGGACCTCCGGTGCAGTATGGGCGAAGGGCCGCCGGATTCGTTCGCCCTCGGCCAGTGCCATCGCTCGCATTACGGCCGAGCGCCCTGCGCCGAGGTTCCCGCGGGCGCAGTGCCGCTGCGCGCGCATCAGGAGATGCTCCACCCTCGCCAATGGGGTCTCGACAGCAAACTCGCGTGGTTCGTCCACTCCGCCGCCAGTGGTCCCGCCTTCTAGTGCCACAGCTTCGGCCTCGAACGACGCGTCCAGCCAGGGCAAATTGACCACGTGGCCATTCAATAGCCGCCTTGCTCCCTCGATGTCGCCGCGGTCGTGTCTGAGTCGGACCCGCAGAAGCGTTGACACCGACGCCAGCATGTCGTCGGTTTGGGCCTCAGAGAGCCGGACCGCACGGCCGAGCCACCGCTGAGCACCGCCCAGATCCTGCCGCTCGAGTGCAACCCACGCGCGCGCCAAGTGGGTAGCAGCCGGGCGTTCCGCCGCCACGACGCCAATCTCCACGGCGAATCTCTCGGCGGTGTCGGCAAGCTCCTGCCCGTACGACAGGCGTCCGCGGCAGACCTCGGTGAGGGCGAGTAGCGCAAGGCAGCGCAACCGCAACGGCTCGCAACCCGTTGAAGCACTGGCGACAAGTGCGTCCGCCAGGCTTGCCCGGGCCTGTTCAAAATTCCCGGCTCGAAAATGGGCTGTGCCCTCCGAACCCAGGACCAGTGCCCAAAGATCTTGGTGTTGTGCCGCGTGCTGGACCGGTAGTGCACGCAATGCATCCCGCGCGGATCGGGCGGCAGCTATCGTCGCATCGACATCGCCCTTCGCATCACCCAGCTGGGTTCTCACGACCCCGGCTGCCACGAGCAGATCGGTACCTGCAGAACTGAGCTGCACCTCGCAGTGGGAGAGGCAGTGTTGCGCACGGTCGAGGTCACCTCGGGCGAGCGCCAAGGCAGCGCGGACAACGGATATGTCAGCGGAGTCGACATCGCCCGGCATTCGGGACAAGACCTGCGCCATTTCGGTCCGGGTGGCCGTTGGAACGAGAAGAGCTCCGATCATCATTTCGCCGACGACCAGCTGCATAGCTTCTGCCCAGTCGCCGGCAGCAACCGAATGCTCTACCGCCTCGGCCACGTCTTCAGCCGCCGCGAACCAACGGGATGCCCGTCGATGCAAATCGACGACCTCGCCAGGAGCCTCGAGCGCTAGCTGAGCACCGAGAAACGCGCGAAAGAGCGAGTGTGTTCGGTAGCGGCCGGGTGATCCGGGCACGGGCTGAACGAACGTATTTCTTCGGGACAGGTCTATGAGCATGCGCTCGCTATCGTGGCGGCCGGTGAGCTCGTTGGCCAGGCTGGGACTGATCTCGCCAACGACGCTCGTGCTGAGAAGAAACTCGCGGTCGCGTGTTGGCATCCCTTGGAGGACCTCGGCAACCAGATACTCGGATACAAGCGAGTGATCGGGCCCGAAGCGCGCCTCGATCTCATCCGCGTGAACCGGGCCACCCTTTTGCTGCAAGGCGATTGCGGCCAGGCGAATACCGGCCGCCCAGCCCTCGGTCCGGTCGACCAGTGTCTTCGTCGCGGCTTCGGATGCCTCGACACCATGACACTCGAGCAAGGCGCGGGTCTCCGCGCCAGTGAAGGTGAGGGCGTCGTAGCGGATCTCCGCCACGGTTCCTTCCAACCGATAGCGGTGCAACGGAAGCACCGGGTCGGATCGCGTAGCCGCGACCAACCGGAACCACGGCCCAGCGTTCCTGAGCAGGATGTCGAGTTGCTCGGCAATCTGCCGGCTCTTCAAGTACTCAGCTTCGTCGAGCACAAGGACGACAGGATCCGGCCGCGTGGAAAGTTCGACGGCCAGGTTCTCAATGAACGACGCAGTCGACTGTGTCCGGATTGGTCGGACGTATCGCGCTGAACGACAGCACACCGGTCCGCGCAAGCGAGTCGAGAATGTGCGACCAGAACACACCTGGTTGGTTGTCCCCGTCATCCAGGGTGAGCCAGGACGCGGGCGAGGTTTGGGTCTGAGCGTCCGCCCATGCGGCGGCGAGGACGGTCTTTCCGGACCCAGCCGGAGCGCAGATCAGCGTGATTGGAGCGGTGCTCACGCCACGCGACACGCTGTCGATCAGGCGTGGTCGATCAACGATTCGGAATGCGGGCCGAGGCGGGAGAAACCTGGCGGAGCGCACAGGCGGGAGCTCATCCGGATCGGCCGCGACGACACTGACGTTCGGCGCAAATCCACTCGCCACGGTGGGTCCCCCAACGACGACTCGGATCCGGCTCGGCGAGAATCCTTGATCAATGCTGGCCCCAGGATAGGCACGAGGCATCCTCCCGATGGGGTGAAATGGACTTAACGGGTCTGCCCCGCATTCCACAATGACGACGAGCCAGGGCGAGCGGACGAGATGGCGGACCGGCGCAGTTGATGACGACTGTCCCCTTACTGTCACCCTGTGACCAACGACTTGTCCGAATACGCGCGATCGCCGGATCATCCCCGAGACGCCGAGGTCTCGCGTTCGGAAAAGGGATTCGAGATCTTCGCCACCGCTCTCCTCGCGATCGCCGCGCTGGCTACGGCCTGGAGCGGTTATCAAGCCTCGTTGTGGGACGGCATCCAGTCCAGCAACTACACCCAGGCGTCCGCGGCGCGAACCAATGCGGCCCAGAAGCACACCGAGGCCAACCAGCACCGGTTGGGGGATCTCAGCGTGTTCGAGAACTTCATCGACGCGTCCCTTACCGGTGACACCGAGGTGGCCGACTTCTATCGGACCCGCTTCAGTCCGGAGTTCGAGCCTGCGTATGAAGCGTGGGTCGCGCTCGACCCGCAAACGAACCCGGACGCTCCGGCGAGCCCGCTGGCCATGCCCGAATACCAGCCGCCCCAAGAGCAAGAATCGGCCGAGCTGACTGCGCAAACTGAAGCGAAGTTTGCCGAGGGTGAAACCGCGAACACCTACTCTGACGTCTACACGGCGTCGACGCTGTTCTTCGCCTCGGCACTTTTCTTCGCCGCGATCTCCGAACGCTTCGCCTACCGACGAGCCCGGATCGCCCTGCTTGCCTTCGCCTGTGTCGGGTTGATCGCCGGCATCGCGGTTGCGCTCACCCAACCGATTACCTTGGGTTGACGCGTTGAATGTCGAGCGGCAACCGTCAGCTCCGACGTCTCATCCGAACGGTGCCCAGCCCGGGTGCCGAGGTTTGTGAGGAGTGAGCGAGATGAAGTTCATGCTGGCGACCTATGGCGGCACCGACGAGGATTTCGGCGTCAGCGGATGGTCGAACGACGAGATCGCAACGATGGTCGAGTTCATGCAGAAGATCAACGAGGAGCTCGCCGAATCCGGAGAGTTGGTTGACGCACAGGGACTTACCGACGCATCCCACGCCAAAGTCGTCCAGATCAAGGAAGGTGTCCCCGTTGTGACCGACGGGCCATACGCGGAGACCAAGGAGATCCTCGCTGGTTACTGGGTGGTCGACTGCGAGAGCAACGACCGAGCGCTGGCCATTGCTGCGAAGATCGCTACGGTCCCGACGCCTGCGCACATCCCGCCGGTTCGAATCGAGGTCCGGCCGGTCGGTGAGGAGCCGCCGAACCCCGAGGGCTGAACCGGTGCCCACCGACACTCGCTTCGAGGACCTGCTGCGCACTCTCGCGCCGCAGGTCCTCGGCGCGCTGGTCCGGCGGTACGGGCACTTCGACGCCGCCGAGGACGCCGTCCAGGAGGCACTGCTTGCGGCAGCGCTGCAATGGCCTGAGGAGGGCCAGCCAGACAATGCCCGCGGGTGGCTGATCCGGGTGGGCGAGCGACGACTGACCGACATCTTGCGCAGTGAGCAGGCGCGGCGCCGTCGCGAAGATGCTGTCGCGAGTCAGGTGTTACCCGAAGATTTCCTGGCGCCGCCGGCCGACAACCGACGAGCGTCGGATCAGGACGACACTCTGGTCCTGCTGTTCATGTGCTGCCACCCGGCGCTGTCACCCGCGTCGCAGGTCGCGCTGACCCTCCGCGCCGTGGGCGGTCTCACCACTGCGGAGATCGCCCGTGCCTTCCTGGTGCCCGAAACGACGATGGCGCAGCGCATCAGCCGGGGCAAGCAACGCATCAAGGCATCTGGGATCCCGTTCCGGCTGCCACCCAATGCTGAGTTCCCTGATCGGCTCGCCGTCGTGCTGCATGTCCTGTATCTGGTCTTCAACGAGGGCTACACAGCCACCTCAGGCTGGTCGTTACATCGAACCGACCTGTCTCAGGAGGCGATCCGGCTCGCGCGAGCCGTTCAGACGTTTCTGCCGAAGGAACCCGAGGCCGCTGGCTTGCTTGCACTCATGCTCCTGACCGACGCGCGCCGAGGCGCCCGCACTCGTCCAGACGGCAGCCTGGTCCAGCTTGCCGAGCAGGACCGCAGCCGGTGGAACCAAGGACAGATCAACGAGGGGATTCACTTCGTCGAAGTTTCCCTTGCCGAGGGCCCGCCGGGTCCGTATGTGCTGCAGGCGGCCATCGCTGCCGTTCACGACCAAGCCGAGCACTACGACGACACCGACTGGCAGCAGATCCTGCACTATTACGAGTTGCTCGAGACGGTCTCCGCCAACCCGGTGGTGACGCTGAACCACGCCGTCGCCGTGGCGATGGTGCATGGGCCCCAGGCTGGCCTGGCGATGGTTGCCGATCTCGAGGCCGACGGCCGGCTGGCCGGACAGCACCGACTCGACGCCGTGCGAGGGCACCTGCTGGAGAAGGCCGGCGACGCTGGTGCAGCCGCCGAGGCATACCTCGCCGCTGCTCGCCTCACGACCAGCATCCCCGAACGCCGTTACCTCGAGACCCGGGCCGCGCGCGTCAACGACGGCGGCCGCGATTGTTGAACGTCCTACCGCTGTGACGAGTTGACGGCCAGGCCGATGCTGAGTGCAATCAGCGCGATTCCTCATCGTGAATTGACAGCGTGAATCCAATGCCTCGGCCTCCACGTACGCGCACGTTGCTGATGCCAAATTTCGGGGTGAATCTTGGCACCAATAGCCAGGTGGAGAGTGAGCTCAATTGTCGTCGAACACCTGTACGATTGGGTCATGTTTGAGGACCTCTCCGGAGCCCCGTTGGCGGCGGCGTTGGCCGGCGTGGACGTGGCGTCGTTGGACGCCGACGCTGCGCTGGGCTATGCGCTCGCCGCCGCCCGGCTGGCCGGCTGGGTCGCCGCTGCGGAAAGCGCCGGGCTGGCCCGGCTGCGGCGGACGTACCCGGTCCTTGAGCCGACGCCGGTGGGCGAAGAGGTGCATCATCTCGATGCCGATCGGCTCGTGGTGCACGAGGTCCGGGCCGCCTACGGCTGCTCGCAGGTGGCGGCCTTGGCGAAGATCACGTTTGCCGAGTTCCTGCGGGACATCCCGGCCGTGGCGGCCGGACTAACCGCCGGTGTGATTCGGCTGGAGCACGCCAGGCTGCTGGCCAGGGAGACCGCGCCGCTGGCCGGCAACCCGGGGCTGCGCGCCACTGTGGTGGAGGAGTTGCTGGCCGCGCACGCCCAGTGCCTGCACGCGACCGGGTCGGGGTGGACGATGCGGCAGTGGTCGCGGCGGACTGTGCGGGCGGTGTTGGCGGCCGATCCGAGCCGGGCCGAACAGGCCGCCGCGGACACCCGAGCGGAGCGGCGGGTCTGGCACAACGCCGACACCGCCAACGGCCAGGGCGTCTTCGGGCTGGTCGGCCCGGTGCAGGAGACCGCTGCCTGCCACGCCGCCGTCGACGCCCTCGCCCGCCAATGGCAGGCCGAGGGCTGCGCCAGCAGCCTGGATCAGCTGCGGTTCGACGCCGCCCACCACCTGCTCACCGGCGCCGAGCAGCACCCCCGTAGTGGTGGTGGCCTGGTGGGGCAGGTCACCATCCCCCTGTCGAGCCTGGTCGGCGTCGACGACGCCCCCGGTGAGCTGGCCGGGGTGGGCCCGATTCCGGCCGGTGTGGCCCGCGAGCTGATGGCCGACGCCACGGTGTGGGAGCGACTGCTCACCGATCCGGTTGACGGACACCTGGTTACCCAGGACATCAAGCGGTACCGGCCCACCGCGGCGATGCGCCGATTCCTGCATACTCGCACCGGCGGCGTCTGCTCCGCCCGCGGCTGCGGCCACCGGCACGATCTGCAGGTGGATCATGTCGTCCCAGTCCCGGCCGGCCCGACCAGCATCACCAACCTGACCCCGCTGTGTCCGGGCGACCACAACGGCAAAACCCACGGCGGCTGGGTGCACGTGCTCGACCCGGAGTCCGGGACGCTTACCCAGACCAGCCCCATCGGCCGCAGTTACACCACCGCGCCGACCCCGCCGGTCGCGCCCACTGGACGTCGCGGCGATCCACCCGACCTGCGGACTCGGCTCCCTGTCGATCCGGACGATGCCTACTTCCCCACTGGGGAATCCCCACCGGATCCCGCCGTCGAGCAGGAGACCGCACCGCCAGACCCTGCGGCTGAGGTGGACCGCTGGCCCGACATCGCCGCGGCCATCCGCGACCGAGCCCGCACCACTCGCCGCCACCAGCGCACCCAGCAAGCTGCCGCCGCCCGAGCCGCCGCAAATGCCGCGGCCGCCGAACAAGCCCTCATCCACCAACTCCACGCCGAACTCGACGCCGCCACCGACTACCAACTCATCACCGCCATCAACACCGAATACCTCACCGAAGACAACGCCGCCTGACGAAGCGAGCGAAAGAAATGCCGCTGAATCGCCGTTGGACCCGATGCCGCGTCGGGCTGGCGCTGTCCGGCGAGCTGGCCGCAGTCGTGTTGGGCACGGCGGTCGGTCCAGCCACGGCCAAGCCGCTGGAGCGGGGGGCACCGGCACGGAGTCGTTCACCACCCTGGCCAACGACAAGACCTTCACCAACGTCTTCACACAGGTCAACAAGGATCTCAAGGTGACCGACAACGGGACGGCACCCTGACCATCCTGGGCATGGGCGCCGGTATGGGCGGCAACCATGCGTCGGCCGCGGCTGCGCTGTTTGGCCTTCCCGGCGGCGATCCTGATAACGCAGGTAGTGGACGAGCGGACGGCGGCAGATTAGACGCTGCGTTGCCGATCCTGTAGGTGGTCCCCCCGGCTATGCGCTGGAACGCGGCCGGGGAACCTCGACCGGAAGCCCCGCCGTGTCGACCACTTTCCCACCGCAACAACCCGGCCGCCACGGTTGGGGTGATCTGCTGACCCTGGTCGGCGCTGCACGCCGGCCTGCGTTCGACCGCACCCTGCCACACCGGCCGAGGCGTTAGGCAGGATCAGGGACCACTTCAGGTGTAACGCAATGGCGCGTCGCGACGATTACTTAATTGGCAATGGCCGGGCGCTAGTGCCGCGTAAATGATGTTCTTTGACCGCCGGTGGCGTGGGGGAGGATCTGTTCGGCGGTTTTGGTCCAGACGAACGGTTCGCAGCGGTCGTTCCAGCCGTCGATGAAGGCTCGGATCGCGGTGATCAGGTCTTTGACGGAGGTGAAGCTGCCGCGGCGGATGCCTGGCGGGTGATGATCGAGAAGAAGATCTCGACCATGTTCAACCAGGATCCGGAGGTCGGGGTGTAGTGCAGCGTGATCCGCGGGTTGCGGTTCAGCCACGCCTGCACGTTCGGGTGTTTGTGGGTGGCGTAGTTGTCGCACACGATGTGTAGCTTGCGCCGCGGGTAGGCCTTGGCGATCTGTTTGAGGAAACGCAGGAACTCCT
>DASSDH010000009.1:0-5043 GCA_035697245.1 Jiangellaceae bacterium
TTCGGCACGGTTCCGACGCTACCTGCGCCGATCTTGCGACAGGTATGCCGGTCGGACCGTCAGAGCGGGCGCCCGTCAAGCCGGCGGGATGTTCTGGTTGTGGCAGAAGACGTTGTTCGGGTCGTACCGCCGCTTGAGTGCCCGCAGCCGGTCGTACTTCGCCGGCCCGTAGGCTTCGCGGACTCGCTGGTCGCCTTCGTCCATCAGGAAGTTGACGTAGACCCCGCGCTGGTAGGGCTGCAGCGCGGTCCAGAACGTCCTCGACCACTCCCGCTCGGCGTCGAAACCGTCGCGGGCGCTGGTAGTGGCGTTGATGTTGAAAATGTGTCCGGAGGTGCGCCCGTGGAAAGCCGTGTCGTCGTCGCCCATCTGCGCGACCGCGCCCCCGAGGTGGAAGATCGGGAATGCGGTCAACGGCGAGCGGAGTCGCTGGGCGTGCTCGGCGGTGATGTCGATGACCTCGTCGCTCAGTGTGTCGACTTCACAGGAGCGGAAGTAGTACCACCAGCCGTTGGGGAACGACGGGTCGAACATCGCCTGATGGTCGACGAAGGGTTTCCGCGCGTTGAGGTCCAGCAGCGGTGATCCGAAAGCCCGCATCGGGGCGAGGACCCGCTCGCCGTCCGCCACCGGGCCGGCGTAGCAAGAGATGATCGTCACCACTGGTCGGCCGTGCAGCTCGGCCGGGACCGCCGGCAGCGGCGGCGCCTTACGGTGCACCACAATGGTCGTGAGCTCATCCGGGACGTCGGTGATCCAGTCGCGGTAGAAGCGCAGCACGTTGGCCGACTCCTCCATCGGCCAGAAGACCGCCCCTGCGAAGACCTCTGGACCAAGGGGGTTGAGCTGGAACTCGAACTCGGTGACCACGCCGAAGTTCGAACCGGCACCGCGGACCGCCCAGAACAGGTCCGGGTTCTCCGACTCGCTGGCCGTGACCAACTCGCCGTCGGCGGTCACCAACTCCACGGACAGCAGCTGGTCAATCGTCAGCCCGTACTTGCGCATCAACCAGCCGATGCCGCCGCCCAGGGTCAACCCAGCCAGCCCCGTCGTGGTCACGATGCCGGCAGGCACCGCCAACCCGAACGGCTGGGTCGCCTGGTCGAGCTCACCGAGGCGGACACCGGCCTGAACCCGCACGACCCGGTTCTCTGGGTCCACCTGGATCCTCTTCATCAGCGACAGGTCGACGACCATGCCGTCGTCGCTGACTGAATGCCCGGGAAAGCTGTGCCCGCCGCTGCGCACTGTCAAATCCAGACCGGCTTCCCGAGCAAACCGGATGGCGCGACCCACATCGGCCGCGTCGGCGCACCGGGCCACCAGGGCCGGATACCGGTCGATCGAACCGTTCCAGATCCGGCGATGCTGGTCGTAGTCGGCGTCGCCCGGCTGGACTATCTCGCCTTTGAAGGGTCTCCGGAGCCCGTCCACCAGTGCTGGGTCGAGATGGAGCCGGTCGGTCGTGGTCATGCCTGCCATCGTGAACCTTTCCGCGGCCGTTGTCAGGGGCCTATGAGCTTGCTGTGAGTCCGGTTCGCGTCGTTCCGTTCTCCGATCGGACCCGGTTAGCGTCTGGTGACCGGAGTCGAGACGAGGGACTGTGATACATCACCGTGAACCGCCGCCCGAGCACGATCTCGGGCTCGCGTATGACCTCAGGACGCTCAGCCGTCGGCGGGCGCTGACCCTGTTCGCGGGGGTCGGGCTGGCGACCCTCGTCGGTTGCGCGACGGATGAGGACGCGCCTGCGACCGGGTCCACCGCAGCCGGGTCGGCCGACGACGCGTCCACAGCAGCGCCGTCGACTCCGACGGGGTCCGCAACCTCGGCGAGTTGCGAGGAGATCCCGGAGGAGACGGCGGGACCGTACCCCGGCGATGGATCGAACGGCCCCAACGTGCTCACCGAATCCGGCATCGTCCGCAGCGACATCCGTTCCAGCTTCGGGTCGTCGAGTGGAACCGCCGACGGCGTTCCGTTGACGGTGACGTTGTCGCTTCTCGACCAGGCCAACGGCTGCGCGGCACTCTCGGGGGCCGCGGTCTACCTGTGGCACTGCGACCGCGAGGGTCGGTACTCGCTCTACTCCGACGGAGTCACCGACCAGAACTACCTACGGGGTGTCCAGGAGGCCGACGCCAACGGCCACGTCACCTTCACCACCATCTTTCCCGCCTGCTATTCGGGGCGCTGGCCGCACATCCACTTCGAGGTGTACCCGAGCCTGGCCGAGGCCACCAGCGCCGGGAACGTCATGGCGACCTCTCAGCTCGCGCTCCCGGAAGACGTCTGCGACCTCGTGTACGCCACCGACGGCTATGAGCAAAGCGTGCAGCACAAGGCTCAGACGTCGCTGGACAGCGACATGGTCTTCAGCGACGGAGTCGATCAGCAGCTTGCCGACGTCAACGGCGACGTCGGCTCCGGCTTCATGGCCATGCTGGCGCTCACCGTCTGACCCTCAGAACACGACGTCGGCCAGGCGGTCGACCTGCGAGATGTCTGCGACCGTCGGGTCGAGGATGAGGTCGTCGAATCCGGCGTCGGCGAACGCCGCGACAGCACCAGTGATCGCGCCTGCCGACCGCAGTGCGCTTGCTGCGATCATCTCGGTGTAGTCGCCGAGGAATCCGTAGTAGTGCCGCATGTACTGGTACGAGGCGCTCTCCACTTCATCACCGAGGGAGAAGTAGGCGAGCGCGGCGATTCGCGGTTCGCCGTCCTTTCCGGCCTCCCGCCATGCCTCGCGCACCCGCTGCGCGAACGGCGCCGCCCGGTCCACCGGTGCGCCGCCAGACGTCCAGCCGGTGCCGTACTCGATGGTTCGGCGCACACTGGCGTCGCTCGTGCCGCCGATGAGAAGGGGGACCGACCCTCCCGGTACCGGCGGGACCACCGGTTCCGTGCTGCCTTCGACGGGTTCGCTGCGCCACGCCTTGGTCATGGTCTCGAGCATCGCGTCCAATCGCTGACCCCGGTTGCCGAAGTCGACTCCGATCACTGCGTAGTCGTCCGGCCGGTCACCCACACCGACGCCGAGCATCAGTCGGCCACGCGAGATGCTCGCCAGGGTGGCCGTCTCCTTGGCGAGCAGCACTGGGTCACGCGTCGGAACGAGGAGGATATTCGGCAGCAACTCGATGCGGTCGGTCACTGCTGCCGCCGCGGCCAACGCGATCAGCGAGTCATGGTTGGGAAAGGCGACGCGGTCGATCGTCGCCAGGGTCGTAAAGCCACATTCTTCGGCAGCCATTGCCCAGCGCGGGAGCAAGTGACCGGGACAACTGGGGTCGGGGTTCGGTAGGCCGATGCCGATGCGCATGATCGGAATCTAGCCAGTCGATGCTGGTCTAATCGGACTGGGCCGTGTCCGAGCAACTCGGCCCCAAGGCCTTCGCGGCGCTCCCACGCCGGCGCACCCGTCCCTTGGTACCGCCCGCGGCCCCAGCAAGCGAAACCTCGACGTGTGGCTCAGTGGAAGCGGGACGGGAATTGCCCGATGATGCCGGAGCTCAACACGTCCGCCATGGCGAGGATGTGGGCGTGTATTTCTTCGTAGTCGGCCACGCTCGCGGCGAAGTCGCCCGCCAGTTCATGCGCGGCTTCACTCAGGGTCTGGTCAAGGTGCGTCTTCATGTCCGCCCGCATCATCTCCTGCGGCCAGAACTTCGGGTTGGCGGCGGACAGGAAGTCGGCGATGTCGTTGGCGTTTTCGTACCAGCGGGCGCTCGCCGCCTCTAATGCGGCGGTGTCGCCGGCCTTGGCCGCGTGCAGGATCTCCACGGCGATGGTGATGTGATCGTGTAGCAGCGCGGTGAGCTGTGCGCCGGCGGCGTCGCCGTAGAAGGGTTTGATCGCGTCGCCGATGTCGACCTGGTTTTGCAGTAACCGCGCCGCGGTGGCGTCAAACCCCGCGGACTCGTCGGCCAAGGCGAAGGTCACGATCGCCAGCCGGGTCCAGGTCACGTGGTCTTCCCACAGTTTGCGCATCGCGTCGTGGAACGCCACCTGGGCGGCGTTGCGCGGGGTAGCGACCGAATGGCCTTGGTCGTCATCGTCATCAATGACAGCGACGGCCGGCACGCTGCCGGCCAGACCCAGGGTCAGGGCGACGGGCGCGACGCCGAGAACGGTTCGGCGGGTCAGCGAAGGCAGGGGACCCATTGGATGATCCTTTCCGGTGTCGTCGGGCGTACTTGGCCGGTTGTCGGTGGCTTCAACCCACGGAAGCATGCCCCAACCCCTGAAACGAGCTACCACCCGACACGGTTCAAAGGGACGATGGCCTCGACGTCCGCGATGGCCAAATTGCGACGTATCTGCACTGGCCTGACGCTCGCGCGGGCGCCGGCGTTAGGTGAGGACTCTGCGATAGGTGAGGTCGAAGTAGGCCGCCTGCCTTTCCGCTGGTCAGCGCGCCCGGAGGGAGTCGAACCCCCGACCAAGTGCTTAGAAGGCACCTGCTCTATCCGCTGAGCTACGGGCGCAGTACCGCGATCCCATTGTGCGGCACACGCAGGCCCTCAGGCCGGTCTGCCGAGCCCGTCGACGATCTCCGCACCCGGCAAGCTGGCGAGCGTGGTGCCGGGGAGGGCGAGCTTCGATCGCCGTACTCCGCTGCCGATTACCGCGTACGGCAGGTCGGCGACGACGGCATCGACGAGCACGGGCCAGTGGGCCGGCAGGCCGATCGGGGTGATGCCGCCGTACTCCATCCCGGTGGCCACCACCGCCTCGTCCATCGGCAGGAACGATGCCTTCCGGACGTCAAGGTGCCGCTTCACGACGTTGTTGACGTCGGCCCGGGTCGTGGCAAGCACCATGCACGCGGCCACCCGCTGCTCGCCAGCCCGCCGGCCCGCAACTACGACACAGTTGGCGGAGATCTCAGGCGGAACCCCATAGGCCGCGCAGAACTGGGCGGTGTCGGCCAACGTCGGGTCGATCTCGGCGACGTAGACCTCCGCCTCGGGGCGGGCGCTGAGTGCCGCCCACACCGGCTCGGCCAGCAGGTCCGGTCGCTCCTTGGCCGGAACG
>DASSDH010000010.1:0-3129 GCA_035697245.1 Jiangellaceae bacterium
TCGCATCTGAGCGAACAGCAGGTTCGCCAGTTCCCGCTGGCCCTGCTCCATGACCTTGACGACGGCCGCTCCGTGGTCGGTGAACGACACGAGCACGGCTCGCCGATCCGTGGGGTGCGGCTCCCGAATCACGAAACCGCCTTCGACGAGCGCGTCGACGAGTCCGGTGACGTTGCGCGCACTCACTCCCAGCGCCTCGGCCAATGATGTCTGAGTCGTTGGACCGAGCTGATGGAGCTCCCACAGCAGGTGAGCACGCGAGGTGGTCAAGCCCTCGCGAGCCAGGCTTTCGGTCATGTCGTCGTGCAGCAGGACGGTCAGTTCGAAGACGTGATCGAGGGCCGCGATGTAGCGTTCCGCATCCACCATGTACTGAGCATACTTCACTATGTTGCTAACTCACGTCTGTTTCCTGGTTGGCTCGGTCAGCCGTTGGGTGGCAATGGCTGCGGGGTCTCCGCGGTCGTGGGCGACGTCGACGGCGCGCTGGGCTCCAGGGTCGGAGCCGTAGTCGCAGGCGACGGGCTCGGTTCTGACTGCGCCGGAGTCGGCGTCGGCTCGCCATCAACGGTGACTTCCGGCGACGGCGTCGAACTGGGGTCGACCCCAGTGCCGGCTGAAGAGCCACCACCGAAGGCCCGCCCAATGCTCGTGCCACCGTCGGCCTCCCCAGCGCCGATCGGCTGGCCGGTCACCGCCTCGAATCCGGTCAGGGCCACCAGCGCGATGCCGAGGCCGACGGCGGCCGACCCAACCAGCGCCAACCGGCCCGAACGCAGCCACGCCGGTCTGGCCGTCGCAGTCGTCGCAGTCGTGGCAGTCGTGGTAGTCGTCGCGGTGTGATCCGTCGGCGGATGGTCCGCCGTTCGACGCGGCACCAACGTGCGCACGTGGTCCTGCGTTCGGTCGATGTAATGCTCGTAGACGGTCCCGGCCAGAGCGCCGACCACGCTGCCGACCGCGGCGCCGATCAGCGTGCCGGCAACACCCAACTCCGAGGCGGCGACGGCAGCGGTCACCGACGCCAGGCTGCCGGCGGCTACTTGAATGGGGTCGAAGTCGATTCGCTTCTTGTCGGACTGCTCGGTCACCAAATGATCTCTCGCTGCTCAGATTCGAATATGGATTACCCCAGGGACAAGTTTCTGGGCCGAGGGATCGTTCCCAACTCGGCGAAAGGGTGACCAGCGTCACCCTGCAACGGTCGAGCTTCGAGCTACAGATGGTCGGCGTAGCCGCAGGGACGTCGATCTGGGTGGGTATCGGATAATTTCCAGGACGTCTAGAGTGCAGACACACGGAGCGAAGGGAGACGGACCGGTGAATTCGCGCGTGAGAGTGGTCCGCGGGTTGATGGCTGCCCTGGTGGGGGCGGGTGCGCTCGCTCTGCCGGCAGCGGCGACCGCCGCTCCGGGTGAGCCTCGTTTCACCGCTGGAGCGGCCGGTGCGGGCGACGCCTACTTCCCGTTTGCCGGCAACGGCGGTTACGACGTCGAGCACTACGACTTGGACATCACGTACACGCCACCACCGTCCGCCCCCGCGCCCCTCGTCGGTCAGCTGGATGGCGTCGCGACCATCAGCCTCGTCGCCGCTCAGGACTTGGACCGCTTCAATCTCGACCTGCGCGGGTTGGAGGTGCAGGCAGTCACAGTCGACGGCAAGGCCGCGAGCGAGGTGACACCGCCAGCGCCAGGCGCCGAGGTCGAAGATGCTGCGTACTGGCACGTCCAGGACGACGAAGCCCGCGTGTGGGAACTGACGATCCAGCCCCGACCAAAGATCAAGAAGGGACAGCATGTTCAGGTCGTCGTCACCTACGGCGGCGAGACCACGCGGCCGGTCGACATCGAGGGCGTCCTCTACGGCTGGGTGACCACCCGCGACGGCGCGATGGTCGTCGGTGAACCGGAAGGTTCGATGACGTGGTACCCCGTCAGCGACCACCCGACAGACAAGGCAACGTATGGCTTCGAGATCACCGTGCCGGATGGGAAGGTCGCAGTCGCCAATGGGCTCCCAGCGCGGGACCCGGTCACGGCGGACGGCTGGACCACCTGGTACTGGGATGCCCCGGACAAGCAGGCGAGTTATCTGACCACAGCATCGGTCGGTGACTACGAGCTGCGTCGCTCCGAAACGGCCGACGGGCTGCCGATCATTGACGCTGTCGACGACAATCTGACCACGGCCAATGCAGCAATTACTGCGGCCAGCCTAGCCCTACAGGCGGACATGATCGCTTTCCTCGAAGACGAGTTCGTGCCCTACCCGTTCAACTCTTACGGGTCGATCGTCGACGACGACACCGTCGGCTATGCACTCGAGACGCAGACCCGGCCGGTGTACTCGCGGGTCGCGCGCGAGGGCACAGTCCTGCACGAGCTCGCCCACCAGTGGTTCGGAAACACCGTGAGCCCGGAGCGCTGGCAGGACATCTGGCTCAACGAGGGTTGGGCCACCTTCGCCGAGTGGCTGTGGAGTGAGGAAACGGGCGATGCCACTGCGCAGGAACTCTTCGACGACGTCATGGCAATCCCCGCTGATGACCCGTTCTGGGACCTGACCATCGCAGACCCCGGGCCATTCGGGTTGTTCCTCGGCGCGATTTATGACCGAGGTGCCGCCACGCTCCACGCGCTACGGGTGAAGGTAGGCGACGACGATTTCTTCGCAGCGGCCCAGGAGTGGCTGACGCTTTACAACGACGCCACCGGCACGACGGAGGACTTCGAGGCGGTCTACGAGGAGGTTTCTGGTCAGGATCTCGCCTCGTTCTTCGATGTGTGGCTGCGAACGCCTACCAAGCCCACGGCGTGGTGATCGCCGAACTCGTGTAAGGGCCCGTCTGGGAGGTTGCCTCCTCTCCAGATCGGCGGCGGGCAGCATGTCTCGGCTGTCACAGTCGGCTGCCCTGCGTCGTCTGGTGGCGAGGAGGATGGATAGGTGCGCACGGACGAGGCCGCAGCGATCTTCGCCGAGCTGCGGCCGTACCTGCATGGCGTCGCGTACCGGCTGACGTCGAGCTGGGCGGATGCCGAGGACGTGGTCGCCGACGCGTGGCCGCGCTGGAGCGAGTGGGCGGAGACCGTCGACGATCCGCGCGGCTGGCTCACCCGGGTCGTCGCC
>DASSDH010000011.1:0-4078 GCA_035697245.1 Jiangellaceae bacterium
CTGCTGCTCGGCGCGCTCTGGTGGGCCTGGGCCGCCTACGCCTGGCTGACGAACACCCTCAACCCCGAAGAGGGGGCCGTGCGGCTCGTGGTGTTCGGCGCGATCGGCGCGATGCTCATCGTGTCACTCGCAGTGCCGAAAGCCTTCGGCACCGGCGGGGTGGTATTCGGCGTTGCGTACTTCATCGTGCGCGCCCTCCACCTGGTCCTGTACGCCATCGCCGGCCGGGGCGATCGCGACCTGCTTCGCGCCGTCGTCAGGGTCGTCCCGACCTCCACCATCGGCCCGGGGCTGCTTGTCGTCGCAGGCTTCTTCGACGGCGCCCCACAGTTGGCGATATGGGGTGCGGCCCTGGCTTTTGACTATCTCGGGGTTCTCGTGGGCCGCATGCGCGGATGGCGCGTCTCGCCGGCGCACTTCGTGGAGCGCCATGGCCTGGTCGTGATCATCGCGTTGGGAGAGTCGATCGTCGCGATCGGGGTTGGCGCGGCGGGACTGCCGCTCGATGCCGGCTTGATAGTGACAGCCCTCCTCGGGATCGCCGTCATCGCTGCGATCTGGTGGTCGTATTTCGACTGGGTCGTCTTCGTGGCCCAGGCCAGGCTAACTGAGGCGACGGGTACGGCGCGCGCCGCGCTCGCACGCGACCTGTACTCCTACCTGCACCTTCCGATGGTCGCGGGGATCGTCTTGTTCGCGCTCGGCCTGAAGACGACCCTCGCCAAAGTCGACGGCTCGCTCCCACCAGTCCCAGCCCTGGGCCTGTGTGGTGGCGTCGCACTGTACCTGCTCGCGCACATAGCCTTGCGGCTCCGAATCGGGGGTGGATGGGGTCACGGTCGGCCGGTCGCCGCGATCCTGCTGATCGGGCTACTCCCCCTCGCCGGAGGGATGCAGGCCCTCTCTGCGCTCGGGCTGGTTGCGGCGGTGTGCGCGACGCTGATCGCCTACGAGGCGATCCGCTACCGGGAGTCGCGCGCTTGGATCCGCAGCCGACGCGGCGCGTTTACCATGGAAGAGGCGTCCCGCGTCGCAGGACCTCGCCGGCGGAACCGTCGTCCAGGATCACGACCCATACGCTCGCAGGATGGTCGCTGAGCAGAAGATTCCAGCCCAGCCTCAAGCCGGTCGGAGGACGCATCAGTACCACCGCGAGTCAAGCTGAGGAACAGAGCGGCTATGGCGTCGCTCCCGGAGCGGACCGGCTCCCTCGTCCCATCAGCAGCAAGATCACGATCACGATCACCCACGCCCAGAAGGCCCAGAGCGCGAAGAACGAGACAATAGGGAACACGAGTGCGAGCGCCAGCAGCGTACCCACCCAGCCGAGCCACTTCGGGAACACCGCGGTCCGGATGGAGACCACCGAGGTCGCCGCCACGAGGGCACCCGCCAGCACCAGGTGGAAGATGAAGAGCCCGAAGCCGGCCCCAACAACCATGTCATGTGTGCTCAGGTCGAACTGGAAATTGACGTTCCCCGGATCGACGGCGCTGAACGCCGTGGAGACGAACACCCCGGCGGCCCCGAGCAGGAGGATGAGGCTCCCCGTTCCCGCCGCCATGGCGATGGCTGACAGTCGCCCCGTCCCACCCTCGGCCCGTCGCAAGGCGCTCCGGAGGCTGCCCAAGAACCACAGGAGCCCCAGCCCGCCCACCGCGACCCCGATGTATGCGCCCCACGTCACGGCGAACTCGTTGTCCTGGTAGAACTGGAGCAACTGCTCGGTCGTGGCGTCCTGCGGCGGCTCCCCGGCCCAGACGAACAACAGGATCATCCCGATCACGTACAAGAAGCCGCCGATCGCTCCCCAGCGCTCCCACCGCGTGTCGTCACCGTTGAGCATGTCCCCCCTCCCTCTCTAGTCGCTTCTCCGATCACCGATTAGATGCCCTACTCGGTGGGGTGTCAATTTCAATGCGAACCTCAATCGCCGTCAGCAGGCCGGATCGTAGGGCCGATCTGGAAGGAACTGGCGCCACTCGCGCTGCGTGAGCGATCGGCCGGCCGTTTGGCACGCGCGGCGTGCCCAGTCCTGAGGCGACATGTCCCAGACGTTACCGATCCCGTTTGTTCCCGACGATCACGTACTTTGACCCGTCGGGGCTCCATGGCCCGGTCGACCAGGCCGCGCCCGAGCCGACTAACGGACTCCCGAAGGTCGATCCCGTGACGGGATCGGCGAGCGTGACCACGCCGTCGGTGCCGGTGACCGCGAGGATCCCGCGTCGGGGATCGAAGGTGACCGAGAACACGTATCCGGCGTCGCCCACGAACGGGGTGCCGACCGGCCGCCCCGACCGGCCCGGAACACGAAAACCCGCCCGTCGGAGTTGCCGACCGCGTATAGCTTCCCGTCCGCCGAGAACGACGCCAACGGTAGCCGTCCTCGACGGGGACCGCCTCGCCGACGTCGATCCCGATCCCGATCGGAAGAGGGAGCGCGGGGTCGGCCCCGCTCTCCTCGGCGCACGTAGCCTGGAGCTCAAGCGCGGCCCTGACGGCCTGCGGGGACGAGTCGAACACGGCGAGCGCCTCGTCGCCTCGAAGCTCGAGCACCGAGCCGCCGCGAGCCGCCACGGCGTCGCGGGCGAGGTCGGCGAATTTCTTCGCGAGCAGCGCTGCGGCGGCGTCCCCCCGCTCGCGCGTGAACCGCGTGTAGCCGCGGACGTCCGCGATCAGGAACGTGAGGACGGTCGGCTCGCTCGTCAAGTTCACCCCTTTGATCCGACCCTGAGTATCAGCTGGCGCACAGGCGGAAGACAAGGTTGTCGTTCGGTGCGCCAGCTCGACGGCCCCTTGGAAGAGGAGGTCCGCTACTCGGGCGGTGACAATGGCTGTGGATTCTTGTTCGGGGCGACGGCGCTCTCGGGGAGTCGGGCGTCCACCCCGTCGAGCCCTACGGCGATCCGGCCGGGCCGCGCTGTGGCTCCAGCACCACCAGAGCCGTCTCGGACGGCCGCAACGCCGCGTAGGCGTCCAGGTTGGCGTCGATCTGGCGCCACCGATCCCATAGCCGCACCCGCTCGTCCCCGCTCGCCGCGTGGGCCCGCACGAGCCTCGGCCCGTCGACGAGGTCGACCCGTGCGTCCGGATGCGCCTGGAGGTTGAGCCACCACGCCGGCTCCTCCTTTCCCCAGCCATTCATGGCCATCGTGACGAGGTTCTCGCCATCCTCGAAGTACCCGACAATCACCCCGCGTGGGCGGCCGGTCCGGCGCCCCGTGGTGGTCAGCCGCAGGGTCCCCCAGCGGGTGCCCTTCGGACGCCAAAGTCCGATCCGTCCGCCAGTGACCCGATACAGGCCGCGGTGCGTGTGCCACGCGAGTCGGATGAACCAGCGTGGTGGAATCCGCGGCGCCTTGTCACGCTTGTCCGGCATAGACGCCTCATTCACGTACGGTTGCTCGCGGTCGCCCTCGCTCACCGTAGATTAGTTACGGAATGGGCTGACCGCGAGGACCCAATTCGTTGGTCAAGAATTCGGTCAACACCGAAATTCCGACCCAGCTAACCTTGGTCTCGGAGGTAGTTCGTTGCCTGGTTCATGGATGACGCTCACTTCTCGGCTGACGTATGACGCGGCGACCGTAAGAACTCCTAACAGAATGAGCTACGCCGCATTTGGCGGTCCGAACCAGGTGGTTAGCGCGTCGGCGAGCCCCAGCTGGGTTAGGTCTCCCACCCAGGCCACATATCCGTCGGGCCGAATCAGCACGGCGGTGGGAGCAGTGACCGCCCCGAGTGCCGGGAGCTCCCACCTACCAACGTATTTGGCGTCGACCAACTGAACCCGGTCCGCCCATGGAGTGATGTCGAAGCCGCCTGGCTCACCGAGATTGAGCAGCACGGGCCGGGCATCGTGCAGGAGGGTGAACACGCGCAGTGGGCCATCGGAGGTGACGAGGTCTAGGTCGGGCATGCGCCGGCCGAGCAACGGATGTCCCTCGCCGAGGTCGTAATGGATGTCCAGACCGGACATCATCCCGGCGAACCGCTTGCGCGGCTCGTCCATGCTCAGCAACTCGGACACGGTTCCGCGCAGGGCCTCGAGGCGCGCATCGGCGGGGCGCATGAG
>DASSDH010000012.1:0-10229 GCA_035697245.1 Jiangellaceae bacterium
TGCTGTTCCTGGACGAGGATCGCCGTCACGAACCTGCTCCAGTGGGGAACTCGAATACGACCTGCAGGGCTGTCGCCGGCTCGCCGTCCAGCAGCTCGTACGCGCGGGCGGCGTCCTCGATGCCGAACCGGTGACTGACCAGCCGGGTCACGTCGGGCTGTCCACTGGCGATCAGGTCGACGACGGTTTCCTGCAGCCGCGGCACGTCCCAGCGAGCCCGCTTGTGCGCCGGTACCCCGCCGATTTGGGAAGCGACGACATCGACCCGGTTGTGGTGGAACTCCTCGCCGAGGCGAAGGGCGGTCGCCTCCCCCTGGTAGAAGCCTGCCGCAACGACCCGTCCGTCTGGCCCGACGAGGCGAATCGCCTCCTGCAGCGCAGGAAAGACGCCGCTGAGCTCGATGGCGACATCGGCCCCCCGCCCATCAGTGCGCTCGCGGACGGCGAGAGCGACCTCAGGTCCGGGGGCGAAGGTCTCGGCCGCACCGAGCTCCCGGGCCAGCTCACGACGCGCCGGAATGCCCTCGACCGCGATCACGCGCGCTCCGCTCTGAGCGGCGAAGGACGTCGCAAGCAGGCCGATGACGCCCTGCCCGACGACGACGACCGTTTCGCCCAGCGCAGTGCCTGCCGCGAGAACGGCGTTCAGGGCAATTGCACCGACGCGGACGAAACACCCGACCACCGGGTCGACCCCCTGCGGGAGCACATGCCCGCGGAGTCGCTCGATCGGCAACACGGCGTCGGAGACATGACCCCAGATTCCCCACACCATGTCTCCTACCCGAAGGTCGGCCGGCGAGGCGCCGCCTTCGGCGTCGGAGGACGCGATCTCGACAACCTCGCCCACCTCCGAGTAACCCCATCTGATCAGCGGGTACGACGGCGGCCCTGCGACGCCCATGAACAGGCGCAGGTCGGGATCCCATCGTGAGGTGAGCAGTGGATTCGTGCCGCGATAGGCGGTGAGCTCGGTTCCCGTCGAGATGCCGGAGGCCAGCGTCCGTACGCGCAGCTCGCCCGGATCCAATGCTGGGACTGGAACCGTCGTGACGTCGACCGAACGAGGGCCGTTGAGGCGGACCGCGCGGGCCATGATTCCTTGCCGCCTGCTCGAGGATGATCACCGTCGTGGATCACGTGGCTGGGCATGGACGCTACCACCAGGGCTGTATCTCTACGGTTGGCTCGAATGAGTCATGACGAGGGCTGCGTCGATGAGCGCCACACGTGAGCAGAGCAAGCCCGGTCCGGCCGGATCGCGCTGGACCGCAGAGCCGGTCGCTGTCGGCCTGGTCGGTGCCGGGCCGTGGGCGCGCGTCATGCACGCACGGATGCTTTCTCGAGGGCCCGAGACCCGGTTGGCCGGCATTTGGGCCCGCAACCGCGACGCCGCCAGCGCACTCGCAGCTGAAGTCGGGACGGTCGCGGTGGATTCGTACGACGAGCTCCTCGACCTGTGCGAGGCGGTCGACTTTGCGGTCCCGCCGGACGTTCAGGCGCATCTCGCCGGACAGGCCGCCCGGGCCGGGAAGGCCCTGATGCTCGAGAAGCCGCTCGGCCTCGACCTGGATCAGGCAGGGCGGCTCGCCGATGCGGTCTTGACTGCGGCCGTCCCCAACATCCTGGTGCTGACGAAGCGCTTCCACCCCAGCACAAAAGCGTTTCTCCGGGATGCTCGGGCCCTGCGCGCGCAGGGGCCGATCAGAGGGGTTCTCGCGGCGTATCTCCACGGCGGCCTCCTCGCGGACGCGACGGGTCGGGGTCCGGCCGCCACGCCCTGGCGGCTCGAGCACGGAGCGCTGCTCGACCTCGGCCCACACCTCGTCGATCTCGTCGATGCGGCTGCCGGTTCGATTCGGTCGGTCCTGGGGAGTGGGGATTCCCGGACCTACCTCGCGGTCGCGACCGAACACGACGGCGGGACCGGCCAGCTGGCTCTCTCAGGCGCCGTCCAACTCGACCGCTCCCTCACCCGGGTCGAGTTGTTCTCCGACCGAGGCAGCCTCCGCTGGGACACCGCCGACATCGACCACGACGAGTGCTGGCCTGTGCTGCGAGCCGAGTTCGCCTCAGCCGTCCGCCACGGCGCTCCGGTCACCGCCGACGTCTCCCGCGGACTCCAACTCCAACTTGTGCTGGACGCCATCGAACGGTCGTTGGCGGATAGAGTCCGCGTGCCGATCAGTACCGACTAGCTGGTGTAGACCACGTCTTGTGGCTGCCGGGTGCAGGGGCGAGTTCGAGCTGCCTTGATCGACATGGACTCTGGAGCGGGCACAGGTTCTGCTGGGTCCACCTCGTTGCCAGTGGGCGACTGGCGCCGTGCGTCCCGCGGAGCGGTCTGTCCGTATAGGCGAGCACTCAACCGTCGGGGGTCATCGCCAGCACCAGGCCGGTCCAGGACTGCGGGATGGCCCCGAGGCCCTCACCGGTCTCGGGATCCCAGTACTCGGCCCACCCGTTGCGTAACGCCGCTTCTCGGGTCCGCAGCGCGAGGATGTCCGCCTGGTCGAACCGGTGCCAACGCCGAAGTGCTAGCCATAGCAGATAGTTCAACGGCGGCCATGCGACGCCTCGCCAGTACATCCGGGGGTCGTATGCCGAGTCCGACCGTGCGACGTTGGAGGGCCCGAACGGCGCGCTGAAGCGGTCCGCCATCTCCAGCTGCGCCAACGCCGCCGTTGCGCGGCTCGCGTCGGTGGTCACCAAGGCGCCCATGAGGCCGTCGCTGATAGGGGTCGAGACCCGCGGGCCGCGACCGCCGACAACTGCCAGATCTATCCAGAGGTGCTGGTCGTCATCCCACAGGTGTTCGTCCATCGCAGCGGCAATCCGGTGAGCGCGTTCGGCCAGTGCCGCGTCCTCGAGCGCAGCCGCCAGCTCGGCCAGGTTGAATGCGACGTAGGCGTTGAAGCCCGCAGGGCAGGCGACGAACGTCGACGACCAGGCGGCAGCCCCGTCGTCGTGGAAGCTGATGTCGGCCATCCGAGCCTTGTTCCACGCCGTCCGGGCCGGCCGGTCGTAGTTCTCGGGGCTCGTGCCCGGGGCCCCCCAATGGTCCCAGCGCGGCGAGTGGTCGTTGCCCGCCTCCCACGGATGGACGACGTATAGCAGGTCTAGCTCGGTGCGACGTCGCGACCACAACCATTCCAGCCCTCGTCTGGCTCGAACGACGGTTGGTGGCGGCACTGCGATGCCATGGTCGGCCAGGACCTTGACCGCGTGGCCGAACATCGGTGGCTGGGCGAGCGACGATGTGGCCGAAAGCGGTCCGAGGAACGTGTCGGGCCCGGTATCCGCGTACCGCATGTGCGGCACCAACCCGCCTGGCAATTGACCTTCCAGCACGGCAGCGAGCTCCTGCACCGCACGCGCGTCGCCCAAATGCGCCCACACCACCGCGTGGAAGCACGAGTCCCACAGCCACAGGTGGGGATAGGTCCGGGGGTTCGGCACGCAGTACCCGCGCTCTGGGTCCCAGTGGGCCTCGAGTAGCTCGAGCACATCGTTGGAAAAATCGGCTGCAGGCCCCCGATGGACGACCATGCCTGCTCCCGGTCTCGGAGCTGGATGAACAATTCATAGTGCAGCGTCGAAAGAAGATGATCAAGACGTGAGTGTTCCGGTCTACGAGCGAAACCCGCGCTACCCAGCTGTCGGTGGCCCCGTAGTCGCCGGCTGGGAGGATCCGGTGGCGCAATTGCCCGGGCACCCTTTGGTTCTGACCATCGACGGACCCGGGATCCTCGACTGGGACGGCGTCGTCAACGGGGTGTGCCAGGCGCTCAACACCCGCGGACGTGCTACCGGGCGTCTCGACCTGCGCTCGTGGTTCTTGCCGTGGCCGGAGATCGTGCGCGCCACGAGCACCGCAGCACTCGCTGACGACCCCGACTTCGAACGCCTCGCGAGTGGCGAACTCAGGCAGCTGTTCGGCGAGCTTCCGGCGACGCACGCACCCCCAACCGGCGTGCTTCTCGCCTACGGTCCGGGTGCCGCGCTGCTCGACAGCGACTGCCTGTGGTACGTCGACCTGCCGAAGCGGTATGCGGAAGCAGAGGTGGCCGCTGGGCGTGGCTGCAACCTGGGGCAGCGAAGCGGTGACGGCGTTGCGACGGCGAAGCGGCTGTTCTACGTCGACTGGCCGCTGCTCGACCGTCACCGTGACGGGCTCGCGGCACACGTCGACCGATGGGTCGACGTGCAGGACCCTGAGCGCCCGACGTCGATCGACGGGACCGCACTGCAAGCGACCATGCGCAGGCTGGCCACCCAGCCTTTCCGCACACGGCCGACGTTCAACACCACGCCCTGGGGTGGGCGGTGGGGGCAACGGCGACTTGGCTTCAACCCTGAGGCCGTCAATACCGCCCTGGGCTATGAGCTGATCGCGCCGGAAAGCGGCGTCCTCGTCGGGGATGGCGAGGCGGCGGTGGAGTTGCCGTTCCAACTCATCGTGGCAACACATCCAAACGCAATCATGGGAGCGGCCGTGCACGAGATGTTCGGGACGTCGTTCCCGATCCGGTTCGACTACCTGGACACGGTCGACGGCGGCAACCTGTCAGTCCATTGCCACCCGCGGCCCGCCTACATGAGGGAGATCTTCGGTTGGTCGTACCCGCAACACGAGACCTACTACGTGACGGTGGGAGGCGACGACGGTCATGTCTTTCTTGGCCTTCGCGACGATGTCGACGTCGCGGAGTTCCACCGACGAGCGGAGAAGGCGGACCACGGTGGAGAGCCGTTCCAGATCGAGCGATTCGTTCAGGCCTTTCGCGCCGAGCCGCACCGCCTCTTCTGCGTCCCCACCGGGACACCCCATGGCAGCAGTGCCGGGAACGTGGTACTCGAGGTCAGCGCAACGCCGTACCTGTACTCGTTGCGCTTCTACGACTGGCTCCGCCGCGATGCCGAGGGTCGGCAGCGGCCCGTTCACGTCATGCACGCGTTCGAGAACCTCGATACCGAGCGGACCGGTGCCGCGGTCCGGTCCGAACTCGTGCAGTCACCCCGTGTTCTGCGGGAGGGCGACGGTTGGCGAGAGGAGCTGCTCGGGTCATTGCCGGAGATGTTCTTCGAGGTCCGGCGTCTCGTATCGGGCCCAGGCCGGGCGATCGAGGACGACACCGTCGGCCGCTTCCACGTGATCAACGTCGTGGACGGAGAGGGTGTAGGGATCGAGCCCATCGGCGGTGTCCCGCATGTGCTTGCCTATGCCGAAACCCTGGTCATCCCCGCGGCGGTGGGTGCCTATCGCATGCGGAACCTCGGCGCGGGTCGGGTCCGCGTGGTGAAGTCGCTGGTCCGCTGATGGGTTCGACGGCGATTCCTGTTCTCGAGATCGGCGGCACGCACGTGACAGCCGCCGTCGTCGAGGCCGGCACCTGGCAGGTCGTCGCAGGAACCGGCGTCCGGCGGTCGATCGACCCTCGCGGACCGGCCGACACGCTAATCGCCACGATGGTGGAGGCCGGGAGGTCGCTGCGGCCGGACGACGGATCGCTTTGGGGCGTCGCCATCCCCGGTCCGTTCGACTATGTCCGCGGGATCGCCGACTTCCACGGGGTCGGCAAGTTCGACGCCCTGCGCGGGGTGGATCTTGGCGACGTGTTGCGGCGGGCCTTGACTGGCACGAAAGGTCAGGTCGCGTTCGTCAACGACGCCGAGGCTTTCGCTGTCGGCGAGTGGGCAGCAGGCGCGGCTCAAGGTCACCACCGCTCGATAGGGGCGACATTGGGTACGGGGATCGGGTCGGCATTCCTGATCGACGGGATCGCCCAGAGGCAGGGACCGGGCGTTCCACCCGATGGTCGCCTCGACCTGGTCCGGGTCGACGGGCGGCCGTTGGAGGATCGGGTTTCCCGACGCGCGATTCGTGCGCGCTACGGCGCTCTTGTCGGCAATTCGGCTGCAGGTCAGCTCGACGTCCGAGACATCGCCTCGCGCGCCGCTGCGGGCGACCGCCGCGCGATCACGGCTTTCGACGAGGCGCTCCAGGTGTTGGGACGGGTAGTCGCGCCCATGGCGTTGACGTTCGGGGCGACAGTGCTGGTGGTCGGAGGATCCATCGCACTTGCTTGGGACGTCATCAACCCGCCGCTGCGATCAGGAATGGATCAGGCGTCGCCCGGCTGGGCGGAGGTGTTCGGGCTGACCAACGCGGCACGGATCGAGGAAGCGGCGCTGGTTGGCGCGGCATGGCATGCGCTGCACCGCGGTCAGAGGAAGTAGCCGCTCTACGACTCTGCGATGACACCGGGCTTCTCGACAAGAACGAACGATCGTGCTATGAATGGCACGTGGGAAGAGGTCAACTCACTCGGAACACCGTGCTCGATCAGGCGGCGCGCACCGCCAGCGAGGTCGGGCTGCGAGGTGTCACGATCGGAACCCTCGCCGACTTGACGAACATGTCCAAGAGCGGGCTGTTCGCGCACTTCGGCTCCAAGGAGAGCCTGCAACTGGCAACTGTGCAGCACGCCCGCGACAAGTTCGTCGAGCTGGTGATCCGGCCGGCGCTCGGTGCTCCCCGCGGGGAGCCACGGGTGCGGGCGCTGTTCGAGAACTGGCTGGAATGGGACACCCACGCACTTCCCGGCGGTTGCTTGTTCGTGGCGGCAGCGGCGGAATTCGACGATGAGACCGGCCCCGTGCGCGACGAGCTCGTTCGCAACCAGGTCGACCTGGGTGAGACGATCGCGCGCATCGTCCGAACCGGCATTGCCGAAGGGCACCTTCGCGACGACGTCGACTCGGAGCAGTTCGCGTTTGCCCTACAGGGCATCCTGCTCGGTTTTCACCAATACAGCCGCCTGCTTGCCGACCCCCTCGCCGCGCACCGCGCCCGCCGAGCCCTCGACGCCCTGCTCGATGCCGCCCGGCCCTGAACGGCGCCATTCGAAGGAGAGGTATCACATGCCGACAACCGGACGAAAGAGCACGTCCGTTCGTGCTCTGAGAACCACGATGGGTGTACTCGAGCGGACGGCCCCGGGACTGGGCGCGCGTTGGGTCGAGCGCATCTGGTTCACCGTTCCGGCTCGACGACCCAGTACCGGCGAATTCCCGCTCGGCGGCACACCGTTCGAGCTCTCCGTCTACGGAGCGACAGTGCGCGGACGCCGCTGGGGACACGGCGAGAACATCGTTTACCTCGTCCACGGATGGGGAAGCAGTGGTGCCCAGCTCGGAGCCTTCATCGAGGCGTTGCTCGACGCCGGCTTCAGCGTCGTCGCGTACGACGCCCTCGGTCACGGCAGCTCCGATCCTGGACCCAGCGGTCCCAGGCGGAGTAACGCGTTGGAGCACCGCGACGTCCTGACGGCCGTCGTCGCTGCCCACGGCCCTGCGTACGGCGTCGTCGCGCATTCCCTCGGCAGCATGGTCGCCGCGCTTGCCATGCGTGACGGCGTCGTGCCGGGGCGGGCCGTCTTTGTTGCACCGATGATCGACGTCACGTCGTACGGGCAGCCGTTCATCCGCATGCTCGGCGGGGGACAGCGGATCTGGACGAGGTTCGTCGACCGAGTCGAGCACAAGTTCGGCCTTGACCTGTCCTTCTTCGACCTCGCGGCGATGGCCGACGAGTTCGCCACCCCGCCGCTGCTCATCGTGCACGACCGCGACGATCAAGAGACCAGCTGGGACGCTTCCCGAGCCCTGGCGGGCAGCTGGCCGGATGCTCGGTTGCTGACGACCACGGGGCTCGGCCACAACCGGATCCTCGCGGACCCGGCCGTCGTCGCGGCCGCAGTCGCCTTCCTTCGCGGACCGGAGGTCCTCAGCGAGGACGTGACCGTAACGGCCGTCGCCTAGGTGCTACGGGACTGCGACGCCAGCTGGATCAGGTTGCCGCAGGTGTCGTCGAGCACAGCCGTGATGACCGGGCCAGTGTCCAGCGGCTCCTGGGTGAAACGAACCCCCATGGCACGAAGCCGTTCGTACTCGGCTTTGACGTCGTCCACGCCGAACGAGGTGAACGGGATGCCGTCTTCCACCAGCGCCAGCTTGAACGGGCCCACTGCCGGGTGTCCGTCCGGTTCGAGCAGGAGTTCGGTGCCGTTCGGGTCATCGGACGACACGACGGTCAGCCAGCGGGCATCGCCCACTGGAATCTCGGTCTTCTTCACGAAGCCGAGCACCTCGGTGTAGAAGCTGAGCGCCTTGTCCTGATTGTCGACAAAGACGCTGGCGACGGTGATGCGGGGCATGCGGACTCCTTATGTGTCGATCGGCCATCGGTCGATGATGGTTCTCAGCGGGGTGGTGTCGACCTCGTGGAACTTGAACCGGCCCTCTCGCCTGGAACGGACGAGGCCGGCGGACTCGAGTACGTCCAGGTGCTGGGAAATCGCCTGTCGGGACGAGCTCAGCCCATGACGCATGGTCAGCCGGGCACAGAGCTCGAACAGCGTCTGGCCATCTCTGTCGACGAGTTCGTCGAGGATCGCTCTTCTGGTCGGGTCGGCGAGCGCCTTGAACACGTCACCCACGTCGGGATCATAGGCAAGTGATTACTTGCCTGTCAAAGAAGCTGCGAATCAGCCGACCCTCACCGCGCGCGGTTGGCGCGGAACAGGTGCGCAACCTCGGGTGGTCCGTCGGCCAGTGCGACGGCGGCTGCTTCGATCTCCTGGTCGGCTCCGGTGAGCCGGTCACTGTGCTGGCGGAGGTGCTCCTTCCAGGACGGGACGAGATACACCTCGACGAACCGGCGCGGATCCTCCCCGTCCTGGTACAACCCCCATCTCATCGCTCCGGTCCGCTGCCGAGACCGGCGGACGGGCTCCATGGCGGCGAGAAACCCGTCGGCTCGCTCCGGCGGCACCGAATAGCTCAGGCTCACCAATACCGGACCCTCGTCGGGATCGGGCTCGAAGGCCAGGTTCGGCTCGCTCCAGTACGAGACGGTGCCGCGGTCCAGGTGTGAAGCAGCGATCAACGGCCACACCGCCAACGTCGCGGCGCCGACAGCCGTCACAGCCGCAGCGGCGACGAGTGCCACTACCAACCCGGCGTACTGGCCCAGCACGCCCCAGACAAAGGCGCCGACTGCTTGGCCGCCGACGAATACCACCGTGTGAGCAGAGAGTCCTCTGGCCCGGACCCAGACCGGCAGGAACATCTGCATCGCGGCGCCTAGGCTGGCCAGCACCGCGAGCCAGGCGGCACCGGCCAAGAGCAGTACGGCCACGACCAGCGGCACGTTGGTGACGAGTGCCAGGGTCAGCAACGCGAGGGCGTAAACCAAGCTCGCGCCACCGATCAATTGGCCGACCGAGACTCGGGATCGCAGCCGTGGCATCACGAACGCACCGCCGACCGCCCCAACTCCGACAGCTCCCAGCAGGAATCCGAACCCAGCTGCGTCCAAGCCCAGCCGCTCGGTTGCCACCAGAGGTAGGAGCGCCCAGAGCGAGGCACCCGGCGCTACGAACAGGATCGACCGAAGCAGGATGCGCCGCGTGATCAGCGAGTGCCTGATGTATCGCGCACCAGCCCGCAGGGCAGGGACGAACCGTTCGGGAATGTCACCGGAGACCGCCGGCGCCGGCCCCCACACCAGCAGCGCGACAGCCGGGACGGCGTACGACACCGCGTTGAACGCGAAGACGAGCGGAACACCGGCCAGGGAGATCAATACACCCGCCGCCGCAGGCCCGACTGCCCGTGCCACGTTGATGCTGATCGATCCGAGCGCTGCCGCCGCAGGTAGCTCGTCGCGGGGCACAAGGTCGGGGATGATCGCCAGCCATGCCGGCGTTGCCAGTGCAGCACCACAGCCGAGCAAGAAGGTGAACGTCAGCAACAGTGCTGGGGAGGGTTGATCGACGGCGGTGAGCACGGCCAGCGTCGCCGCGACAACGAAGGAGCACGACTGGACGAGCACGAGCCATCGGCGGCGGTCAAACGAGTCCGCGATCACTCCCGACGGCAACGCCAGCAGCAGCACCGGCAGCATGCTCATGGTCTGCACAAGCGCAACCAGCGTGGTCGCATTGGGCTCGTCGAGCAGCAACCATTGAGCCCCGACCGTCTGCATCCAGGTCCCGACCATGCTGCCGAGTTGGGCGAGCCACAGGGCTCGGAACGCGGTGTTACGCAGGGGTGCCCACGCCGAGCGCGAGGCGTCGGTCTCTGGGCTCACAGCAGACGTCATCTCGACGCCTACCTTCGCGCATCTGACCCGCCGTTGGGAGAGGTGTCGCGCCCACCCATAG
>DASSDH010000013.1:0-43605 GCA_035697245.1 Jiangellaceae bacterium
GCGTGTCGAGCACCTAGGTCGAGCAGGCGACGGACCTCTTCGTCTTGCTCCCTGTCGGTTGGGTTGACGTCGAGGTGGAGCCTGTTCTTGACGGTCTTGCCCTCGGGCACGTGCGCGAATGTCAACGTCGGTGGCACTGGGCCAAGGTGGTTCTTGCCTTCAGGCACCATAGGGGAGCCAATTGTGACAATTCCGTCGTCTTCGTCTTGCACCTCGTAGTCAAGGACCGAGCACCAGAACCGGGCGAGACCGTTGGGATCGGCACAGTCGATCGCAAGCTCGGTGAACTTACTGGTCATGTCAGGACCTCCCAGTCAAGTAGCGGGTCCGCCAAAGGCCACACGCTAATCGCAGTGTTCGACGGCGAGGAAAAATCGAGACTCGCACCTATGGCCGGACGACGACCGCGCCAGGTCGATCCTGGACGCGGCTCTTGCGGACTGTGTGCGGACTCAGGAGGTAGTCGGATGACATGAGCGCAGGTCAGCTGCTTACAGTGCCTCCGACACGGTGCTCATGTTGAAGTCCGGGACTCGCAGCGGTGGCATGGCGGTGCGCGGAAAGTAGTCGCCCCATTCCCGACTGAACGCAGGCACCGTCGCGCCGGCAGCGGCGAAGCGGTCGAGCAGCGCAACAGGGCTCTCATTGAACCGGAAGTTGTTCGTCGCGCCGACCACTTCGCCGCCCTCGACCAGGTAGACGCCATCGCGGGTGAGCCCGGTGAGCAGCAGGGTCTGGGGGTCGACCTCGCGGATGTACCACAGGCTGGTGAGCAGCAGCCCTCGCTCGACATCGGCCACGACGTCGTCGACGGAACCGCCGGCACCGTCGACGGTGAGGCCGAGGTTGTCGACGAACGGAGTCAACGCCAGACCGGTGAGTTCTGCCGAGAACCGAGTCTGCAGCAGCGCGGTGAGCGTGCCGTCGCGAATCCACTCGATCCGCCCGGTCGGCAACCCGTTGTCGAACACACTCTGCTCCGCGCTGGACGTATGTGCGACGACGAAGGGCGCGCATTCGAGCCCCGCCGTTGCCGGGTCGGACCACAGCGATAACGGCTGCTCGGAGAGCCGTTCCCCGACCCGCGTTCCCTGGCCCGGCCGTGCGAAGACCGTCCGGCCCTCATGGGCGTCGCGAGCGCTCATCGTCCAATACGCGTAGATCATGAGGTCGGCGACTGCGGTCGGCGGCAGAACGGTGTCGTAATGGCTCGCGGAGAGCTCGACACTGCGGTTGGCCCACGCCAGCCGCCGGATGAGCTCCTGGTCCAGTGCGTCCGCATCGACATCGGCGAGGTCACGCGCTGACTGACCCACCCAGGCCGACCTCTGCAGGTCGGCTGACTTCGCGGTGATCGTGATACGCCCGGTCGGCTGCTCGTGCCGCAGCCGCAAACCGGTCGACGTGCCGAGATAGGTCGTCGCCACCGAGTGCTCGACGTAGCCGTATGAACGCCGGCCATCTGCCGTGGCGCGCCTGAAGGCCTCGCCGAGCGCCGGCGAGATGCCCGCGAATGCTTCCAGTGAGGTTTCGCCGGGCGGCTGGTCCCATCCTTCGGCGGGTCCGCTCTGCACCAGCGCGCGAGCGTCCTCGGCTGGGGGGTTGTCTCGTGCTGCCTGCTCGGCGGCACGTACCAGGGGTTCAAGCGACTCCGGAGTGACCGCGCTCCGCGCAACCACACCCGCGGCCGTTCCGGAGACGTCGCCGATGGTCGAGACGACGGTGACCACACGCGAACGCATCGCGCCGTTTGTGGTCAGCGTGTTGTTCGCCCATCTCATGTTGGCGCTGTCGGACTCGTCGACGAGGACGACGCAGTCGTCGGCCTTGGACAGCTCGAGACAGCGCTCGACGATTTCCTGTGGTGTCATCGGGGTCGCCATGCCGTCAGTGCCCGCCTTCGTCTGCCGTGTTGAGAATCCGCACCGACCGGAACAACGCCGACGGGCAGCCGTGGGAGACCGGAGCGACCTGGCCCGGCTGCGCCTTGCCGCAGTTGAAGGCGCCACCGAGGACATAGGTCTCGGGCCCACCGACGGCGGCCATCGACCCCCAGAAGTCTGTCGTGGTCGCCTGATACGCGACATCCTTGAGCTGACCAGCCAGTCGCCCGTTCTCGATCCGGTAGAAGCGCTGACCCGTGAACTGGAAGTTGTACCGCTGCATGTCGATGGACCAGGACTTGTCGCCGACCACATAGATTCCTCGGTCGACCTGACCGATGAGGTCCTCCGTCGTCGGCCCGCCCTCGGCGGGCTGCAGCGAGACATTTGCCATCCGCTGCACGGCCACATGCCCGGGGGAGTCCGCATAGGCGCACCCGTTGGACCGGCTGGTGCCCAGGGTCTCGGACATCAGCCGGGCCATCCGCCGGTCGAGCTGATACCCGACCAAGACGCCGTCGCGGACGATGTCCCATTGCTGGGCTTCGACCCCTTCGTCGTCGAAACCAACCGACGCCAACCCGTGCATCGCAGTGCGGTCTCCGGTCACATGCATCAACGGCGAGCCGTACCGTAGCGAGCCGAGTTTGTCCGGCGTGGCGAAGGACGTCCCCGCGTAGTTGGCCTCATACCCCAGTGCCCGGTCGAGCTCGGTCGCGTGCCCGATCGACTCGTGGATGGTCAGCCACAGGTTGGACGGGTCGACGACAAGGTCGTAGCGGCCGGCCTCGACCCCAGGCGCCGCGAGCTTCTCGGCCAGCATTACCGGTAGCTCGTCCAGGGCGGCATCCCAGTCGACGACGTCGTCCGCACCCGTCGCGTACTCCCAACCGCGTCCCACCGGCGCCGCCAGCGTGCGCATCGTCTCGAACCGCCCACCCTCCGGATCCACGGCCAGCGCCTCTACGACCGGGTGCAGGCGAACCCGCTGCTGGGTCGTCACGGTGCCTGCCGTGTCGGCGTAGAACTTGCCCTCCAGCACCTGGTCAAGGCGTGCGGTCACGTGATCGACGCCCGGCTGTTCGAGAACCCGGCGGGAGTAGGTCGCCATGAGTCCGACCTTCTCGGTGTCGGGCACCGTGAACGGGTCGATCTGGTATGCCGAGATCCAGCTGCGGTCGGGCTGCACCGGTTCATCCGCGAGCTCCACCCGCTCCGGGCTCATCTGGTGTGCGGCGCGGGCAATGTCGACCGCTTGGCCGGCTACGCGTACCGCTTCGTCTACGGTCAACTCGACAGCAGCCGCGAATCCCCAGGTGCCCTCGTGGACCACCCGCACTCCGAAGCCGACGTCCTCCCCGTCGTGGGTGCCTTCCAGCCGACCGTCCCGCAGTGACATCTGCTGTCCTCGGATCCGCTCCAGCCGAAAGTCGGCGTGGTCGACGCCGAGTTCCTGTGCTCGGGTCAGTGCGGCATCGGCGAGTGCCCGCATCGGCAGGGCAAGGAAGGCTGCGTCGATCTGGTGAGACATTCGCCCGAGCCTAGCCGGGCCGGGTCGGTCGGCAGCAGCACAGGCGCTGTCTCGGACGTCCCGGGACCGTCTGAGACGATGACGCGGTGACCCGGGTCGTGTCCGCGGTGACGGTGCTGCCGCCCCATCGCTACGAGCAAGCAGAGATCACCGCCGCAGTGGCCGACCGGCTCGGACTCTCCGGCCACAAGCGCGCGATGCTCGAACGTTTCCACGCCGCAAGTGGCGTCCGCAGCCGGCATCTCGTGCTGCCGCTCGAGCACTACGGAAGGATCACCGACTTCCGGCAGGCCAACGATGCCTTCCTGGCCAGCGCAACAGACCTTGGCGAGCAGGCTGTCAAGGAAGCGCTGGCCCACGTGGGCCTGCTGCCCACCGACGTCGACGTGCTGATGACGGTGTCCGTCACCGGCATCGGGGCGCCCTCGATTGACGCCCGACTGGTGTCCCGGCTGGGATTGCGTGACGACGTCCGGCGCATTCCGGTGTTCGGTTTGGGCTGTGTGGCTGGCGCCGCCGGCGTGGCCAGGCTGCACGACGTGCTGCGGGGCGAGCCGGACGGTGTGGCCGTGCTACTTGCCGCCGAGACTTGCTCTCTCACCGTCCAGAGTAACGACGACTCGACCGCCAATCTGGTCGCGAGCGCCCTGTTCGGAGACGGTGTCGCAGCCGTCGTGCTGGTCGGCGCCGACCGGGCCGGGCGGCTGGGACTGCCAGGCCCCGATGTGATCGACACCAGAAGCCGGCTGTATCCGGACACGGAGCGCGTCATGGGTTGGGACATCGGCGGCAGCGGCTTTCGGATCGTGCTGGCGGCCAGCGTGGCCGACGTCGTGGAGGCCCATCTCGGCGACGACGTCCGTCGCTTCCTAGACACACACGGTCTGTCGCTCGCCGACGTCCGACGCTGGATTGCCCACCCTGGCGGGCCCAAGGTGCTCGAGGCCACGGCCCGGGCGCTTGACCTGCGCGACGGCGAGCTCGGCGTGACCTGGCAGTCGCTGGCCGAAGTCGGGAACCTGTCATCGGCGTCGGTTCTGCACGTGCTGTCCCGAACGATGGAGAAGTCGCCGCCTGACCCAGGGTCGGCGGGTGTGCTGTTCGCGATGGGCCCGGGTTTCTGTTCCGAACTGGTCCTCCTGCGGTGGCCATCGTGACCCCGTACGTCTTGCTCGTCCTCGCCGTCGGTCTCGAGCGGGTCGCGGAACTCATGGTGTCCGAGCGGAACGCCCGGTGGACTTTCGCGCACGGCGGTGTCGAATACGGCCGCGGGCATTACGGTGTGATGGCTGCGGTGCAAGCTGCCTTTCTCGTCTCTTGTGTCGGCGAAGTCGCGGTGGCGGACCGGCCCTTCCTGCCCTGGCTGGGCGGGCCGATGTTGGTCCTGGTGCTGGCCGCGCAGGGCCTGCGCTGGTGGTGCATCGCCACGCTCGGGAAGCAGTGGAACACGCGAGTGATCGTCGTCCCAGGTATGCCGCTCGTGGCGACCGGCCCCTACCGGTGGCTGCGGCATCCGAACTATGTCGCTGTAGCCGTTGAGGTGTTCGCGTTGCCGATGGTGCACACGGCGTGGGTGACAGCGATCGTGTTCTCAATTGCCAACGTGGCACTAATGGCAGTCCGGATCCCCACCGAAGAACGCGCCCTGGCTACTGTGCAGTGACCGACGTCGACGTCATCGTCATCGGTGGGGGACCGATTGGACTGGCCGCGGCGATCGAGGCCCGGCTCGCCGGCCTGTCGGTCGTGGTCTACGAGCCACGGCCCGCACCCGTGGACAAAGCGTGCGGCGAGGGCCTGATGCCCGGTGCTGTGCTCGCCCTGGACCGGCTCGGCATACACCCATCTGGGCGCCCATTCGCCGGGATTCGATACCTCGACGGACCGCTAGCGGTCGAGCACCGGTTCCGCAGGGGTACTGGGCTCGGGGTCCGCCGCACCGAGTTGTCCAGGGCGATTGCGCAGCGGGTCGGGAGTCTGGGAGTCGACGTCGTCCCGGAGCGCGTGGGCACGATCCGCTCCGACGAACGCGGCGTGTCGCTGCCCGACGGGCGGCGCGCCAGCTGGCTGTTCGCGTGCGACGGTCTGCACTCCGCCGTCCGGAGGCAACTGCACCTCGACCGCCGCACTCGTCAGGTAGCCCGGTTCGGGCTGCGTCGGCATTACCGGATCGCGCCGTGGACCGATCTGGTGGAGGTGCACTGGACGCCAACCGGCGAGATCTATGTGACGCCCGTTGGTGAGCGCTCGGTCGGCGTGGCCGTGCTGGGCCCTCGCGGCACGGACTACGACGCTGTCCTGAGCCATGCCGGCGTCCTGGGTGACAGGCTCACCGGCGCATCGGTATCTACCGAATTGCGCGGTGCAGGCCCACTCCGGCAACCGACGAAGGACCGAACGCACGGTCGGGTTCTGCTCGTCGGCGACGCGGCCGGCTACGTCGACGCCCTCACCGGGGAAGGCATTAGGCTGGGCCTGGCCCAGGCCAGGGCGGCGGTCGCCGCGGTCGTCGCTGGCCGGCCTGCCGACTACGAACGGGACTGGCGACGGCTCAGCCGCGCCTACCGCCTCGTGACCACTGTCTTGGTCGGCGCCGCCGTTCGCCCAGCGGTGCGACGCAGGATCGTCCCAGTGGCCGTTCGGCTGCCCCGGGTCTACGACGCGCTGGTCGAGACCATCGCCCGCTAGCTCAACTCGCCGCCGAAGATCACATCGGTCGGTTGTTCGGAACCACCGCTCGGCTCGACCGACAGAGCGATCGTGGTCACCCCTTCGAGGTCGCCTTCAGTCACCAGCGTCAGGTCACCGTCTGCCGGAACGTCCAGCACGCCACCGGAAACCGGCCCCTCAGCGTCGATGAACCACAGCTGATAAGTGAGGTCCTCGGCCAGCGCCGGCAAGTCGCGGGTGAGCAGGACGACCTCGCCGAGCTCCTCGGATGCCACGGCGGCCGCCGCACCACCGTCGCGCACCTCGCCGACGGTTCGCTGCGCGTCGGGTGCGGCGAGAACATCCGCGATGCGCTGGGCCTCGGCCGCGAGCGCGTCGACCTGCTCCTGCCGCTGCTGGGCCTCGGCTGCGAGCTCGTCGGCACGCCGGTCGCTCTGGTACGCGACGACACCAAGGGCAATTGCCAGGACGGCGAGGATCGACGCGGCGGCCGCCAGCAGGTTGAAACGCCGGCGGGACACGGCCCGCAGCTGCACGACGTTGCCCTGCTCCGGCGGCAGCTGGCGGACCTGCCGGATCTGGGTCAGCACTCGATCGCGTAGCTGTGGCGGCGGCTGGAGGGCCACCGCCGTGCCGAGGTATGCCGCTGTGGCAGCGAACTCGGCTACCTCGGCCGGGCAGTCGGCGCACGTCTCCAGGTGCTCCTCGAACATGCGCCGTTCGTTGTCGTCGAGGGCGTCGAGGGCGTAGGCGCCGGTGAGGGTGTGCTGGTCGTCCGCTGTGACGGTCATCGGCTCACCCCCAGGCAGTCGCGTAGACGGACCAGGCCGTCACGCATTCGCGTTTTGATGGTCCCGAGCGGGGAATTGAGTCGCCGGGCGACTTCTGGATAGGTGTAACCGTCGTAGTAGGCGAGGGTGACCGACTCGCGTTGTAGGTCCGTGAGGTCTTCCAGGCAGCGCCGAACCCGGTCGGCCTCCAGCGAGCGCTCGACGCTTTCGACGACGTCGTCATACTCGCGCGTCGTCGCCCGGGTCGCAGCCCGGTGTTCCCGTTCGCTCGCCGCTTGCGCCCGGCGAACGCGGTCGACAGCCCGGCGGTGCGCCATCGTCATGATCCACGTGCGCGCGGAGCCGACCTCGGGGTCGAATCGCGCGGCGTGCCGCCAGACGTCGATGAACACCTCCTGGGTCACCTCCTCGCTCTGCGCCGGATCACGAACGACCCGAACAACGATCCCGAATACCGGGGACTTCATTGCGTCATAGACGGCCCCGAATGCAGCCTGGTCGCCACGAGCCGTCCTCCCGAGCATTTCCTCGAGCAGGCCGCGCGCACCCCCCGTGTCGGTGGACCGCTTGTGCAGCCCGACCGGCCTGCCCGATCTGTTCACGGGCGCGAGTGTGCCAAGCTCGCCTGTCATCGGTCGACAAACGCGCCGGAAAGCGTGTCGATTGCACCCGCCGCCAGTGCGACGGCGACCGCGGCCAGCCACGAGCGCCGGCCGATGGCGGGCATGGTGACTCCTCGGGTGGACGCGGACGACAGTTCTCACCCGGTAGTTCGCTGCTGAGACCTGCGTGGATTGGTCAGGTCTTTCCCAGCCGCTCCTGGGCGTCGAGCAGTGTCGGCTCTAAACGGCTCCAGGTCGCTTCGAAGACGGCGAACCCCGCTTCCCGCGCAGCGCGGCACACGGCGGGGTCGTCGTCGACGAAGACCCCGACCGGTCGCTCGTCGGCCAGCTTTCGCAGTTGAGCTATCTTGACGATCCGAGCCGGCCGCCGGTCGGGGTTGCGGCGCAGCATCAGCCGCCCGGTCGGGGCATTGTGCTGACGCAACCAACCTTCGGTATCCCGGCGCGTCCGCTCGGGTCGCCCGCTGAGGTAGACCAGCTCGTGGTCCGTGGCGAGCTGCCGGGCGGCTGCCAGACCCTCGGCGTACGGCGGGTCGTCTGGGATGCCGGCGAAGAATGCGGTCCAGTTCTTGCGCTCGCCCTCGATGTGGTGCAGCCGAGCGGTCACGTCCGCAAGGACGCCGTCGAGGTCGACGACAGCGAACGGCTTGGTCACGATACCGGGGTCACGAACTGGTAGCCCTCGGCTGTGAGGTCTTCGATGATTCCGGGCAGCGCCTCCACGGTTCCGCCCCGGTTAGGACCCTCGTCGTGGAGCACCACGATCGAGCCGGGTTGGACAGCGTCGACGACCGAGGCACGAATCGCGGCTGCGCCCGGTGTCTCCCAGTCCCGAGGATCGACATTCCAGCCCAGCGACGCCTGGTCGAAGGACGCCGCTATATCAACGAGCTCGGCAGAGAAATTGCCTCCGGGCGCTCGGAAGAACGGCACTGAGGCGCCTGGCACCGCCGCGCGGATTGCGCTGAGGCCGCCCTCGATCTCGGCCCGAATCGTCGCGTCGTCACGCCCAGCAAGTGCATAGTCGTAGGTCATCGTGTGGTCGCACAGGACATGACCATCGGCTGCAATCTGTTCGACTAGCTGGGGGTGCTCCTCTGCTTGGGTGCCCAGGATGCAGAAGGTCGCCTGCACGCCGTGGGCATCGAGGATGTCGAGGATATCCGGGGTGTACAGGGGATCCGGACCCGACGAGAACGTCAGCGCGACCGTCTGCCCGTCGCGTCCCGTCGTCCGAATCACCCCAGGGACATCCAAGCCCCAGCCGGTGCCGTCGCCGTCGCCGCTGGCCGAGCTGGTGTCGGAGTCTGCGTCCGAATCCGACGCCGTGGTTGACTCGCTGCCAGAGGCGCTGTCTGCTCCATCGAAGTTACCGACCGTGAGGACCGTCAAGATGCCGAGCACCACCCCGGTGACCGCCGCGCCCGATCCGTTCGACACCAGCACCTCGCCGGGATGGATCCGCCCTGCCCAGGGTTCCGTGATCATGTACCCATGTCAATGATCGGCGAACCAACTGTCTCAGGTCTACCTCGAGTCACATCGTCGGGATGACGAACTGATACCCGAGCCCCTTCAGGGCGGCGATGATGCCGTCCAGGGCGGCGACCGTGCCCGCCTGGTCCCCACCACCGTCGTGGAGCAGCACGATCGAACCCGGGCCAATGCCCTCGACGACCGTTGTCTGGATGGCATCCGCGCCCGGCTCGGTCCAGTCCCGCGGGTCGACACTCCAGCCGAGCGGCTCGAGCCCGTAGCCGGCCGCGACATCGATGACGTTGGTCGCGAAATTTCCACCCGGTGCCCGGTAGAACGGCACCTCGATTTCGGGAACGGCAACGTGAATGGCGTCCAACGCACCGCCGATCTCGGTGTGGATCCGCTCGCCGTCACGGGTTGGCAGTCCGAGGTCGTGGGTGATGGTGTGGTCGCACAGGGTGTGGCCTCGGTCAGCGATCTCTCGCACCAGGTCGGGGTGAGCCGTCGCGTTTCTTCCCACTACGCAGAACGTGGCCTTGATGTCGTGTTTGTCCAGGATACTGAGCACCTGTGGCGTGTAGTTGGGGGAGGGGCCGTCGTCGAACGTCAGGGCCACCGTCGCGGCCTCGCTACCGGTGGTCTGGATCACGCCGCGTGTGTCGCGGTGTGGCAGCGGTGGGTCGGTGCCTGGGGCCAGCGTTGGAAAGGGCGTCGGAACGTCGTTGGCGACCGGCGTCGCAGAGGGTTCGGCGCTGGGGGGCGGTGCACTCGTGGCGTCGTCGACGATCAGCACCGCGCTGACGAGCGCGGCTGTCACCACCATCGGCTTCCAGGAAGCAGACACGTCGTCACCTCGTCCCACCGCCGGGCGCGGCTCTCTCGGGCTTCCGGTTCGAGGCTATTGAGGGGGTGGACCGTGGTTTGGGAGGCGCGCCTGACTCAGCAGTTGGGCCGGCACTGGCGTTCGACCATGGCGTCGAGGAACACCTGCTGGATGTCAGCGGGGTTGTCGACCCGGTAGGACTTGGCGCCGGTGACCTCCGAGATCGTGGCCAGTGTCTGGTGATCGGCGTCGGGGCCCATTCCGATCGTGATCACCGGAACCGGCTGGGCCGGGTCGAACTCCGCACGAAGAGTCGTCAGCAGGGTGTCCAGATCGATGGAGTCCGGGTCGTCCTGGTTGCGGCCATCGGTCAACAGGACGACCGAGTTGATCCGCGCCGGATCGTAGGCGGCGCGAACGGTGCGGAAGGCGGCGAGCACGGTGTCGTAGAGCGCGGTTCCACCGCCGGTGCGGTCGGGCAGGCCTTCTGCGGCGGCGAGCAGCGCCTGCTGGCGGGTCTGCGAACCGACTGAGTCGGTGAGCAGTCCGAGGGGCACCAGCTCGACGTGGTCGTTCGGTGGATCCAGGTCGACGGAGAACGCCCACAAGCCCAGCGCGCTACTGGCCGGGAACAGACCCAGCGCCGTCTTGGCGGCGTCGCGGGTCAACTCGATCCGGGTGACGCCCTCGGCCACCGGTTCCTTCATCGAGCCGGAGACGTCGACCACGGCGAGCAGCTGGCTGTCCAGGGAAAGCGCGGCCCACAACCGCAGAATCGCTGCCGCCTGGGCGGGGTCTGGTGCCGGCATCGAGGCCGGCGCCCTCGACCGGATTCCGTCCACGACTCCGGCGCCCTCTCGCGCGGTGCCATTAGGTGCCCGGAAGCCGGCATTCTGCAAAGCCTCCATCGCCTGTGGCGTGCGAAGGGCAGCCTGGAAGGCGGCACTCGCCTCGGCTTTGCCGCTCGAGGTCGCCGCCGTCGTGATGCTGATCACCGGATAGTCGAGGACCGGCGTGCCCTCCGCCGGATAGAGCGCTACCACCAGATTGGCCGGGGCCGCGGTATTGTGCGCGACCACCGACTGCTCGGTCGCGGTGAACAGCGGGGCCTCCACGCCGGCGGTGGTGATCTGTTCGTACGCCGTCGCAACGTCGGGAACGGCGGACCGCACCACGACCGTCATCGCCTGAACCAGTTTCGTCCGATCCTCATCGCCCGTGCCGACCACGGCCGCGACTGCCAGCAAGGTCGCCAGACCTTCACTGGTCGTCGTCGGGTCGGTGATTGTCGCGTTCGCGTCGCCGGCGAGTAATGCGCCCCACGGCAGATCGGAATCGGGCCAGCCGAGTTGCTCGGCAACGGGTCGCGGTGCGACCACCACCAACGGCGATATGACCAACGGGTCTCCGACGTCCAACGCCACTCCCTCGGCCGAGACCTGACTCGCCCAGAGACTGGAGTCGGGAATCCACATGTCGGCCCGCACCGAGCTGCCCAAACCCGCGACGACGTCGGCGGATGGGAGTGCGACGACGTCGACCGATGTGCACATGCCGTTGACGGGCGGAGCACTGCGTTGGAACGAGCCGGCAAACTCGGTCAGCGCCGGAGCGATCGCGGGGTCCGCGACCACAGTGACGGCGGGAGCTTGTTCGCAGCTACCTGCACTCTGGCTGAGAAAGGCGTTCGCCACGACTGCTCCCGCGGCGAGCAATACGACGGCGGTGACCAGAGCAAGGATCCGCCGCGGCCACGACCGGCGCCGGCGTGGCGAAGCGTGACGTCCAGCCATCGTTCTCCGCGGAGGCAGGGGAGAGATCCTGAGCGTGATTGGGCTATGAATCGGGTCCGTTCGGGTACGAGCGTCCGGGAGCGTCGTCACCGCGCTGCGGTTGAGATTGCGTATCCGAGTCCAGAACGGAGCCGGCGACCGGGGCGGTGAGCCGGACCGCCGCCCGACCAGTGTCGTTCCCCGCGACAGGATCGGTGTCGGATGTTGGAACCAGCGCCCGGGCGCTGGCGGTGATCGTCGAGCCCCGTTCGGCCTCGACCCGTGCGTCGAAGGTCATCTCGGCGACCCGCCCGGCGGCGAGCGGATCGACGGCGCAGACGGCCCGGCTGCCGGCGAGCCCACAGGCACCCGCAGTGACCGAGAGTGACACGGCGTCGGCCGCCAGTCCGTTCCCTGGGTTGACGGTGAGCATCGCCGGCCCGGTCTGGTCGTCCGGGCCGTTGTTCGTGACCTTCACGGTGATCTCGACGATGTCGCCGGTTGCCGCTGTGGCAGGTGCAAGAGCAGTCGACACACCAAGATCGGTGACCGCAGCCGCTTCGGTCGCCGTCGTGACGGCGGCCACGAGGGTCCGTTCACGGTCTTCGGCCCGAATCGGAATCGTCGCTGACGTATCTCCAGCGTCGACCTGGATAACAGCGCGCGCGTCGTCGCCGTGAGCGACGACACCGACCGTCGTCTCAACCGGACCACGACGCGGTGTGGAGAGCCCGGTGACGGTCACGCTCGTCGGCTCGTTTGCTGTCGTCTCGGCCAGCCCGTCGACAACTCGAAGGTCTCTCAGTGGTTCTGCCGGCGAGCTCCATGCGGTCACCAGCGACCACGGGGCACCGCCGGTGCCGACAACGGTGACGTCGACGAACGGACCGGTGCCCCGAAACTGCGCGGTCACGTCCGCGACCGCTCCGAATCCGCGAGCCGGGTCGCTTGCCTGCACGTCGGCGGCGACGGTCCTCGGTGCCGCCGACGCGACCTGCAGAGTCACGGCCCTAGGTGTGGGACGGGCCGGTCCCGCGGGTCCTCCCCAATACAGGCCGGCGAACAGCAGGGTGCTGCCCGCCGGGCGGGAAGCGGTGGCGGTGGCCGACGTTGCGTTGACGATGGAGATGTCGCCATTGACCCGCCGCTCGAACCGGGGCTGGAAGGGACGCACGTCTACCGCTGCGGCGGGGATGGCGGTGCCGACGAGAGTTCCGACAGCCAGCAGCGCCGTGAACGCCTTGGCCGGACCACGGGATTTCATCGTCTGCCCAGCCTATCGCCAGGTCGTTGCGCGCCGAACCGGTTGTTCGGTCCACACTCTGGTCATGGCAGTGTCTGTGGTGCCGGTGACGGCGGACCGATGGCCCGACCTTCGCGCCTTCTTCGGACCGAACGGCGCCTACAGCAACTGTTGGTGCGCCTGGTTCCGGGTGCGGGCAAAGGACTACGACAACGGCCCGGGAAATCGGCGGGTGTTGCGCCGGCTCACCCGGGACGGGGCGGTACCCGGTCTGCTGGCATACGACGCGAAGGATCCTGTCGGCTGGGTGTCGATCGCACCTCGTGAGCAGTTCGAGCGGCTGACCAGATCGCGGGTGATCGGCCCCCTCGATCCCGACGAGCCCGGCGTGTGGTCGCTGGTGTGCTTTTGGATCCCCGCCCTGCATCGGCGCATCGGGATCGGTACCGCCTTGCTCGACGGTGCCGTCGACTACGCCCGTTCTCAGGGGGCTGCGACCATCGAGGCCTACCCGGTCGACACGGCGGGGGAGCGGCGCCCCGGCGCGGAGCTGTTCACCGGCACGGTCGTGATGTTTCGCAAGGCCGGCTTCACGATCACCGCTCACCCCACGAGCGGCCGTCCCATCGCCCGACTGCGCGGGTCGTGATCCCCGTGTCCCGGGGGAGTGGACCTGGCGTCGTCGGGATCAAGGTTCACGGACGGGAAGTAGTGCGCCAGGATGACGTCGTGAACGAACAACAGATTCTCGAGCAGGTCCGATCTCTGGTCGACCAGGAGCACGAGCTGCGAGCTCGGGTCCAGGACGGGGAGCTGGCTCCCGAGGAGGAGCAAGATCAGCTGAGGCGGCTGGAACGTGCGCTCGACCAGTGCTGGGACCTACTTCGGCAGCGCCGAGCCCGGCACGACGCTGGGCAGGACGCGGACGACGCCGTGGTTCGGCCGGTGGGTCAGGTGGAGGACTATCAGCAGTGATCCGTCGTACCCCTGCGTTCGCACTATCGGTGGACCAGGCATGACGGGCAGGTCTTGGATCGGCGTCATGAAGGCTGCGCCGGCGCCTAGTTCTCGAGCCCACATCGTTGCCAGGCTGCGGACTGCAGGGTGTGTCTCCGCGGAGGATGAGGCCCGGTTGCTCATCGAATCAGCCGGCACGCCGACCGACCTGGCCGTCATGGTGGACCGGCGAGTCGCCGGCGAGCCCATCGAGCACATCCTCGGCTGGGCGGAGTTCTGCGGACTACGCATCGCCCTGGCGCCTGGAGTCTTCGTGCCCCGGCGTCGAACCGAGTTCATCGTCCACCAGGCCCGAATGCTCGCCAGCCAGATCGTCGGCCCGCGCCGGCCCGTCGTCGTCGATCTGTGCTGCGGCTCCGGGGCGGTGGGTGCCGCGCTGGTCGCGGCATTGGACGTCGAGCTGTACGCCGTGGACGTTGATCCGGAGGCGGTTCGGTGTGCCCGCCGCAACGTCGGTCCCGTCGGTGGGGTCGTGTACGCAGGCGACCTCTATGCGCCGCTGCCCGCTGACCTGCACGGCCGGGTCGAGGTCGTCGTCGCCAATGCGCCCTACGTTCCTACCGAGGACATCAGGTTGTTGCCCCTCGAGGCCCGCCTGCACGAGCCACGGGCCGCGCTCGACGGCGGGGCAGACGGGCTCGACGTGCTCCGCCGGATCGCCGCCGAGGCGCCACGGTGGCTCGCCCCGGGCGGGCACCTGCTGGTCGAGACCAGCGAGTTGCAGGCGCCGAAGATGACCGAGGTGGTTGACGGCGCCGGGATGATCCCGCGGATCATCAGTTCCGAGGAACTGAATGCACACATCGTCGTCGGAACCCGCCCCGCCCGTTGACCACCGGGCTCAGGCCCGCTGCGCGCGCTCCCATTCGGCGCGAGTCAGCGCGTACTCTACGTCGCCGTACTCGTCGCCCTCGATCTTGTCCGGCCAGTCCTGGTGGAAGCTTCGAACCAGCTCCAGGCCGGCCTTCTCCATGACCCGCCGGGAGGCGGTGTGGACGGCCATCGTCTCGGCGTAGACCCGCTCTGCGCCCAGCTCCGCGAACGCCTTGCCGATCAACGCTTGGGAACCCTCGGTGGCATACCCCTTGCCCCACGCGGATCGGCGGAGCCGGTAGCCGAGCTCTGGCTCACTCGGCCGCCCGCCGTCAGGTGCCGGACGCAGGTGGAACCAGCCGAGGAAATCTCCCGTCGACTTCTCCATCACCGCCCAGAAGCCGTAGCCGGGATAGCGGTCGTAGTAGGCCAGGAACGCCGGCAGGACCTCGTCCCGGGTCTCCTGCACGGACGTGCCCCGACCGCCGGTGATGAAGTGCATGACCTGCGGATCGTTGTCGAGTTCGACCAGGTTGTCGACGTCTGCGGCGGTGAAGCGGCGGAGCAGCAGCCGCTTGGTCTCCAGGAAGACGTCCATCGCCCGATTGTCAGCGGTCGGGCGGAGCGGTGCCACCCGACGTGCTCGATGGAGACCAACGGAAGAATTTGTAGCTGCAAACGCCGGGCATTCTCGCGTCCGCATTGGCCTCGAAGCGATCTGGCCACGTCGCGCGGCGAAGTAGACGACAAATGATCACGGCATGTCAGCCGAGAAGGCGCGACCAGTGACTGGATGACTCGGGGAATAACCTCAACTTGACATAATGTTCCTTATCGGCGTAGGACGGGACGAGTCGAAACAGATGAGAAGACTCGTCTGACGGTGTCCGCGAGGGCCTCGGTCAGGTGCCGACGTAGGCCGCGAGGTGCTCGCCGGTGAGGGTGGAGCGGGCGGCGACGAGGTCGGCTGGTGTGCCCTCGAAGACGATCCGGCCGCCGTCGTGGCCGGCGCCGGGGCCGAGGTCGATGATCCAGTCGGCGTCGGCCATGACCGCCTGGTGATGCGCGATGACGATGACCGACTTGCCGGAATCTACGAGCCGGTCGAGCAGGCCGAGCAGCTGCTCGACGTCGGCGAGGTGCAGGCCGGTGGTCGGCTCGTCGAGGACGTAGACGTCACCCTTCTCGGCCATCTGGGTGGCCAGCTTGAGCCGCTGCCGCTCGCCGCCGGACAGCGTGGTGAGCGGCTGGCCGAGGCTGAGGTAGCCGAGCCCCACGTCGGCGAGCCGGTCGAGGATCTTGTGGGCGGCCGGTGTGCGTGCCTCGCCGTCGTCGAAGAACTCCTCGGCCTCGGTGACCGGCATCGCGAGCACTTCGGCGATGTTCCGACCGCCCAGCGTGTACTCCAGCACCGACGCTTGGAACCGCTTTCCCTCACACTCCTCGCAGGTGGATTCGACGGTGGCCATGACGCCCAGGTCGGTGTAGATGACGCCGGCGCCGTTGCAGGTGGGGCAGGCGCCCTCGGAGTTGGAGCTGAAGAGCGCCGGCTTGACGCCGTTGGCCTTCGCGAACGCCTTGCGGATCGGGTCGAGCAGTCCGGTGTACGTCGCCGGGTTGCTCCGTCGCGAACCGCGGATCGCGCCCTGGTCGATCACCACCACGCCGTCGCGGCCGGAGACCGAACCGTGGATCAGCGAGCTCTTGCCGGAGCCGGCGACGCCCGTGACCACGCAGAGCACACCGAGCGGGATGTCGACGTCCACGTCTTGGAGGTTGTGCGTCGCCGCGCCGCGGATCTTCAGTGTGCCGGACGACGAACGCACCGATTCCTTGAGGGCCGCACGGTCGTCGAGATGGCTGCCGGTAGTGGTGTCACTCCCTCGCAGCCCCTCCACGGTGCCCTCGAAGCAGACGGTGCCGCCCTCCGTGCCGGCGCCGGGGCCGAGGTCGATGACGTGGTCGGCGATCGCGATCGTCTCGGGCTTGTGCTCCACGACGAGCACGGTGTTGCCCTTGTCCCGCAATTGCAGCAGCAGGTCGTTCATCCGCTCGATGTCATGGGGGTGCAGGCCGATCGTGGGCTCGTCGAAGACGTAGGTGACGTCGGTGAGCGACGAGCCGAGGTGGCGGATCATCTTGGTGCGTTGTGACTCTCCCCCGGACAGCGTGCCCGACGGCCGGTCGAGCGAGAGGTAGCCCAACCCGATCTCCGCGAACGAGTCGAGGACGTGTTGCAGCCCGGTGAGCAGCGGGGCCACCGATGGCTCCTCGAGGCCCCGGACCCAGTCGGCCAGATCGCTGATCTGCATCGAGCAGAGCTCGGCGATGTTCTTTCCCCTGACCTTCGACGACAGGGAGTCCTTGCTGAGCCGGGTGCCGTCGCACTCTGGGCAGGTCGTGAAGGTCACCGCCCGCTCCACGAAGGCGCGGATGTGCGGCTGCAGCGCGTCAACATCCTTGGAGAGCATCGACTTCTGGATCTTGGGGATGATGCCCTCGTATGTCAGGTTGATTCCCTCGACCTTGATCTTGGTCGGCTTCTTGTGGAGCAGGTCGTGCAGCTCCCTCTTCGTGTACTTCCCGATCGGCTTGTCCATGTCGAAGAAGCCGCTGCCGCTGAAGATGCGGCCGTACCAGCCCTCCATGCTGTACCCAGGGATCGTGAGCGCGCCCTCGTTGAGCGACTTGCTGTCGTCGTACAGCGCGGTCAGGTCGAAATCGTTGACGGAGCCCATGCCCTCGCAGCGCGGACACATGCCGCCGTGGTAGACGACGTTGCGCACCACGGTCTTCTCCCCGCTGCCCCTGTCAGCGGTCATCACTCCGCTCGCTTTCCGCATCGGGACGTTGAACGAGTAGGCGGTAGGAGGCCCGATGTGCGGCTCGCCCAGGCGGCTGAAGAGGATGCGCAGCAGCGCGTTGGCGTCGGTGGCGGTGCCGACGGTGGAGCGGGGGTTGGCGCCCATCCGCTCCTGGTCCACGATGATCGCCGTCGTCAGGCCATCCAGTAGGTCGACCTCCGGCCGCGCCAGCGTCGGCATGAAGCCCTGCACGAAGGCGCTGTAGGTCTCATTGATCATCCGCTGCGACTCCGCAGCGATCGTGTCGAACACCAAAGAGCTCTTGCCCGAGCCGGAGACGCCGGTGAACACCGTCAGCCGCCGCTTCGGGAGCTCGACACTGACGTCCTTGAGATTGTTCTCCCGCGCGCCCTGCACGCGGATCAGATCGTGGCGGTCGGCAACGTGCAGTGCAGGCGACTGCGTATCGGTCCTCGTGGCGTTGCTCATCATGTCTCCATCTGTGTCGCGGGGCCGCCTTCGCGGTCTCCGTCGGCGTCGCCTGGCTCGATCTAATCAGCTTCGAGCAGTACGTACGGTTCACTTTTGTCGGCGCGGTCGCGGCGACGGTCCGCTGTCTACTTGATCAACGGTGTCGGCCAGATAGCGCGACGGCCGTCCGGCTAACACTGGGCTAGCCATATCGCGATGGTCGAGCCCGTCACCTGGGTTGGCGGCATCGTGAAATCGGCTCCGCGAGCCTCGATGCGCTCGTCCCTCCCTCTCCAGCGGCTGCGGATCGGCGATCGCCGGGAACGCCTTCTCGATCGCCGCCTCGACCTCGGATCCTCCCTCCGTCGTCACTCTCGAGCGAACCATGAAGACACACATCTGGTCTCCTCCGGGTGAATGGTGATGTTCACGGCGGTCAAGCTATTGCGGCTCGCCGACCCGTGCTTCTCGATTCCTGATCGGTCTGGAGTGGCGCGCCACGCTCACGCGCCCACTGGTTCCTGCGCCGGGCCAGCAGCAGGACGCACGTGACGGCGCTGAGTGCCACGGTGGCGAGTCCTGAGCCGCCGAGCGTCGCTTGCGGGCCCAGCGCCGTGGTGAGCGGTCCGCCGAGCGCCGCGCCGAGCGGCGATGCGGTGAGCAGCGCCGCGCTGCGGGCTGCGAGCATCGCGGCCAGGTGCTGCGGTGGCGACGTCGCCTGCATCAGCGTCACCGAGAGCGGTACGAACGGTCCGTAGATCGCGCCTCCGAGCGTGAAGCACGCAACGGTGACGGCCGTCGACCCGTCGAACCCGAACGGCAACAGCGAGAGCCCCCAGCCGACCACGATGGCGACGGTCACCGGCCACAGCGGCAGCTGCCGCAGTGCGCCGACCGCGAGCCCGCCGAGCACCGCGCCGATGCCGAACAGCGTCCAGTAGAGGCCAAGCAGCGTGCCGGGTGCGTGCAGGTCGTTGGTGACGTGCAGCGGCAGCGCGACCTCGACCGGGCCGTATAGCAGGTTGAAGAACCAGGTGAGCGTCAGCAGCCCGAGCAGCTCGGGATGGGACCGCAGCAACGCGAGCCCGCCGCGGGCGGCCGCCTGGTCGGCGAGAGAGACGCGCCCCACCTCCGGCAGCCTGGTGTGTGCGACGAGCACGGCGAGGAACACGTAGGTGAGAGCATCCAGGCCGAGCACGAGTGCCGAGCTGACGTACGTCACCAGCACACCGGCGATCGCGGGCCCAGCGATCGTGGCAGCGAAGCTGACCGAGCTGACGAGGGTGTTCGCGGCGAGCCGCTGCTCGTCGGGCAGCAGCTCGGCCAACAGGGTGTACCTGGCCGCGCTGCCCCACGCGTGCAGCAGCGACGAGACCGCGAGCAGCACGATGTACAGCTGCGGCGTAAGCAGCCCGGTGAGCCAAGCGAGCGGTACGGCGCCGAGAAACACGCTGCGCACTACGGTGTCGGTGAGCAGTATCCGCCTGGCCGGCACCCGGCGCAGACGGCGACCGAACACCAGCGCGCCTGCCACGCCCGGCAACGTGTACGCGGCCACGGCGCCGCCGACCCACAGCCCCGCGGTCGCCTGCGGCGCGAGCTCGATGGCGAGCCACGCCACCGCGACGAAGCTCATTCCGTCCCCGAGGTACGAGACGGCGAATCCGAGGATCAGCCGCCGGAACACCCGGTTGGCGAGCACCGGCCGGTAGGCGGAGGGGACGAGGCGTCGGAGCACCGAGGGCACCTGGTGTAGATGTACCTGAGATCGATCTGTCTCAGCCGTCAGTCAGGCCTGCGATCGCCAGACGGCTCAGCGCACCTCGAAGATGCGGATCATGTTGCCCGCGGGATCACGGAACGCGCAGTCGCGAACGCCCCACGGCTGGTCGGTCGGCTCCTGGACGACCTCGGCGTCGCCGGCCTGCAGCTGCTCGAAGGTGCGGTCGAGGTCGGCGGTGGCCAGGTTGATGCCGGCGTACGTGCCCTTGGCCATCATCTCAGCGATGACGCGGCGTTCGTCGTCGGTGATGCCGGGGTCGGCGGCCGGCGGATGCAGGACGATGGACGTGTCGGGCTGGTCGGCAGGGCCGACCGTGATCCAGTGCATCCCGCCGTATTCGACGTCGTTGCGGACCTCGAAGCCGAGGGTGTCGCGGTAGAAGGCCAGGGAGGCGTCCGGGTCGTTGTGCGGGAGGTAGGCCTGGTGAATGGTGATGTCCATGGCGGTCACGCTAGTTGCGGCTCGACGGCCGGCGCTTCTCGATTCCTGATCGGTCTGGTCACCCGCTTCGCAACGCACGGCGGCATCCCCGCCGTCGCGCGTGGCGCCTGATCCCGATAGACGCTGGGCGGCATGCCGACCAGCTCGGTGAAGCGAGTGCTGAACGTGCCCAGCGAGGAGCAGCCGACCGCGAAGCAGACCTCCGTGACGCTTATGTCGCCACGAAGCAGCAGCGCCATCGCGCGCTCGATGCGCCGCGTCATCAGATAGCTGTACGGCGACTCGCCGAACGCGAGCCGGAACTCGCGGCTGAGGTGGCCGGCGGACATGTTCACGCCGCGGGCGAGCGCCTCGACGTCCAGCGGCTGCGCGAACTCCCGGTCGATCCGGTCGCGAACGCGGCGCAGGCGCGCAAGGTCGCGCAGGCGCTGTGCTGCGGCGGGTCTGCTGGTCACATGCGAAATCGTACGTCGCGCCGTTGCCTAGCACCGCGATACCGCAGTCGTCGGGGAGTTCCTCGCGGACGGAGATCGCGAGCTGGTCATGGAGAGGTCATTCCGAGCGGTAGGTCGGATCGGAGCCACCCCGCGCAACACCCAGCTCATCAAGTCTCGTCGCTGCCAGTTGGCCAAGAGTCCTGTGGCCTGGCTCGTTTCGGCGTGTCCGGCTCGACACCGACCGTCCAGCCGGTCTGTCGGAGGGTCGCCCTAGATTGGCGGCGTGACGACACCACCGATCATTCTGGTTCCTGGGTTCTGGCTCGGCGCGTGGGCGTGGGACGACGTGGCCGCCACGCTGCGTGCGGAGGGGCACGACGTCACGGCGATGACGCTGCCCGGTCTCGAGTCTGCCGACGCCGAGCGGTCCGCGATCACGCTGGCCGACCACGTCGACGCGATCTGCGCGGAGATTGCTGGGGCGGTGCGTACGGTCGTGCTCGCCGTGCACAGCGGTGCCGGCGCTCCCGGCTATGCGGTTACCGACCGCATACCCGAGCAGATCGCGGCGATGGTCTACGTCGACACCGGCCCGGCGATCGGTGCGCTCGACCCCAACTTCGCTGCCTTGGAGAAGCCACTGCCTTCACAAGAGGAGCTGGCGGCGGAGGAAAACCTCGAGGGGCTCACTGAGGAACAGCTTGAAACATTCCGGCAGCGGGCCGTTCCCGAGCCCGGAGCGGCGCTTCGGGAGGCCGCCGAGCTGACCAACGACGCGCGCCTCGACGTCCCGAGCACGGTCGTGTGCACGGCGTACACGTCCAACCAGTACCGGGACGCCGTCAAGGAGGGCTATGCGTTCGTGGCCGGCTTGGCCGAGTTGCGCGACGTGACCTACGTCGACCTCCCGACCAGCCACTGGCCGATGTGGTCGCGCCCGAAGGAGCTCGCCGCGATCATCGGCAACGTTGCCCGAACCGCATCAGGGGCCTAACAGCGCCGTCCGATTACTCCCCTGTGCGTGCGAGGGAGGCGGCCGGTAGGTGCCTCGGCCTTGAGCAACGCGGCGACATCGGCGGTCGTACCCGACCGTTCTTCGTCTGCGCCACCCGTCGTTGTATTCCTTCTTCCGTCATGCGGTCGCGGAAGAACTCGGTGTGCTGTCGACGACGAAGCAGTGGGAGCGGGCACGATGGTGCCATGACCGGCCTTTCCATGCGGCCCGTGGTCAAGCCGTTCTTCAATCACCCGGCTCCGCTCGCCTTCGCCCACCGGGGCTACTCCCCCGCCGGACTGGAAAACACGATGCGGGCATTCGCCGCGGCGGTCGAACTGGGCTACCGGTACATCGAGACCGACGTTCGGGCGACGGCCGACGGCACTGCCGTCGCCTTCCATGACACCAGGCTGGAGCGGCTCACCGGCCGACCGGGCCGGATCCGGGACGTCAACTGGAACGACCTCAGACAAGCGCGCGTTCATGGCGTCGAGCCGATACCCACCCTCGAAGACATGTTCGGCGCCTGGCCCGACCTGCGGTGGAACGTCGACGTCAAGGATCCGGCGGCTGTGACGCCGTTCGTCCGCGCTGTAGAACGGACCCGCGCCCATGACCGGGTGTGCGTCGCCTCGTTCTCCGACCGACGCCGACGAGCCGTGGTGCGCCGGCTCTCCGCCCCCACGGCCACCTCGGGCGGGCGGCAGACGGTCACGCGGTTCCGTGGTGCGTCGGCACTCAGGCTTTCTGCGCTGGTCGCTCGGCTGCTGCGAGAGGTGGACTGTCTGCAGATGCCGTCGCGAGTGGGGCGGATCCGGCTGGTGAACCAGGCAACGGTTGATCAAATACACGCGGCCGGCCGGCACCTGCACGTCTGGACGGTCAACGACCCGGCCGAGATGCGCCGAATGCTTGCTTTGGGGGTCGATGGGCTGATGACCGACCGTGCGGACGTGCTGCGAGATCTGCTGAGAGCAGAAAACCTCCCAACCCGCTAGCCCCCTTCACCGGTCCTGCGATAGCGTATTCCGCGATGAAACGGAACCGTTTCGTTTCATCTGCGTCAACAGGAGGTTGCGGTGCCGCCCTTGGCCACTACTGCTGGCACCAGCAGGCCCCGGGTGGAGGGCGAGCGTGAGAGCGAGATCCTGGACGCCACCGTGCGGCTGCTCGTCGACGTCGGCTACGACAAACTCACCCTCGACGCGGTAGCCGCGGAAGCGCGGGCCAGCAAGGCGACGCTCTACCGGCGCTGGAAGGGCAAGGCCGACCTCGTCGTCGACGCCGTGCACCGGGCCAAGGCATGCGGCGGTCCGCTCGACGTCGACACGGGCTCCCTCCGCGGGGACTTGATGGCCCTGGCCTGTTGCACCGGTGGCCTGGTCGACGAGGTCCCGTTGTCGGTCTTTGCTGGTCTGATGTCTGCCATGCACCACGATCCCGAACTCATGTCAGCGGTTCACACGCGCTTTCTGGCCCCGCGGGTCGAACTCGTGACCCGCGTACTGGAGCGTGCCCGCGAACGAGGCGAGATCGGTGCCGAGGTCGATATTCGGTTGCTGTTCGCCGTCCTGCCCGCGATGGTGTTGCACCGGCGCCTGGTCATGGGAGAGCCCATCGACGCCACCTTCGTCGCCCGGGTCATCGACGAGGTGTTACTTCCCGCCGCCAACTTCTCCGGTCCTTGCTCACCAACCCCGAACCCGACATCGAAGAGAGAGTCCTGATGTCCCACGACAGCACAGCCGTGGAGAACACGGCACCCCAGCCCGAGCGCGGCGTCGAGAACGACCACGGGCACCGACACCTGGGCATCGCGCTGACCATCATCACCGCAGCCCAACTGATGATCGTCCTGGACGCGTCGGTGGTGAACATTGCGCTGCCCTCGATCCAGACCGATCTGGGCTTCTCCTCCGCCAACCTGCCGTGGGTTATCAACGCCTACGTGGTCGCCTTTGGCGGGCTACTCCTGCTCGGCGGCCGCGCGGGTGACTTGCTCGGCCGGCGCCGCATGTTCATCGCTGGCATCGGGCTGTTCACGCTGGCGTCGTTGCTCGGCGGCATGGCCCAGGGCGAGGCCTGGCTGCTCGGGGCCCGGGCCCTGCAGGGAATCGGCGCCGCCATTGTCGCGCCAACCGCCCTGGCGCTGATCACGACGACGTTTCCGGCGGGACCACCACGCAACCGCGCCTTCGCCGTCTACGCCGCAATGTCCGGGGCAGGTGCCGCGGTCGGCCTCATTCTGGGCGGTGCGCTCACCGAAGTGTCGTGGCGGTGGACGCTGTTCATCAACATCCCGATCGGCATCCTGCTCATCGCGTTGGCACCCCGATTCCTGGGCGAGTCCGCGCCGCAGCACGGTCGCTTCGACCTGCTTGGCGCAGTGGTGGGAACCAGCGGTCTGGTCGCGGTCGTCTACGGCCTAACCCACGCCGCCTCGCACGAGTGGACATCACCGACGACGATCGCGCTCCTTGTCGCCGGCGTTGGCCTACTCGTGACCTTCCTGGTCATCGAGTCGCGCGTCGAGCATCCGTTGTTGCCGATGCGGATCCTCGCCGATCGCACTCGGGCCGTGAGCTACGTCACGATGCTCATCATCGGCGCGGCGCTGTTCTCCACCTTCTACTTCATCAGCCTTTTCGTCCAGCAGGTCCTCGGATACGGCCCGTTGCAGGCTGGTTTCGCCTTCCTGCCGTTCAGCGCCGGCATCGTCATCGCCGCGCAGGTCGCCTCGGCCCTCGCCTCGCGCGTCGACCCGCGCTGGATCGCCGGCGCCGGTGCTGCTATCTCGGCCGTCGGGATGTGGGGTAATGCTCAGCTCACCGTAGAGTCCACCTATCTGACCGGGCTGCTGCCGTGGATCATCGTGAACTCGGTCGGCATGGGCCTCGCATTCGTGGCGCTCACCTTGACCGCCGTGAGCCGCATCGCGCGCCAAGACTCCGGCGTAGGAGCCGGAGTGTTCAATACGACGCAGCAGATCGGCGGCGCGCTCGGTCTGGCCCTGCTCGGCACCCTCGCCACGCAGGCCGCCACCGACAAAGCCGCGGAGCTCTCTGTGCTCGCGCAGAGCGGTCAGGTCGACCCCAACCTGATTCCGGTCATGGCACAGACCGAGGGCTCGTCACTGGCGTTCTGGGTCGCAGCGGGCATGCTCCTGGTCAGCGCATTGATCGCGGTGTTCGGTCTCGACATCAAGCACGAGGAGCTCACCGCTGACAGCCTGGAGGCTCAGCCCGTCGGCTGACCCTTGGCGTCCGCCGTCGGATCGCAGTCCTTCTGACGACGTCGGGAGCGATGATGGCGGGCGCCGTCAGGTTGGTGTTGTCGATGATCACACTTGCGTGCTCCCAGGGCCGGGCCTCGAGTAGGTAGAGGCGTTGTCCTGCCACATAGCGCCGGTTGCTGGCCGCGTCCGGGTCGGGGTCCGAACCATCCCGCTGGGCGCAGCGGGCAATGGATACGTCGAACCCGACGTGCAGAAAGATCGAGAAGTCCCAGCTCGCCCGAAGCTCGGGGCGGTGCAGAAAGATCCCGTCGAGAATCAACACTGCTCGCCGGGCTGCGTGTTGCTTCGGGGGCGAGACCGGGGTGTCGGTCTTGTGGTCGAAGCCGGCCACGCGAACCGGCCTGAACCACCGGGTGCAAACGGCACAAGCACGAACTCCGTGAGCCGCTGATAGTCGTACGAGTCACGGTAGAAGCCCTCCGGCGAGGTCCGCCCGAGCCGGTACCGGTCGGCCTGGGGACGATGGAAGCTGTCGACGGACGCGCGCACCGCCGGGCGGCCGGCGGCCATGAGGCGAGTCGCCAGTTCGTCCGCGAGCACCGACTTGCCGGCGCCGTCGACACCGTCGATCGCCACCCGAAGCCGCCGTCGGGGTTGCAACGCCACCAGCCGCCGGGCCAGAGCCGAGAGAACTGTGGCACGGCGCATTACCACAGGCCGGCTGTGGATCGCTTCGGCAGTCCACAGCTGGCCGGGAGCAGCATCGGCCGGCATGGACACCATCACCTCCCTCGCCAGCGAGCCGGATGCGTTCCGGTTCTTGACCACAGCGGTCGCCGTCGGTGAACTGCGGCCCGGTTCGCTTCTTGTGGCCTGTACCGACGATCACGGCCACCCCGGAACCATCGTGGCCATCGACGAGGTTCCGGTCGATCCTCCGCAATACTCCCGCGTTCGCGCGCTCGGTCAACTCCTGGAAATCGTCGCCGCCAGCGGCCACGCCGGTGGGTTGCTTGCGGTGTCCCGGGTCGGCGAGTGCCGGGTTTACGGCGGCGACCTCGCCTGGCACGACGCGTTCGCCGTGACATCACGAGGTGTCGGGCTCAGCTGTCACGGCACCTACCTGGTGACACCCGTGGGCATGTGCCGCGTGCGCCCGCGACCCTTGACCATCGCGGCGTGACAGCCCGCCACGCAGCAGCAGCTGGTCAGGCCTGGAACCAGTCGCTGGCGCGCACCGCACGCATCGCTGCGCGTCGAGTCTCGGGGTCGAGCCGGCGCAGGTAGACGATGCCATCGAGGTGGTCGACCTCGTGCTCGAGACAGCGCGCCATCAACTCCTCGCCTTCCACACGAATGTGGTTGCCGTCCTGGTCGAAGCCCTCCACCGCGGCGTACCAGGAGCGCCGCGTCGGGAACCACAGCTCCGGCACGGACAGGCAACCCTCGTCGCCGTACTGCTCCCCCTCGGTCGCGACCAGCACCGGGTTCAACAGCACGCCCGACCGCTCGTGGACGTTGTAGGCAAACGCGCGCAGAGCCACCCCGATCTGCGGTGCCGCAACGCCGGCCCGGCCTGGAGCCTGGACCGTGTCGAGGAGGTCACGCGCCAACGCGTGCGTCGCGGAGCCGAACTCGCTGATCTCGCTCGCGGCCGTCAGCAACACCGGATCTCCGTATCGGCGGATCTCCCGAACCGTCACGCACACCTCGCGGGCCGCTGCCAGCCGACGATGCGGGCGAACGACCGTCGGCGCTTCCCGCACGGCGAGTGTACGGATAACGTCCCGGCAATCGCCGCCCTGCGAGAACTCGAGGAGCATTGTGGCCCGGCCTCTGGTACCGCCTGGGCCGCTTGCCGACGCCGGACGCCGGGCGGCGGAGCACCGGGCATGGTACTTCTACGATTGGGCGAACTCAGGCTTCGTCACTACCACGGGCGCGGTCCTGTTCGGTCCGTATCTGACCGCGATCGCCGAGACGGCCGCCTGCGGGCAGCCAGGAACACCGGAGGAACCGTGTCGCGGCACGCTCGACGTGCTCGGGATTCCGGTTGCTGCCGGCTCGGTCGCGCCGTACGCGGTCACCTTTGCCACGCTCTTGTCGGCAGGGCTGCTACCGATCGTCGGAGCTATCGCCGATCGCACGTCTCGCAAGCGGCACATGTTGGCCGGGTTCGCCTGGGCCGGTGCTGCGAGCGCAGCGTCGATGTTTCTCGTCGCCGGCTCGAACTGGGTTCTCGGCATAGTGCTGATGTTCGCCGCTTCGCTGTTCCTCGGCGCATCCCTGGTCGTCAACGACGCGATCTTGTGCGAGATCGCCGCCGAATCCGAGCGGGACCAGGTGTCCAGCAGAGGCTGGGCCCTCGGCTACCTCGGCGGCGGGCTGTTGCTCGCGGCCAACCTGGTCCTGGTCACCGTATTGCCGTTCGGACTGTCCAGAGCCGACGCCGTGCGGGTCAGTCTGCTCGCTGCCGGCATCTGGTGGGGGTTGTGGACGCTGGTGCCCTTCCGGGGCTTGCGGGACCGGCCGCCTGTCGCCGCCGTGGTGACCGGGCCGCAGCAAAGACTGCTCGGCGCCGCGTTCGGGCAGCTCCGCCAGACGCTCAGGCATGCGCGGTCGTATCCCCAGACCCTGCTCTTCCTCATCGCCTACTTGTTCTACAACGACGGCATCCAGACGGTGATCTACGCCGCGTCGATCTACGGAAGCCGCCAGCTGGGCCTCGCTGAAAGCACCCTCATCGCCGCGATCTTGTTGGTGCAGTTCGTCGCCTTCGCAGGTGCGCTGCTGCTCGGCCGAGTGGCCGGCCGCGCCGGGAGCAAGCGAACCATCCTGGCCGCGTTGATCCTGTGGACCCTGGTGGTCAGCGCCGCGTTCTTCCTGCCGGTGCGACAGGTGGTGCCGTTCCTGGTCCTCGCGTGCGCCATCGGCATCGTGCTCGGCGGCAGCCAGGCGCTGTCCCGTTCGCTGTTCAGCCTGCTCATCCCACGTGGCAAGGAGGGCGAGTACTTCAGCCTCTACCAGGCCGCAGAACGGGGCACGAGCTGGTTCGGCACCCTGGCGTTCGGTCTGGTATTCCAGCTCACGGGTTCCTACCGCAACGCGATCCTCGTGCTCATCATGTTCTTCGTCGTGGGCTTCGTCCTGTTGTCCCGGGTGGACGTGCAGCGCGGGATCGAGAAGGCCGGCAACGAGGTTCCGGCCGTGCTGAGGACGTGAGCGACGTCACGTCGACGGTCACCTGCGCGGAGCACGAAGCACGGAACAACCGCGCCGCCTCCGACGTTATGGGGGTGACGTTCCGGCCATCGTCAGACCGGCGGTGCCAGGACTCGAGACCGATCGACCGTACCCGGGGACGACATCCCAGAAGGGTTGACATCATGGCTGAGCGTTCCACCCTTCGGGGCTCCCGCCTGGGCGCGACCAGCTACGAGGACGAGCGCGGCGTCGAGTTCGCCGACCGCCAAGCGGTCATCTACGACTGTGCGCACGGGCACCGCTTCGAGATGACGTTCTCGGTCGAGGCAGAGGTGCCGGCGCTGTGGGACTGCCCCCGTTGCGGGGCCCAAGCACTCCGGGTCGAGACCGATCGTCCAGCCGAGAAGCCCCTCAAGCCGCCGCGTACCCACTGGGACATGCTGCTGGAGCGGCGGTCGGTCGAAGATCTCGAGATCCTGCTCGACGAGCGACTCGAGCTTCTTCGCGCCGGTCTGCTTCCCGGCGGGGCACATCTGGCCACCGGTGCACGCGGGCGGAAGAAGACCGCCTGAGGCCTGGCCGGAGCCACCTGGCGGTCAGGCCAGCATGTGTCCGTGTCAGTGCGCCGGATCGTCCCTGGAGTCGAGAACCTCACCTCGGATGATCGGGCCTTCTGTCGGTTTGGGCACCGGCCCGGTGAGTGGACCGCCGGTGACTTCGCCAGCCCGACTGACCAGGCCAGCTCCCAGTCCGGCCAGCAACCACCGCGCGATCGGCCGGCTCGCCGGGGTCACCATGATCAGACCGGCGACGTCGGTGAGGATGCCGGGCAGAATCAGCAGGAGTGCGCCCACGGCGACAAACCCCCGGTCGGGAACCGACGGCTCCGGCGCCCGCCGCTCGCGCATGGCAACCCGCATGGTTTCGACAGCCCGCATCCCCTCTCGGCGGATCAATACGACACCGACCGCCGCGGTCGCCAGTATCCAGAGGAACAGTGCCCCTCCACCCAACCACTGGCCGACCAGCACGAAAAGGGCGACCTCGACCGCCGCGTACAGCACAAATGCCAGGCGCACCGCAACGGCCAGTCTCATCGTGAGGACCTCAGCTCACGCAGTTGGCCTACGCGATACGCAACCCCCCACCGGGTGACCTGCCACAGGGCCTCCCGCACGATGGCCCCGCTCATTTTCGACGCGCCCTCGGTCCGCTCGACGAAGGTGATGGGCACCTCGGCCACTCGCAGGCCAGAGCGGACTGCTCGCCAAGCGAGATCCACCTGAAAGCAGTACCCAGCCGATGCGACGGTGGCCAACTCGAGCCGGCGCAGTGCGCTGGCGCGATAGGCCCGATATCCGCCGGTGGTGTCGCGGAGCGGCACACCGAGCGCAATCCGGGAGTAGCGGTTCCCGCCCCTCGACAACAGCTTCCGGCGCCACGGCCAGTCGACGACCCGTCCGCCGGCCACGTACCGGGAACCGAGCACCACGTCCGCATCGCGCAACGCTGCCAGCAGGTTCGGCAGTTCCTCGGGCTGGTGCGACCCGTCGGCATCCATCTCCACGAGCGTGTCGAAGTCACGCTCGAGCCCCCATCGGAACCCAGCGACATAAGCCTTGCCGAGGCCTTCCTTGCGGGCCCGATGCAGGGTGTGGACGTGGGAGTCCAGTTGGGCCAGGCTGTCAGCGATCTCGCCTGTTCCGTCGGGCGAGGAGTCGTCCACGATCAGCACGTCGGCTACTGGGACGGCTGCTCGCACCCGCTCGACGACCTTCCGGACAGTGGCCGCCTCGTTGTAGGTGGGCATGACGACCAGCAGCCTTCCTGAAGTGTCGTCGACCATCACGGCGCCGCCACGGTCTCGGTAGACAGCTGACTGGCTCCCTTTGCGACCGGCGAACGGCGGCGGGGCGGCGCTACGGCCGCAATGATCGCAGTCAACGTCGCGACAACCAGGATCCACTCAGGCCACTCGCCGATAGACGTCGCCACCGTGTGCTGCGTCGCGACGGGAACGTCGGCCACCAGGACGTCCTGGGTGTCGAGCTCGGCGCGGTCGACGACGGCTCCGTCGGGCTCGACGATCGCACTGACGCCGGCGAGGGCCGAGACCAGCACCGTCCGCCCGTGTTCCACCGCCCGGAACCGGGACATCGCGAGCTGTTGCTCGGTCATAGGCGCGAAGCCGAATGTCGCGTTGTTGGTCTGGACGGCCACTATCTCGCCGCCGCCGCGAACGACGTCGCGTACCAGGTTGTCGAAGGCGACCTCGAAGCAGATGACCACTCCGACCTGGGTGGCTCCCATCGGCAGGACGCCGACCGCCTGCCCGGCAACGAAGTCTCGTGGCTGCTCGTCGACCTCCGCGGTGATGAGCCGGGCAAGCCGGCGGAAGGGGATGTACTCACCGAACGGCATGGGGTGTCGCTTGACATACGCCGCGTCCGGTCCGTCGTCGGGCAACCACACGATCGAGGTGTTCTGGACATTCACCTCGTCAGCGGTCGGCACGAGCGCACCAACGAGAGTGGGCGCGTCCACAGCGTCAACGGCGGCGGAGATGTCAGCGCTGGTCCGCGCGTCGGCATACGGGTTGATGTCCGAGGAGTTTTCCGGCCAGACGATGAGGTCCGGCTGCTCGACTGAACCCGCCTGCACCTGCTCGGCCAGTCGGTTGGTCACACCGGCGTTGTTCCGGGTGATCACCCTGCGCTGGTCGTTGTAGTCGAAGTTGAGTTCTGGCACGTTGCCCTGGACCACAGCGACGGTCGTTGTCGTGTCGCTGGTCGCAGCGGCCGGGACCACAGTGCCGACCACGACGACGAGAGCCATGGCACCGAGCACGACAAGCCGTTGCCCGATCGCCCGACCGGGCAGCACGGCCCAGGCCAGCAGCCCGCCGGCGAGGGCGGCGGCGAAGGTGACCAGCGGGGCACCGCCAAGAGCGGCCAATCCGAGCAGTGGCCCCTCGACCTGGGAGAAGGCGAGCTTTCCCCAGGTGAATCCGCCGTAGGGCACCCGTCCGCGCAGCGCTTCCTCGGCCACCCAGGCGGCGGCGGTCCAGACCGGCCAGCCGGGCAGCCGCTGGACAAGCGTCAGGACGACTCCGAGTGGGAGGAAGAACAGCGCCTGAAGGAGGGCAAGCAGCAGCCAGGGCACCGGGCCGACCTCCGTGCCGGTCCATGGCAGGAACGGTACGAAGAAGCCCAACCCGACCAGGAGTCCGAGCAGCGCGGATCGACGGACCGGCTGGTCACGGACAAGCAGCGCGAAGGCAGCAGGAACGATGACCGCGACAAACCAGAGATCGTAGGGCGGAAAGGCGAGGACGAGCACCGCCCCGGTTGCCACAGCCGCGGCGGCCCGAGCAAGAGGCGTCACTGGCAGCGGACTCTCCAGACACGGGTGCGGAAACGCCAAACGGAACGGCGTCGTCCTTGTGACCGTACAACGTGCTGAGCGCCGTGGCCGTGCCCGGGGACCGGGCTGCCCGAGTTCTCCGAACCGGTGCGGACACGGCCACGCCCTGCAGGTCAGCCGAATGCCGCCGAAGCTGAGTTCGACAGGGTTTCAGTTGTTGACCCGGAGCGGAGTGTCGGGCAACTTCCATCCAGGGCATCGCGGAGTGGCAGGTGTTCACCGACGAACAGCGCGCGCACGGCGTGCCGCGAGAACATCAAGAATGCGAGCGTGCAAAGCGCGACGAGCAATACCAGCACCATCATCCAGCCACCCAGGCTGATGTCGGCCTCCTTTCCTCCCTTGTCCTGAGGCAGTACCCCGGTTCCGGTTCGGCTGAACCGTCAGGCCCGCTCCCCGGGGGCGGCCGAGTTCAGGAATCGCGCTCGAATACCGTCCGCCCACGAACCACCGTCTGCAGGCAGACGGGCAATGCGGCGTCCGCGCTGAGTTCAGGAAGCCCCGGCACACCGGAGCGTGGGTCGGTGGACCACGCGGCCACCCGCTCGTCCGGCGCCGTGACCACGAGCTCCCCGGGCACATCCCAGACCGCGTAGGTCGCCATCATGCTCGGGGCCAGGGCTCCAGCATCGTCGACACGTGCAGCCCGCCACCCGCCACGGGTCCCGGCGGCGAAGGCTCCTCGCACACTGAGGCTGTGCTCTGGGGTGCGGTGGTAGGCCGCCGCACGGACCATCTCCCAGCCCCCCAACGGCGTGACCGGCGAGTCCGAGCCCAACGCCAGGACCACACCAGCCCTGGCCATAGCTGCGAACGGGTTCATGGTCCTCGCCCGCTCGGCACCCAGGCGGGCCGCGTACATCCCGTCTTCCCCGCCCCAATACTCGTCGAAGCGCGGCTGCACGCACGCCACGACACCAAGCCGTGCCATTTCGCCGACCAGCTCCGGCGTGATCATCTCGACGTGCTCCAGGCGATGCCTGGCCGCGATCACCGCGTCTCGCCCGCAGCGCTCGGCTGCCCGCGTCAGCGCGGCCACGGCCAGACCGACAGCCTCGTCACCGATGCAGTGGAAGCCGGCCTGGAGTCCGGCCTGCGTGCACGCGACGATGTGCTCGGTCGACTGGTCGAGGTCGACGTACAGATATCCCCGTTCGCCGGGCGCGTCGGCATAAGGCGTCGAGAGCCGCGCCGTACGTGAACCGAGACTGCCGTCGATGTTGAGATCGCCAGCAGCCCCGACGCAATCCAGCTCGCCCGCGAGCGCCACCCCGGCTCCCATCGCTCCCCAGTAGCCGACGACGGCCGGCCCATCCGACGTGTGGCCAAGCGCGAGCACATCGCGCAGGTCGTCGGACCCGGCGATATGCGGGGCGGCGATCTCGTGAACCGCTCCGATTCCCAATTCCGCCGCCCGGCGCAGGGTTGCCTGGTGAAGCGCCCGGCGCCGATCGGGTGTGATGGTGTCCCGAGTGGCGCGCCGGGCGAGATGATTCGCTTCTCGTCGTACCAGCCCGTCGGTGTAACCGGGTGCCTCGACGATCGTCGGCACGGCGGCGACCAGACCGGTGGACACGACGGCCGAATGCATGTCCACTCTGGCGAGATAGGCCACGACAGGGCCAGCCGCGCGGTCAAGTTCGGCCATGGTCGGCGGGCGCGCTTCGGGCCAGCCGCGTTCGTCCCACCCGTGGCCGAAAATCGGCTCACCGGGTTTGGACCGAGCGCGCTTTGCCACCCGGCCGAGGCACTCGACCACTGACGTGCATCCGGTCAGGTCGACGCTTTCGTCGGCCAGACCGGACTCGAGCACATGCACATGGGCATCGACGAACGCCGGTGTCACCAACGCGCCGCCGAGGGCGACCACCCGGTCGGCTGAGTCCATGTGGGTGAGTGCCGCACCTTCACCACCCACCCAGACGACTCGGTCGCCCACGACAAGCATCGCGGTGGCGAACGGATCCGTCGGGCTGTAGACGACTCCGTCGTGCAACAGCACGGACTCGGGCATCGCCACAGTCTTGCGGGTCCGGAGCCACGACTGTTCTCACCCGAGTCGAAACGGCGGGCGCGTAGAGGGGCTTTGTCAGCACCGCAGGCAGACTTGCCGTCATCGTCGGAGCACCGCGGAAGAGTTCCGGCCAGGTAAGCTCGATGCCGGAAAAGCTCCTACCTGTGCCCCGGGCTTCGCCTGTGGGACCCGACGACACGGAGAGGCGGCGACATGCCCTCGATCACAGCTGACCGCACGCGCAAGGGAACCGCCTCGGCGCCCACCCCGGTAACCCCGGCCGACGTCCACAATGTGCTGGCCCGGCACCTGCTCACCGACGGCTTCAAACTCGTCCTCGATACCTGGGCCAGCCAGGGCTCCACCATCGTCGATGCGCGCGATGGGCAGCGGTACCTGGACATGTACACGTTTTTCGCCTCCGCACCGCTCGGCTGCAACCACCCGGGAATCGTCGACGACCCGGACTTCATGGCACTCCTCGCCGACGTCTCGGCGAACAAACCCGCGAACTCCGACATCTACAGCACCCACCTGGCCGAGTTCGTCGAGACATTCTCTCGGGTTCTTGGCGATCCGCGGCTTCCGCACATGTTCTTCGTCGAGGGCGGCGCCATGGCGGTCGAGAATGCCTTGAAGGTCGCCTTCGACTGGAAGAGCCGGCACAACGAGGCTCACGGCCGCTCCCCCGACCTGGGCACCAGAGTTCTCCACCTGACCCGGGCGTTCCACGGCCGCAGTGGATACACGATGTCGCTCACCAACACCGAGCCAGTGAAGACCGACCGCTACCCGAAGTTCGACTGGCCGCGGATCGACGTCCCGGCGATCCACTTCCCGATCGACGTCGACCAGATGCAGACCGCTGAGGAGCACGCGCTGGATCAGGCCCGAGAGGCGTTCGCCCGCTACCCGCACGACATAGCCGCATTCATCGCCGAGCCGATCCAAGGTGAGGGCGGCGACAATCACATGCGGGCGGAGTTCCTGCAGGCGATGCAGGATCTGGTACACCAGAACGACGCTCTGCTAATCCTGGACGAGGTGCAGACCGGCGCCGGCACCACCGGAACGGCGTGGGCGTATCAGCAGCTCGGGCTCTCCCCCGACATCGTGGCGTTCTCCAAGAAGGTGCAGCTCGGCGGCATCATGGCCGGCGGCCGGGTCGACGAGGTCGCCGACAACGTCTTCGCCGTCTCCGGGCGGATCAACTCGACGTGGGGCGGCGGGCTCACCGACATGGTTCGGTCGAGGCGCATCCTGGAGATCGTGGAGCGCGAGGGGCTGATCGAGGCGGCCGGGCCGAAGGGCGAGGCGCTACTCGCGGCCCTCGGCAAGGTCGAGGCTGCCCATCCAGCATTGCTGAGCAACGTACGCGGCCGCGGGCTGCTCGTTGCCGTCGACGTGCCCGACAGCGAGACCCGGAACGTGGTTCTCCGGCGGCTGCGGGAAGACGAGCATGTGCTCACCCTCGGCAGCGGTGAGCGGTCGGTTCGATTCCGGCCGGCCCTGTCTGTCACCGTCGACGAGCTCGAGCAGGCGGCCGCTGCCCTGGGCCGGGTGCTCGACGGTGTGGAGGCCGGCCGATGAGCAGATCCGTCACGTCGGTCATCGACGGGAAACGTGTTGTGGACGGGCGGACGATCTCTAGCACGAACCCGGCGCAGCTCGACGAGGTCGTGGCGGAGGTCGTTCTGGCCGACGCATCGACGTTCGCCGCGGCGGCAGCGAGCGCAAAGCGGGCCCAACGGGCTTGGGCGGACATTCCGCCGCCGGTACGAGGGCGGGCGATCGCACACATCGGGCGCGCTGTGGAGGACAACGCTGAGACGCTCGCGCGCCTGGTCGCTCGCGAGATCGGCAAGCCTTACGCCGAGGCCTTGGGCGAGGTGCGGGAGATCGTGGACACCTGCGACTTCTTCCTCGGCGAAGGCCGCCGCTTGTACGGCCAGACCGTGCCGAGCGAGATGCCCGACAAGCAGCTGTTCACGTTTCGCAACCCGGTCGGCACAGTTGCGGTGATCACAGCCGGAAACTTCCCGGTCGCCGTGCCGGCCTGGTACATCGTCCCTGCGTTGCTCTGCGGCAACACCGTGGTCTGGAAACCGGCGGAATACTCAGCAGCGGCGGCTTCTGCGTTTCACGAGATCTTCGTCCGCGGCGGCGGGCTGCCGGCCGGTGTCTTCAACGTCGTGCACGCCGACGGGGAGCAAACCTACGCCGGCCTGGAAGCGGCCCTGCAGGCGGGCGACGTCGACAAGGTCGGTTTTACCGGGTCGTCCGCGGTCGGACGGAAGATCGGCGAACTGACCGGCCGCTCCCTGCAAACCGCCTGCCTCGAGCTCGGCGGTAAGAACCCGTTGGTCATCACGCCCAGCGCGGACCTGGACCTTGCCGTGGAAGGCGCGCTGTTCTCCGGCTTCGGAACGGCCGGCCAGCGCTGCACGTCGCTGGGCACGGTCATCGTGCACGAGTCGCTGCACGACGAGTTCGTTGCGCGGTTCACCAAGGCCGTCGACGCCGGGGCGGTGGGCGACCCGTCGGGCGAGGTCCTGATGGGCCCGCTCCTCGACGAGAAATTCGCGTCCCGGTTCGAGGAGTGCCTCGGCTGGATCCAGCCGCACCACACGGTTTACGGCGCGACCGGCCGGATCACAGCTGAAAATCCACGTCCGGGCTTCGCCGGCGATCCGGATGCCGGCCTGTTCTACCACCCGGTCATCGTCGACGGTGTGCGGCCAGGCGACGTGATCTTCGACGAGGAGACGTTCGGTCCGATCGTCGGCGTCACCACGTACCGCAGTCTCGACGAGGCGATCACGCTCGCCAACGCACCGGGATACGGCCTGTCCTCGTCCATCTACACCAACGACCCGGCCGAGGCGTACGCGTTCCGGCGCGGCATTTCCGCGGGAATGGTCAGCGTGAACAATTCGACCTCCGGCGCGGAGGCACATCTGCCCTTCGGTGGCAATGGCAAGTCCGGCAACGGATCCCGGCAGTCCGGTATATGGGTGCTCGACCAGTTCACCCGCTGGCAGGCGATGAACTGGGATTACTCGGGCCGGCTGCAGAAGGCGCAAATGGACGTTGTCGAGTTGGAGCCGGAATCGCAGTTCCGGCTGCCGGAGTGAGCAACGCACTCGACGAGGCACTTCGGTCGGCCGTCGCGGGGCTGCGGCCGACCAAGCGCTCCGGTACTGCCGCAACAGCGGGCATTCGCCCGGGCAGTGCGCTCTCCGTTGGCGCGACGCTGAAGCTGTTCGACGCGCAGGCCGCCAGCCGCCATCTCGATTTCGCCGCCCGCACCTTGCAAGCCGAGGGCACAGGCTTCTACACCATCGGATCGGCCGGCCATGAGAGCAATGCGGCCGTCGCCGCCGCACTTCGACCAACGGATCCGGCGCTGCTGCACTACCGGTCAGGGGGTTTCTACCAGGCCAGGGCGTCGCAAGTAGCCGGGTCGACACCGGTCCGCGACGTGCTGCAGGGCCTGCTCTGTGCTGCCGACGAACCGATCGCCGGTGGCCGGCACAAGGTCTTTGGCAACGCTGCGTTGTCGGTGATTCCACAGACCTCGACGATCGCGTCGCACCTGCCGCGTGCCGTCGGGCTTGCTGTCGCCCTGCACCGGGCGACGAAGCTCGGGGTCTCGACGCCGTGGCCAGAGGATGCAGTCGTCGTGTGCTCGTTTGGCGACGCGTCGGCCAATCACTCCACTGCGACCGGCGCGATCAACACCGCACTCAACACCGCCTACCAGCGGCTGCCGGTGCCGATCCTGTTCGTCTGCGAGGACAACGGCCTGGGAATCTCGGTCCGCACGCCGGCTGGCTGGGTCGAGTCGGCGTACGGCTCTCGACCAGGTCTTACCTACTTCTCGGCCGACGGGTTCGATGTTGCTGCGACCTACGATGCGGCGCTCACAGCCGCCGAGATCGTGCGCTCGGCACGACGGCCAGTCTTCCTGCACCTGCGGACGGTGCGCTTCCTGGGGCACGCCGGCAGTGACGCCGAGATCAGCTACCGCTCACCGACGGAGCTCGCCGCCGAATACGGCCGCGATCCGTTGCTCGGCACCGCCACGGCCCTGGTGTCCGCCGCAGCCGCGACGCCGCACGAGCTGCTGGATCGGTACGACTCCGCGGCGCGGCTGGTCGCGGACACCGTCGCCGAGCTCGCCGACTCACGACGGCTAGCGTCTACTGCCGAGGTGATGGGCCCGCTCGCCCGCCGCCGGCCCGAGGCAGTGCTCGCGGCCGTACGCGAGCTCGCCGCCGTAAGCAAGCCGCAACTGGCCTCCGTCAGCGATCTCGAGACAACGGAGGTCCTACCGGCAGAGGCGTCTCGAAATCGCGGCCACCTCACCCTTGCCGCATCCGTCACCGAAGCGTTGGCCGACGCAATGGCGGGCGATCGCCGAGTCGTGGTATTCGGCGAGGACGTCGGCCGTAAGGGCGGCGTGTACGGCGCGACTCGTGGGCTGGCCCGCCGATTCGGCGCCGCGCGGGTGTTCGACACGCTGTTGGACGAGCAGGCGATCCTGGGCCTGGCCCTCGGTGGCGGGCTCGCCGGCCTGCTGCCAGTGCCAGAGATCCAGTACCTGGCGTATCTTCACAACGCCGAGGACCAACTCCGCGGCGAGGCGGCGACGCTGCCCTTCTTCTCCCAGGGCGCCTACCGAAATCCGATGGTCGTCCGGGTCGCTGGCCTGGGGTACCAGAAGGGCTTCGGCGGGCATTTCCACAACGACAATGCGCTCGCGGTGCTGCGAGATGTTCCAGGCCTGGTCGTCGCCTGCCCGGCCCGGGGTGGGGACGCTGCGGCGATGCTCCGCACCTGCTTGGCCGCTGCCGCCGTCGATGGCACTGTCAGCGTGTTCCTGGAGCCGATTGCGCTGTACCACACCCGCGACCTGCACGACCCCGACGATGCCGGCTGGCTGGACCCGTACGTGCCGCCTGAGCTGTGGGAGACCGAGCACGTCCCGATTGGTCAGGGTCGCACCTATGGCGATGGCCGTGACCTCACGGTCGTCAGCTTCGCGAACGGACTGCGGATGAGCCTTCGTGTCGCTCGGCGCTTGGAGCGTCACGGCATCCGCGCTCGGGTGCTGGATCTGCGCTGGCTCGCTCCGCTCCCTGTCGAGGATCTGCTGCGCGAGGCGTCGGCGACCGGCCGGGTGTTGGTCGCGGACGAGACCCGGCGCAGCGCGGGCGTCGCCGAAGGTGTATTGGCCGCGCTGGTCGACGGCGGGTTCACTGGGACGATGAGCAGGGTCACCAGCGAGGACAGCTTCATTCCACTGGGGCCGGCGGCGGCGCACGTGCTGATGACAGAGGACGACATCGAGACCGCGGCGCTCCGGCTCGCCGAAGGAGATACCGAATGACCGCGACCGGAGCGCTCGAGCTGCTCGGCGTTGATCACCTTCTCAGCGACGAAGAGAAGGCGATCCAGGAAACCGTGCGGCGTTTCGCCGCCGAGAAAGTGCGCCCGTACGTCGCCGACTGGTACGAAGCGGGCGAGATCCCGTTGTCGCTTGCAGTCGACGCCGGAAAGCTCGGACTGCTGGGCATGCATCTGAGCGGCTACGGCTGCGCCGGGGCCAACGCCGTGTCGTACGGACTGGCCTGCATGGAGCTCGAGGCCGCCGACTCTGGGGTGCGCAGCCTGGTCTCCGTCCAGGGCTCGCTGGCCATGTTCGCGATCTGGAAGTTCGGCTCTGAAGAGCAGAAGCAGCGCTGGCTTCCCGGCATGGCGGCCGGTGAGATCGTCGGCTGCTTCGGGCTCACCGAGCCGGACTTCGGGTCCAACCCCGCGGGGATGCGGACCCGCGCGCGCCGTGACGGCGCTGACTGGGTGCTCGACGGCACCAAGATGTGGATCACCAATGGATCGGTCGCCGATATAGCCGTCGTGTGGGCCCGGGCGGACGATGAGATCCTCGGCTTCTTGGTGCCGACAGACACCCCTGGCTTCTCGGCTCCAAAGATCGGCAAGAAGCTGTCCTTGCGGGCCTCCGTGACGAGTGAGCTGGTGCTCCAAGGCGTGCGGCTGCCGGCAGACGCCGTGCTTCCCGAGGTCTCCAGCTTGCGCGGACCGTTGTCGTGCCTGAACGAAGCGCGGTACGGCATCGTCTTCGGCGCGCTCGGCGCCGCTCGGGACTGTCTTGAGACGGCGGTGTCGTACTCGATCGACCGGGAGGTGTTCGAGCGGCCGCTGGCCTCCTTCCAGCTGACCCAGGCAAAGCTCGCCGACATGGCGCTTGAGCTGCAGAAAGGATTCCTGCTCGCCCTACACCTAGGCCGTCTCAAAGACGACGGCAGGCTCCGGCCCGAGCAGGTGAGCCTCGGCAAGCTCAACAACGTCCGTGAGGCGCTGGAGATCGCCCGAACCTGTAGGACGATCCTCGGCGCGAGCGGGATCACGCTGGAGTACCCAGTGCTCCGGCACGCCAACAACCTCGAGTCCGTGCTCACCTATGAGGGCACGTCCGAGGTACATCAGCTCGTCGTCGGTCAGGCACTCACTGGCGAGTCGGCGTTCGGCGGCTGAGCGTCGCGGGCGTGCGGACCGAGCTGGTTCGGGTGATGCCGGCTCCGCCCGTCGGGGTCGACGTAGCTGCGCGCCTCGCCCACCAAAGCGGACCACTCCCCCGCCGCTGCCTCCGGCATGACCGCCCACTCCTTCATCAGCCGACCGTGGCCCGGATCGAAGTTTCGAGCACCTCGAGTCGCGACGAGTTCATCGACCCGGATCTTGGGGAGCTTCACCACCAGCTCGTCCTGGATGAACATCGCGAAGATCTTGCCTGAGACGCGCAAGCCTCGAGACTTTCCGAAGCCGGTGCCAGCGGTGACGTCTGGCCGGCGGGCCAGTTCGGTCTCGGCGATGCCGGCCCATACCTCCTCAGGCGTCACGAGCGTCAGCCCAGACAGACTCGCTGTTGGCGGTGGGGCGCGCCTCGAATGGCGTAGAGAGCACGACAGTGGTCCGCGTCGACACGTTCGCCGCCGACCGGATCCGGCCTAGCAGGTCCTCCAGGTCGCCCGGACTGGCGACGCGCACCTTGAGGATGTGGCTCTCGTTGCCTGCGACCGAGTGACACGCCTCGATCTCCGTGATTTCGGCCAGCCGCTCGGGTGCGTCGTCCGGCTGGCTGGGGTCGATCGGCGTGATGGAGATGAAGGCCGTCAGCGGCAGACCGACTGCCCCGTAGTCGAGGACGGCCGAGTATCCGCGGATCACCCCGCGCTCCTCCAAGCGGCGGACCCGCTGATGCACGGCAGAGGTCGACAAACCGGTCGCCTTGGCCAGGTCGGTGAAGCTCAGCCGGCCGTCCCGGGCCAGCAGGCCGACGATCTGCCGGTCGATCTCCTCCACGCCAGAACCATAACGTGATCGGGCGTCAGCTCTCTGACCTGCGACGACGACGCTACGCGCGGGACGTCATGGCCAATTGCTGACCATTTGCTGAACGATTTCCGCGACGACCCGCGTTCGTGCAGTTCCAGCGGTGCTCATAGCACCCGGCTGCGGAAACTGCGAAAGAAGCGAAACTTAGGCACCGTCGACCAACGCCGCGACCGTCTCGGCCGCCTCGTCGTGCAGTCGGCGGACCACATGCGAATAAAGATCATGGGTGAGTCTCGTCGTCGAGTGGCCGAGCTGGTCGCTGACGATCTTGATGTCGATGCCCGACTCCAGCGCGATCGACGCCGCCGTGTGACGGGCGTCGTGGAACCGCATCCTCGGCAGCCCGTGCCGGCGGGCCAGCTTCTGGAAGCCGAACGTTATCCGGTGCTCGGGAATCGGGCTGCCGTCCTCCTGGGCGAACACGAGGTTGTTCTCCTGGTACGCGCCGACGGTCGCGAGCCGTTCCTTCTTCTGTCGAAGCCCGTGCTCGCGCAGCACGGCGACGGTGCCCGCGTCCAGGGATACGGTTCGCTTGGAGGACTCCGTCTTACCGCTGCGAACGAACAACATCCCATGGTCGAGGTCGACGTCGGACCAGCGCAGCGCGAGCAGCTCGCCGCGACGCAGCCCACGGAGCAGCGCGACCCGCCACAGCGCGTGCAGTCGATCGTCGCGGGTCGCGTCGAGGAACCGACGCACCTGGTCGGACGACCACCACACCCTTGGCCTAGGTGCTCTGGCCGACCTGACGCGTGGCAGCTTGTACTCAGTCGCCGGGTTGTAGTCGATCAGTCGGCGCTTCTTAGCGGCGTTGAGCGCGACGCACAGGGTCTTAAGAATCTTCCTCTGCATGGCGGCGCCAACCTGCCGAATGGTCTTACGGTCGTCCAGCGGGTTGGACGGCACGGGGTCGCCGTTGTCACGGGCCTGTCGTACCACGTCATTGCGTGCGTTGATCCACGCGAACAACTCGCCGAGGTGACGGTCGTCCAGCCTGTCGAGCATGACGTCACCCAGATGGGGCTTGAGGTAGAGGCGAACGATCGTCGTGTGGTCGCCGTACGTGGACGGCTGCAGGTGCTCGCACTGGGCGAGCCAAACGTCCAACCACTCGCCGACCGAATATGTCCGGGCGTCGGGATCGCGATGCGCGCCGAGTCGACGGCGCACCTCGTCGACAGATGGCAACGGTCGGCCGTAGCGTGCCGCGCAGACCATGTCGCCGATCTTCCGGCGCAGACGGTCGTCGTCGGCGCCGAGCGCGATCAACTGGTTGACGTGATCCAGCGCGGCCTTGGCGTCCTTGCTTCGCTCGAACCCGGCCCGCTTTAGCTGACGCTGATCGGCCGTCACGCGCTGACCGTTTCGGTCGACGTACTCGTACGGCGTCACGTCGACGCGGATGGCGAACCGATAGCCCGTGCGCGTCTTGAAGACCGAGCCTCTCATCGCCGCCGCTCCTTCCTCTCATCGAAGTGCAGTCGTGAATCGACGTTCGTCCTCCCGGTCCCGTCGGGTCCCGGCTGGTCCCGCTTAGTGCCGATTCACCCACGTATAGGGCAATAATATAACGATGTCGCTTTGGGTGTTGTATTGTTGGCGACCGGAGGCGACCATGACGACCACGACGGAACAGCCGACCGGGATGACGCGCCGCGACGTTCAGCTGATCAAGCGCGGGCTGGACATCATCAACACCGGCGAGCTACGTCGCGTTCGCGAGGCGCTGCAATTGAGTCGACCACGCATGGCACGGCTGCTCGGTGTGAACGAGTTCACGCTGCGGTCGTGGGAGCTGGACAAGCGCCTACCGGACGAACCCGCGGTGCTCATCAAGATCGTCGAGGGCGTCGAGAAGTTCCGCAAGGTGATCGACGACACCTCTTAAGGGAATCCGCATCATCTCAGAGGAAGCAGGAAACGGGCGGCCATCGGCCGTCGCGCCAGGGCACGTAAGAAGGGCCGTTTCCTGCCATGCCACAACGCAAGTGGACCGCTGAAGAGATTCGCGCGCTCGGTCTGGTGATCGACGTCGAGACCGCCGGCTCGATCCTAGGGCTGTCGCGCACGCAGGCGTACGCCGCGATCCAGCGCGACGACTTCCCCGTTCCGTTCTACCGCGTCGGCGACCATCGCATCCGCGTGCCCGTTCAGCCGATCCTGCGACTGCTCGGCATCGACGACGAGAACGTTGCTGACGACGACCAGCCTGGGACACCGGACCTGCGCGTAGTGCCCGACAACTGAGCCCCGCCGGCCGCATAACCGACGGGGCTCACGACCACAAGGACCAGAAGTGATCGTTAACGATTCTATCGCGGCAAACCCATCCACTCGTGATCACAACGTCGCCAACTTCACCGAGCTGATCGACGCGGCCAGTCGCAGGTACAAGATCGCACAGACGTGCGCGCGTCTCGGCTGGCGCATCTTTCCCATGCGCTTCACCCGGGACGGCAAGAAGACGCCGGCCATGCTTCGTTGGCAGCGGCGTGCGACCGTCGACCTCGATGTCATCCACGACTGGTGGGGTGATCCGAACTGGTACGACTGGGAGGACGTCGAGAAGGAAGGTAAGACCCGGTGGTACCACGACTGTGATGTCGGCATCCTGACCGGTCGGGAATCCAACCTCTGGGTGCTCGACATCGACTCGACGGCACATGGCCGGACCGACGGCTCGACGACGCTGCGTGAGCTGCTGGCACGGCACAACGACAGCCTGCCGGCTA
>DASSDH010000014.1:0-13925 GCA_035697245.1 Jiangellaceae bacterium
GGCTGCATAACGCTGGGCTACCAACACGCTGGCCAGCCCATCGGGGCGGAGGACGGCCACGACCCCCCGAAGCGCAGCTCTCGGATCGTCCACGACCTCCAGGACGCCATGACAGAGCACCACGTCGGCGGATTCGGGCCCAAGCAGGTGGTCAAGGTCGGCTGCGTCGCCCTGGACGGATTTGACCCGGCCTTCGACGCGAGCCTCGGCCGCCCGTCGCTCGAGCGCCGCCAACGCGTCGGGACTGGGATCCACGACGGTGACCCGATGCCCCTGACCTGCAAGCGGGACCGCAAAGCCGCCCGTCCCTCCGCCCGCGTCGACGACATCGAGGTGCTCGTTGCCGGTCTGCGCCATCTGTTCGGTCAGTGCGCTGGACAGCACGTCCCACACGACAGCGGTCCGCACATGCCGCCGGAGCCGGTCAGCCACGCAAGCGCTCCCGCACAGCCGCGTGAAACACCGGAAGGGCCCGGTCGATCATGTCGTTGCTCGCCGTCAGCGAGATCCGGAAGTGGCCGGGAACCTCGAAGATCGTCCCGGGAAGGATCAGCACATTGCGGTCGGCCAGCCGTCGGCAGAACGCGACGTCGTCCGGCTCCGGCGAGCGTACCCATAGATAGAAAGTGCCTTCAGGCACCCTCAGTTGGTAGCCCGACGCCGTGAGCTCACCGGCCAGCCGGTCTCGCTTGGCCTGGAGGTCGACTAGGTCGATCGAGAGCCGCTCCAAATCATCCAGTGCGTATTGCAGGACGGCGTTCGGGAACAGCCATCCCGCCGCGATCTGTGACAGCTCGATCGTCTCCCGAAACGGCTCGCGATTCGGAATCGACGGCGACAGGGCAAGCCACCCGATGCGCTCTCCCGGCGTCAGCAGCACCTTGCCGTAGCTGTAGGAGATCAGCGTGTGCGAGTAAAACTCGCTCGGACTGTGGAATTCGGCATCACTGAACACCAGGCGTGCGTATGGCTCATCGGAGATCAGCCAGATTGGCTTCCCCCAATGATGTGACGCGTCGGTGAGCAGGGTTGCAAGTGCGGCCAACGTCTGCGGCGGATAGATGCGCCCGGTCGGGTTGTTCGGCGTGTTGACGATCACTGCCCGGGTCTGAGGCCCGATGGCCGAACCGATCGCGTCGAGGTCGAGGTCGTGGTCGTCGGATCGAACGCGCACCTTGACCGGCACGGCGTCGACAGAGAGCAGCATCGGCTCGTAGATAAACCACGGCGGCAGCGAGAACACCACCTCGTCGCCGGGATCAAGGAACGCGCGAAACGCAGTCTCCAGCGCACCAAAGGCGCCTGGAGTCAGCGCGACGTCTTCTGGTTCAAACGGCAGTCCGCGCCATTCGCGCAATGCCTTGGCCACCACGTCGCGGGCTTCGGGTTCCGAGCGCTTGTAGGCAAACCAGTCCTTGTCCTGTGGATTGGCGTGCCGCCGGATGGCGTCGACGAACCCCGGCAGCGGCATCTCCTGCGGGTTCCCCAGAACGAAATCGCATACGCCGGGCTGCCGGCGCAGTTCGTCCCACACGTCGAGGTAACTTCGCAGCGGCGCGAGGGAGTTCTTGATCGCGGCCACTCGCGCAGCCGGTCGGACGGCGTCGGGCACCTCGCCTCCTCGGCGTCGACGGGTCGGCCGTCGGGTCAGCGTACGCCGCCGAAACTTGGTCGCCCGCTCCGCTAGCCGTGGTTGCTCTCGTCGTCGGCGACAAGTCGCCGACCGAGCTCGGTCAAGGTCTCCCGCCAGATCGGCTCGGGAACCGGCGGCAGGATGTGGTCCCAAATCGCGGCGAAGCTGCCCACGGTCCGTGGTAGTCGGGCTGGCCGGGCCATGAACCACACGTGGAAGTGCGCGCTCCCGTCGCCCCATCGGCACACATGTACCCGGCCGATCTCACCGAGGCTCGTGATGGCACGTTCGACTCGCTGGACCAGCGGGCCGAGCTCGGTGAGCAGGTCCATCGGCAGATCACCGAGATCGTGATGGGCTCGCGACGACAGGATCACGACGACAGGCAGTCCGGACGGCTTGGCCAACGGTGCGAGGAGCCAATGCCGATTGCTCCAGATCGCATCGGTGGTTCCCTGCTGGCAGCGCCAGCATTGCGCGGGATCCTCATCCAGCCGTTGCCGATCCGTTTCCGCGGGTGGCTGGAGCGGCCGCACCCGCATATCGCCCTCGAACGGAAACGTCTCCCAATCGCCGACCGGCGGCATCGGTAGCCGCCCATCGGCGTCAGCGGTCGCCAACGCCCGCTGGTAGATCATCTCTGGGCCCTCGATCACGCCACCGAAGCCTAGGCGGAGACCTCTAGAATTCCGCGCGGTGCGCGACTCGACGGCTCGGCGGCTCTCCCGCCTGCACGTCCTGCTCTACCGGCTCACCGGTGGGGTTGTGGGCCGCAGACTCGTGCGCAACGACATGCTGCTGCTCACGACGCGTGGGTTCGCCACGGGTAAGCCGCACACCGTTCCGCTGCTCTATCTCCACGACAGCGATGCGCTGGTGGTGATTGCCTCATGGGGAGGCCGTCCCGACAATCCGGACTGGTACCGCAACCTCACGCGTGAGCCGCAAGCCACCGTCCACGTTCGCAGGAAACGCTGGGCAGTACGGGCCCGCACCGCTACCGTCCGCGAGCGTGCACTGTGGTGGCCGCGCATCGTCGCCGCATATCCGGGGTATCGCACCTATCAGTCCCGCACCGACCGTGTCATTCCGGTGGTGTTCCTCGAGCCGGCCTCCCCTTTGCCACCCCAATGATCCCACCACCCCAGCCCGCGTTCGGGGGGCGGGGTGTTCGCGGAAGATTGCATCGGCTGCAATATCGCTCGCCTTCAGCTGCAGCCGCTGGTCGAGCCGCAGCCCTCGCAGACGTAGCAGCTGCCGGCTGGACGCATCTTCGTGCCGCAGGTGACACACAGCGGTGCATCTGTCGTGGTTCCTTGCAACAGCTCGAGCAATTCGGTCGACGTGTGCGCTTGTGCGGGCACCGGCTTGGCAGTCGCCTCGATTACGTCATCGTCTTCCGCTTCCGCGGCCGGAACTTCCAGCTGCGGGGTCTCCACCGGCGCCGACTGCCGCAAGGCATCGACGTCCATGTCCTCCTCGATCGGCGCGTACTCGCCGGTGTCGAGCTGCCGGGCCCGCTCGGCAGCTGTGTACACGCCGTACGCAGACCGCGAATCGAACGGTAGGTAGTCCAGCGCCAGCCGGCGGAAGATGTAGTCGACGACACTTTGGGCCATCCGCACGTCCGGGTCGTCGGTCATGCCCGAGGGCTCGAACCGCATGTTGGTGAACTTCTGCACGTAGGTCTCCAGCGGCACCCCGTACTGCAGCGCGATGGAGATCGCGATCGAGAACGCGTCCATCACTCCGGCGAGCGTCGAGCCCTGTTTGCCGAGCTTGAGGAACACCTCGCCGAGCCCGTCGTCCGGGTAGGAACCGGCGGTCATGTAACCCTCAGCCCCGCCGACGGTAAACGACGTTGTCCGGCTCGGCCGCGACTTGGGCAGCCGGCGCCTCGTCGGCCGATACTCGACGACCACCTCGCGGTCTGGCTCGGCCTTGCCGGCATCGGTGGTCGACCGCTTCGACACCGACAGCGGTTGGCCCACCTTGCAGTTGTCGCGGTAGATCGCCAGTGCCTTGAGGCCGAGCTTCCAGCCCTCGAAGTAGATCTGCTCGATCTCTTCGACGGTGACCGACTCGGGAACATTCACGGTCTTGCTAACGGCCCCACTGAGGTACGGCTGGACGGCCGCGATCATGTTGACATGGCCCATTGGGCTGATCGCCCGGGCGCCCATCGCGCAGTCGAAGACCTCGTAGTGCTCATGCCGCAGACTGGGCGCGTCGACGACGTTTCCATGTTCGGCGATGTACTCGACGATCGCCTCGATCTGCTCCTCTTGGTACCCCAGCTGGCGCAGGGCACGGGGCACGGTCTGGTTGACGATCTGCATCGAACCGCCGCCGACGAGCTTCTTGAACTTGACCAGCGCAAGGTCTGGCTCGACGCCCGTCGTATCGCAATCCATCATCAAGCCGATGGTGCCGGTCGGCGCGAGTAGGCTCGCCTGCGCGTTACGCCACCCGTTGACCTCGCCGATGGCAAGGCACTGCTGCCATTCCTCGGTTGCTAGCGCGTGGATCGGCTGGTCGAGGTCGTGCAGCGTTCGCAGGTTGTCGTTCGCCGTTGCATGCTTACGCATGACCCGCTTGTGGGCGTCGGCGTTGCGGGCGTAGCCGTCATACGGTCCGACGACGCCGGCCAACTCAGCTGACCGCTTGTACGCAGCACCAGTCATCAGCGATGTGATCGCTGCGGCCAGCGACCGCCCGCCCGCGGAGTCGTAGCCGTGTCCGGTGGCCATCAGCAGCGCGCCGAGGTTGGCGTAGCCGATGCCCAGCTGGCGGTAGGCACGGGTTGTCTCGGTGATAGCTTGCGTCGGGAAATCTGCGAAGCAGATCGAAATGTCCATTGCGGTGATGATCAGCTCAACTGCCCGTCGGAACAGACCCGCGTCGAAGGTGTCGTCGGCGCGGAGGAACTTCATCAAATTCAGGCTGGCCAAGTTGCACGACGAATTGTCGAGTGACATGTATTCGGAGCAATTGCGCACCACCAGACCATTGGCAATGTAGGAGTGGTTGCGCGGCTCAGACAGGTTGTACGTCGTCTCGAACCCGTCGAAGTCCCGGCTCACCATGCGCGCTGTCTGGTTGGTCCGGTACGACCGCGTAGTCGCCAGCCAGTGCGACAGGCGAGCGGCCTTGCGCGGATGGTCGAACCCGATGGCCGTGGCGAACTTGGCGACGTTCTCGCCGCTGATCCGAAAGTCATATAGCTGGTTGCCGGTGTATTCGCGCAACTCGCCGCCGACGGTGGTGTAGGCGAAATGCGCGTCACCACGCTTGCGGGTTGCGTAGATCCGGCCGCCGATACCGAAGCTGCTGAGTAGGCGCTGGACGTCCCGCAACAGCTCGACGGACACCGAGCCCAGCCCGACGTACCGGGTCTCGTTGTTGGTCCGTGCGGCACAGCCGTCCGCGTCGTAGAGGCCACGAAGGAAGGCCGCTTGCACCTCGACGGGCGCCTCGAGGACTGCGGAGGGAAGCCTCTTCCGTACTGCGGACGCAGTTGTCACGCCGAGGCCGATTAGGAACTCATTCAAAGCGCCCCGGCTCGACCGCAGTTGAACGGTGCCGTTCGGTTGCTCTGATGGCTTGGGATCGAACCCGACGATATCGGCCAACGTCCGCTGGTGCCGATCGAGGAAGGTCTCCCGATCTTCTCGGCTGTAGATCCAGGTGGCGGTGTCCTGGTTCCCGGGCACACCTTTCACTCCGCGGCGAACACAGCCGTCTCCGGTCAGCCAGCCGAGCAAATGCGCAAACTCATCGGTCCATTTCTCCGGCAGTTTGGTCTCTGAGCCCCAGTAGGTAATGACGTCTCCAGCCGCGACCTTCGCGTTCGGCGCAAGTCGAAACTCCCGCGAGGCGGCTGTCGCCGGCGTGGGCAGGGTCAGCGGCAATACCCGGTCGGAATCGGTGAGGTCTTTCGCCTCGACATAGCCGCGGTTCGTCGTCCAGATCCGGTGGTTTGGGGTACAGCGCAGCACCATGCCGTTGCTGAACTCCAACCGGTGGATCTCGTTCGTTCCGGTCACCATGACTGCTTCGGGGCTGGTGAGCTCGATCCGGTCGGTCGGAACATCGGGATTGGTGGCCTCGTGCGTGTAGACGCCGAAGCTTTCACCCTGCCGCACCCGGTCGATCAGTGCGTCGAACCGGATCAGGCCCTTGTCGGTGTGGACAAGCGTGTCGCCGGTGAAGCACGGGTTGGACGCAGTGATCCGGCCGGTCTCGGGGTTCGTGTGCCAGTCATTGATCGTGCTGTCGTACTGGATGCCTGGATCGGCGCACTCCCACGCCGCTTGCGCCATCTTGCGGAACAGGCCCTTGGCGTCGACGGTTTCGACTACCTCACCGGTGAGCCGGGCCCGCAGACCGAACGGGTCGCCGTTCTCGACCGCCTGCATGAACTCGTCGGAGACCCGCACCGAGTTGTTGGCGTTCTGGTATTGCACGGACACGATGTCCTTACCGCCGAGGTCCATGTCGAACCCGGCGTCGCGCAGTGCCCGGATCTTGTCCTCTTCCCGCGCCTTGGTCTCGATGAACTCCTCGACGTCTGGGTGGTCGACGTCGAGCACCACCATCTTGGCCGCGCGTCGGGTCGCACCGCCGGACTTGATCGTCCCGGCGCTTGCGTCAGCGCCCCGCATGAAGCTGACCGGGCCGGACGCCGTCCCTCCCGAGGACAGCAACTCCTTGCTCGATCGGATCCGAGAAAGGTTGATCCCCGAGCCAGACCCGCCTTTGAAGATCAACCCCTCTTCCCGGTACCAGTTCAGGATCGAGTCCATCGAGTCGTCGACGGCGAGGATGAAGCACGCTGAGACTTGCTGTGGGGACGGGGTGCCGACGTTGAACCAGACCGGGGAATTGAACGAGAAGACCTGGTGCACCAGCATCCAGGCGAGCTCGTGCTCGAACACCTCGGCGTCGTCGGGACTGGCGAAGTAGCCGTACTCCTCACCCGCTCGGCGATAGGTCCCGACGACCCGGTCGACGAGCTGGCGAAGGCTCCATTCCCTGGCGTCGGAGCCGACGGCGCCGCGGAAGTACTTGGTGGTGACGATCGTGGCTGCGTTGACCGACCAGAAGTCGGGAAACTCGACTCCGCGCTGCTCGAAGACCGTCTCGCCCGTCCTCCAGTTCTGCTGGACGACGTCGCGCCGCTCCCAGGTGAGCTCGTCGTACGGATGGACACCTGGGGTGGTGAAGATCGGCTCGATCGTCAACCCACGGGCAGCCTTCGGCCTACCCCGACGGTTCTCGCCGGCGTGCTGGCTCTGGCCACTGACGGTTTCGGTCATTCCCCGCTCCTTGTCGGTGTCCCCCGCTCGGGCCCTGGCCCGAGTCGGTCGTCGTCGTTCATTGCGCGTCAATTCGAGCTGGATCGGTCAACTGCGGATCCGGGGCGGCGGCTCCGGGACGGTCTCGCCCCGCTCCACCCTCAACATCGAGATCTCTGCTTCGAAATCGGCCAGCGAGTCGAAACTCCGATACACGCTGGCGAACCGTAGGTACGCGACCTCGTCGAGCTCTCGCAACGGCCCGAGGATCGCCAGCCCGACCTCGTTGCTCGGCACCTCGGCCGCGCCAGCGGCGCGGATGCGGTCTTCCACCTGCTGAGCCAGCCGGGCCAGTGCGTCCTCGCCCACACCCCGGCCCTGGCAAGCCTTTCGCACGCCGGCGATGACCTTGTCCCGGCTGAACGGCTCGGTCACCCCGGACCGCTTGACCACGGCCAGTGTCACCTGCTCGACAGTCGTGAACCGGCGATCGCACTCCGGACACTGCCGACGGCGACGAATGGCCGTGCCGTCATCGGCGGTTCGGCTGTCGACGACGCGGCTGTCGGGGTTGCGGCAGAACGGACAGTGCACGACGCTCCCTCCCCGCGCGATCGGCGGCTTCGGTGCTCATCCACCGAACTGGCCGACGACCCGTCCTGGGTGGAGAACCTGTGGATCTCCTGGGGACAAGATGTGGGCCGTAGACCACAAGTTGTGGATGACTTACATGGCTGTAACTACTACATCTAGGGGTAACCGTACGTCTCCGCGTCCATCTGCGCAACCGGTATCGGGCTCGTCTTCGCACCGTGTCCATCGCCGCAGGTCATGCCCTCGCGCAACGCTTGGCTCGGCGTGTCGCTCCGGCTTCGGCTACCGGCGCGGCACGACCAAGACGTCGCCAGGATGGATGTCCGCCGCTGATCCCAAGCCGTTCAGATCCACCATGGCATCGACGAGCACCCGGGGATCGGCAGTGGCATCGATGGACCGTGCCAACCCCCAGAGGGTGGTTCCCGCCTCGACGACGACGGTTGTGGTTGCCGTCGGCCGGTTCGAAGAGGTGCTGTCCAATTGCGTGATCGGCACCGCCGCAACGACAGCCAGCGCCAGCCAGGACAGTGCCACCACTGCTCTGCCTCGGGCCGAGAGCCGTGAACCACGCAGATCCGGCGCGAACGAGTGATCGCACCGCACCGCCCTTGGTACGGCCCGGGATCGCTCTCGCACATCGCCTGCAGTACGGATCACCCGCATGGTCGGGGTGGCCCGCCCGATGGTTTGCGCTCTCGGCAGGATCGTCAGTGTTGCCATCGCGGCCTCCGGTCCCCGTGCTCGTACAGTCGTTCGATCGAACGCACGTACGAGTTCTACAACGTGGCTCTGACAAAGTCGAGACACGTTCGAACAGGTGTTTGATCGTGTCGGCCGACGCGACTACCGTCGGAGACGACAGGACTCGCCGGAACCCGGCGACCACGACTCATCCATGGCCAGAGGAGGCCGGCGTGAGCAGGCAGCGCGGAGACAACCCGGAGCCAGGTGGCACGGTTCACCCCTTCCCCGACACGTCGCAGGATGCGGAAGGACTCACCCCTCGGCAGCGGCGTGTGCTCGAGGTCATCCGCGACGCGCTCGAGCGTCGCGGGTATCCACCGTCGATGCGCGAGATCGGGAAGGCGGCCGGGCTGGCCAGTCCGTCGAGCGTCTCCCATCAGCTTCATGCGCTTGAGGCGAAGGGCTACATCCGCCGTGACGCCAACCTGCCGCGCGCGCTCGAGGTGCTCGATCCAGGCGAGCCTGCGCCCGTCTCGGCGATCGAGGAGACCGATCGTGAGCAGCGGCCGGCACCGTCGTACGTGCCCGTCGTGGGCCGCATCGCGGCCGGTGGACCGGTGCTCGCCGAACAGGCCATCGAGGAGGTGTTCCCACTCCCCCGCCAGCTCGTCGGCGAGGGCACGTTGTTCATGCTGCGGGTCACCGGCGACTCGATGATCGATCTTGCCATTTGCGACGGTGACTGGGTCGTCGTGAGACAGCAACCGGTTGCCGAGAACGGCGAAATCGTCGCGGCGATGATCGAGGGTGAAGCGACGGTAAAGACCTACAAGCGGCGCGACGGCCACGTGTGGTTGATGCCCCACAACCCTGCCTATGACCCGATCGACGGCGACGAGGCGACGATCCTCGGCCGCGTCGTCGCGGTGATGAGAAGAGTGTGACTCCTCCCCGGGCGGATGCGGTTCCACGGCCGGGGTAGCGGGTAGTGACACTGCGGAAGGAGGCGGTTGTCGTGCCCAGATCGAGCATCAAGGACGAGAAGACCTATCGGAAGCTGCGCCAAAAGGGCGAGAGCAAGGAGAAGGCGGCGCGGATCAGCAACGCGGCAGCGGCCGAAGGCACGTCGAAGGTCGGTCGGCGAGGGGGCAAGAGTGGCAGCTACGACGACTGGTCCAAGGCCGACCTGCAGAAGAAGGCAAAGGACGTCGGGATCAATGGTCGGTCGTCGATGAACAAGAGCGAACTCGTCAAGGCGCTGCGGAACCACTAAGCGCATGCCGTTCGGCGAGCCGCTGCAATGCCGCGATGACAACTGGCCGGTCGGTAGTGAACCACATCGGTGGCAGTGATGCTCGCAGGAATGCTCCGTAACGCGCGCGGACCAACCGTGGATCGAGGACCGCGACGACTCCGCGGTCGCTGGCCCGCCGGATCAACCGCCCCGCGCCTTGGGCCAGCAGCAACGCTGCGTGGGTAGCGGCCACGGACATGAAGCCGTTTCCCCCTGCTCGCTCTACCGCTAGCTGCCGCGCCGACTGAAGTGGGTCGTCCGGGCGAGGGAAGGGCAACCGGTCTATCACGACAAGCTGGCAGGCGCCGCCGGGCACGTCGACGCCTTGCCACAGGGACAAGGTGCCGAACAACGATGTCTGCTCCTCCTCGGCGAACCGTCGCACCAACGTCGCCACGACGTCATCGCCCTGGCAGAGCAGCGGAAGGTCGGGAACACGCGTCCGTAACTGCGCAGCCGCCTCATCCGCCGCTCGCCGCGACGAGAACAGGCCCAGGGTCCGTCCACCAGCAGCACTCATGAGCTCGGCCAGCTGGTCCAAGGCTGCCGGCCGCAGGCCGTCGCGACCGGGCGGCGGGAGATCACGGGCGACGTACAGGATCGCCTGCCTCGCGTAGTCGAACGGGGATCCCACGTCGAGGCTGCGATATGCCGGTGCGTCGTCACCGGTCAGCCCGAAGGAATTCGCGATCGCCTCAAACGAACCGCCGAGTTGCATCGTCGCGGATGTCGCCACGACCGTAGATGATCGAAACAGCCGGTCGCGCAGCAATGCTGCGACCGACAAGGGAGCGATCCGGAGCCGGCGTGAGCCACCGTCGCGGTCCTCGACCCAGATCACGTCGCCCCCGGAGTGGGCAGCCATTCGTTCGGCGATTGCGAAGACTTTGTCAACCATCGCCTTCGCGGCCCGCCGACCGGCGTCGACGTCGGATTCACCGCCGGCGCCGGCTCGCGTCGCGAACCCTGACTGAACCGTCCGAACGGCGGCACCAACCGACCCCACCGCCGCCGCCAGGCCATCGGGCAGCTCATCGAGCCGGCCAGGCTCGACTTCGGCCAACGCGTGGCGCAGGATCCCCCCACTCTCGGCCAGGTCGTCGGACCCGTCCGAGCCGGCGAACGACCGGGACCGTTTGGCCGCCAATTCGACCAGGCCGGGCGACAGGTCCGCGGTCGCGATGCTGGTCACCCGGGCCGCAAGCTCATGACCTTCGTCGACCACGACGACGTCGTGATCGGGCAATACCGGAACTCCTTCCGTAGCATCGATCGCGAGCAGAGCGTGGTTAGTGACGATGACGTCCACATCACCAGCGCGCTCCCGGGCGCGTTCGGCGAAACACTCGGCGCCATATGGGCATTTCCCCGCACCAAGGCATTCCTGCGCGGTCACCGAGACCTGCGCCCACGCGCGGTCGCTGATGCCCGGTTCGAGCCGATCCCGATCCCCGGTTGCCCGGGCCAATGCCTGGTCCTCGGCCCAGTTCCGGGCTCGCACCACCTCGGCGCCCACCGCGGTCGAGGACACCTCGGCGACCGGTACCAGCTCGCCCTGGTCGTCGGGGACGCCCTCCCGGACCCGGTGCAGACACGCGTAGTTTGATCGGCCCTTCAGGGTCGCCCACCCGAGCGGACGGCCTAGCTCCGGCTCCACGGCACCGGCAAGCAACGGTAGGTCGCGATCGACGAGCTGCGCCTGCAAGGCCAACGTGGCAGTGGCGATGATGGCCGGTTTGTCCGCCGCATCGGCGTAGAGCAATGCCGGCACGAGGTACGCGAGCGACTTGCCCGTCCCGGTTCCCGCCTGCACCAGCAGATGCTCGGCCTCCGTCATGGCAGCCGCCACCGCCTCGGCCATCTCCATCTGACCGGGCCGCTCGCTGCCGCCCAGGGCTTCGACCGCAGCGGAGAGCAGAGTACGAACTCGATCTGGGTCCATCGCCTTGGACTCGTCGTCCACCAGGTCACGCTATCGGGCACTCCACGACGGTCCCGTGCGCCGATGTCAGCGGCCTCGTGATGGGATCGGCATCGTGACGACTGCCTACGACGCCGTGCCGCTGATCCCTCGAGACGTCCTTTTCGGCAATCCGGAGCGCATCTCCCCCGCGTTGTCTCCGGATGGCACGCAGCTGGGATTCATCGCCCCGGACGACGGCGTCCTCAACGTCTGGGTGGGTCCCGCTGATGACCCGTCCGCGGCAAAGCCGGTGACCCACGATCGCGGTCGCGGAATCCGGACCTTCGCGTTCTGCCATGACGATCGCACGCTCGGCTACCAGCAGGACACCGACGGTAACGAGGACTGGCGGTTGTACCGGCTCGACCTGGGAACCGGAGAATCGCAGCTGGTGACGCCAGGCGACGGTGTCCAGGCGATGGTGCTCGCGCACAATCGGTGGCATCCGACGACGGTGTTGATCGGGCTCAACGCCGACAACCCGATGCTGCACGACGTCTACCGCCTCGACCTCGAGACCGGAGCGTTCGACAAGATCGAGACCAATCCCGGATATGCCGCGTGGCTCATCGATTCCGACCTCGCGGTTCGCGGCGGCGTGGCGATGACGCCGGAGGGAGGCGCGGTCGTCCATCTGCGCGACCTGTCCACCGGCCACGACGAGCCGTGGCTCGACATTCCGCCCGAGGATCTGGTGACGACGGGGGTGCACGGCTTCAGCCGCGATGGGTCGACAGCCTTCGTCCTCTCCAGTGTGGGGGTGAACGCCGCCCGGCTGTTGCGCGTGGAGCTCGCAACCGACGCGGAGACCGTCCTCGCGGAGGAATCCCAGCACGACGTGGCCTATCTGCTGTCGGACCCGGACACGCTGGAACCGCAGTCCGTTGTCTTCCTGGCCGAGCGCGAGCAGTGGATCCACCTCGATCCCGCGGTGGGTGTGGAGATCGATGAGTTGCGGGCCCGGCTGTCAGGCGAGATCGGCATCTCCCGATCCGAACGAACCGACCGGCGCTGGCTGGTGTCCGACACACCGTCCGACGGACCCGTGCGCTACTACGTGTACGACCGGGACGATACGTCGCTGACCTTCCTGTTCGCACACAAGCCGGCGCTGGATGAGTACGAGCTTGCGGTCATGGAACCGTTCTCGTTCCAGGCCCGCGACGGTCTCACCATCCAGGGCTACGTGACCTACCCCCGCGGGGTCGAACCGGCGGCATTGCCAGCTGTCGTCAATGTGCACGGCGGGCCGTGGCACCGCGACGTCTGGGGCTTCGACCCCGAAGCGCAGTGGCTGGCCAACCGCGGTTACGCATGCGTCCAGGTCAATTACCGCGGGTCGACCGGGTACGGCAAGGCTTTCGGCAATGCAGGTGACCGCGAGTGGGGGCGCGCGATGCACACCGACCTGCTCGACGCCGTCAACCACCTTGTCGTCGAAGGCCGCATCGACGCCGACCGGGTGGGCATCTACGGGGGATCGTACGGCGGATATGCCGCGCTGGTCGGAGCCGCCTTCACTCCTGGGGTGTTTCGCTGTGCGGTGGACATGGTGGGGCCGTCGAGCCTCATCACACTGATCGAGTCGGTGCCGGAGTACTGGAAGCCGATGATCGCGTTGTTCCACACCAAGGTGGGCAATCCCGAGACCGAGCGAGATTTCCTCTGGGAACGCTCGCCACTCTCCCGTGTCGACGACATCACAATCCCGCTGCTCATCGCGCAAGGCAAGAATGACCCGCGGGTCAAGGTCGTCGAGGCGGAGCAGATCGTCGCGGCGCTGACCGAGAAGGGTATCGACCACGAGTACCTGCTATTCGAGGACGAGGGTCACGGTCTGGCCAGGCCGGAGAACCGCGAGCGCTTCTATGCCGCGGTCGAGCGCTTTCTTGCCCAGCATCTCGGCGGCCGACAGCAACCGGAGTGATCGTTCGGATAATCAACGGAGCTTCGCGGCCTAGCCGCTGTGATCGACGTGAAGTTTACAGCGCAGCCGCCATGATCACGCGAGCTTTACGGCGCAGCCGCGATGATCCAAGGGGAAGTTGCGGCGCCCCGACACCACGAAGGTCACACGGCCGCGGCGCACGGTGATCCACGTGAATGCAGCGGCGTAGTCGCGGTGATCCAGACAAGCCAATTGCTTGCAGCCACATGACGCTATCCACCGGGGGCTAGTGGCTCGTATCCGCTTTCCACAGTCCAGGTGCTGGGAGTTTCGACAACTCCAACGTCAGCCCACGCTGCGTGTATGCAGATAGCCGTTCAGTTCCGCCAGCTTGCCGCCGCGCAGGACGGGCTTGTGACCCGCCGTCAGGCCCTCGAGTGCGGCGTCTCAATCGACGCCTTGCGCCACGCCGTCGGAAAGGGGTGGCAGCGGGTGGTTACCGGCGTGCATGCGACATTCACCGGTCCTTTGCAGGAACGCCACCTGGTCCGGGCCGCTCTGCTGTATGC
>DASSDH010000015.1:0-2684 GCA_035697245.1 Jiangellaceae bacterium
GGGCCGCGTCCGGTCTGCGGCCGGCCTATCACGACGGCACCGATCTCGCGGCGCGTACCGACATGGCTCTGTGCAGCCTGCTCGGCGGGCTCGCCCTAGCCAACGCCAAACTCGGGGCCGTACACGGATTCGCCGCCGTCATCGGCGGCATGGCCGATGCGGCCCACGGCGCGGTGTGCGCCGCGCTGTTGGCTGCGGTCGTCGACGTGAACGTTCGGGCTCTGCGAGAACGCGAGCCGACCCATCCGGCCTTGGACCGCTACGAAGACGCAGCGCGGATTCTGACCGGCCGGCCCGACGCCACCATCGAGGACGGCATCCACTGGATCCGCGAAACCGTCGCGATGCTGAACATTCCCGGGCTCGCCGCCCTCGGTGCGCGGCCCGAGGACGCCGACGAGATCGTCACGAAGGCGCGCACAGCGAGCAGCATGAGGTTCAACCCGATTCCCCCCACCGACACTGAGCTACACATGATCCTCGAGCTGTCGATGCAGCCCTAGATCGGGCCTTTCAAGTATCACAGCGGTCGGTTCGCACTCCTTCTTTGAGAAGGCGACGAGAGTTTCATCAGGAGGGGCGGAAATGAACGAGTCGCTGCACGCGGACCTCGTTCTGGAGGGCGGCGGTGTCAAAGGAATTGCGCTGGCGGGCGCAATCGCGGTCCTCGAAGAACGTGGCTACAAGTTTCACAAAATCGCCGGCACGTCGGCAGGCTCGATCGTCGGCGCACTGGTGGCAGCCGGGGTCACCAGCGACCAGCTGCATGCGATCATGCGGGCCGTCGATTACAGCAGGTTCCAGGACCCGCCCCTGCTCGGCCGAATGGGCCGTCTTGGCTTCGCCGCTCAGGTCGTCCTGCACAGGGGTTGGTGTCGGGGCGACTACTTGTACGCATGGCTGAGCGAGCTGCTTGACGAGCAGAAGGTAAAGACCTTCGCCGATCTGCGCCTGCACGACCGAGGAGCTGACCCGGCGCTGCTTCAGACGACAGGGCGCAACTACCGATTCGTCGCGATGGTGTCAGACATTTCACACGGCAGACTCGTCCGGCTGCCCTGGGACTACGAGGGACGTTTCCACGTCAATCCCGACGAGACGCCGGTGGCCGAGGCCGTTCGCGCCTCCATGTCCATCCCGTACTTCTTCGTCCCGGCGCGCCTGCCCGACCACATCGACGGTGGAACGACCTGGATGGTCGATGGCGGCATGCTGTCCAACTTCCCGGTCGATGTCTTCGACCGCACTGACGGCGAGGATCCGAGATGGCCCACCCTCGGCATCAAGCTGTCGGGCCGGCCAAGTGACAACAGGCTGAACGACGTCCGCGGAATCGTGACCCTGTCCAAGGCGATGGTGACCACGATGACCGGCTTCTACGACCGGATGCACATCGACCGGGCCGACGTCGTGGCGCGCACGATCTTCGTCGACACGTTCGGTGTCAAGGCGACCGATTTCGCGCTGTCGCAAGATACGGCGGAGAGGCTTTACGAGTCGGGCCGGCAGGCCGCGACAACCTTCCTCGACGGTGACGAGACCCACCCGGCATGGGACTTCGACGAGTACAAGCGGAGGTTCCCGAAGCCTTCTTCGTCGTCGGTCGCCGTTGCCTTGGGCAACACACCCGGTCTTCGCTGAACGAATCCGCGCTAGCGAGGCGGTTGGTCAGGACTCTGGCCCCTCCTGTTGGAGTTGGTTGACGCCGGAACCGCCGTTGAGAACGTCGGTTCCAGGCCCGCCGATCAGAGAGTCGTCGCCGGTGCCTCCGGACAGCACGTCGTCGCCGAATCCACCAAGCAGTGTGTCGACGCCGTTCTCACCGCGCAGGTTGTCGTCACCGGCACCACCACAGATGACGTCGTCGTCATTGCCGCCGCGGATCACGTCGGCGCCGCCCAGACCCATGATCACGTCCGGCTTGGTGGTACCGGTGAGAACGTTGGGCCCGTCGGTGCCGCGGATCGTCGGGGTCAGTCCAGCGCAGCGCTCCTCGAGGTTGATGCCCAGGACCAGCGGGTCGTGGTCGCTGGAGCGGAACGGGTTCTCCTCGAAGAGCGCCGGGTCGCCGTCGTACTGGTAGGCGAACGACTCGACCGCGTTGATGTTCCAGTGCGCGAGGCCGGTGACCTTGCCGGTCAGCGCATCGCTGGACATCGCATGGTCGAGCGACCCCGACAGCGCGTTGAACACGAAGCTGTAGCGTCCCTCGTCCAGCACGGGGCCGAGGTCGGTGAAGCCGGCACCCCGCAGGAGCTGGATCGGGTCCTCCTCGCTGTAGGCGTTGAGGTCACCCATGATGAGGACGTCGTCGTCGCCGCTGGAGTCGCGCAACTCCTCGGCGAACGACACGAGAGAGGCCGCCTGGCGGACGCGGTCGCCGTTGAACGCACCCTGGCCGTCGCCGATGTCCTCGTTGTCGTTGCCTGACTGCGGCGGCACGCTGTCGCTCTTCGATTTGAAATGGTTGGCGATCACCGTGAACGGGTCACCGTCCTTGACGAACGTCTGCGCGATCGGCTCGCGGGCGTTGAACCAGACGCTCTCGTCGACCAGGCCGACCGGGTCGCCGACCGGTGCGACGACACCCTTCTGGTAGATGTTCGCGTTGCGGATCACGTCCCGGTCGATGGCGAGGAGCTCGTCGGGCAGCGGCACGAATGCCCACTTGTCGAATCCGGCCT
>DASSDH010000016.1:0-2005 GCA_035697245.1 Jiangellaceae bacterium
GCTGCTGGTAGTGAGCGGTAGGGCGTCACATGAGAGGTTGGCGGTGCGCAGGCGGATGACCAGGGGTTGCTCAAGCATTTGTCCGGTCGGGTGTCGGTGTGATCCGGGCTTCCCGGTGTCGGCGCCCTCAGCCAGCTTGCACGGACGACCGAGCAGGTGCTGGCGCTCAAGCAGCAGCTGCCGGAGCTGGTCATCAGGCCCGCCCACGAGCCGACCGCCGTAGAGCGGCTGTCCGGCAGTTGGCGCTCCGAACGACTCGACGCTAGAAGGCCATGGTGAAGGCGACCAAAGGCCCAGTCATTCAGGCGGTGTCCTTTGGGAGCAATGATCAGAACCTGTGGATGGTCGTCGGCGGGTGAAGGCGAAGGAGCGCACCTTCCCGAGGAGGATCTCGTAGCAACTGGAATCTGATCAGGACCGGCGTTGGCGCGCTGGTTCGGGAAGGTGCGCTCATGCTCAAGGTAGTCCACGACGTCGAGGCGTCCAACGAGCCGGCCGGTGGGTCGCTCATTGATGAGATCGTGCGCGACGGTGCTCGGCACATGTTGGCCGCGGAGCTGCAGGCCGAGGTCGCCGCCTACGTCGAGCAGTTCAAGGACGAGTTCGACGAGCACGGTCGGCGGCTGGTAGTCCGTAATGGCTTCCATGCCGAGCGGGAGGTGACGACGGCGGCGGGCGCGATCCCGGTGCGGGCACCGCGGGTCAACCACAAGCGTGTCGATGAGGCAACAGGCGAGCGGAAACGGTTCGGCTCGGCGATTCTGCCCGCGTGGGCTAGGAAGTCCCCGCGGGTCGCGGAGGTGCTGCCGCTGCTGTACCTGCACGGCCTGTCGTCCTCGGACTTCGCCCCGGCGTTGACCCAGTTCCTCGGGACCAGCTACGGACTCTCGGCCGCGACGATCACCAGGTTGACCAAGGACTGGCAAGACGAGGCGACCGCGTTCAACAAGCGGTCCCTGGCCCACACCGACTACGTGTACCTGTGGGTCGACGGGATCCACCTCGAGGTCCGCCTGGAGCAGGACAAGGTCTGCCTGCTGGTGATGATCGGCGTGCGTGCCGACGGCACCAAAGAGCTGGTCGCGCTCACCGATGGGCACCGCGAGTCTTCGGAGTCGTGGGCCGACCTGCTCCGGGACTGCAAGCGCCGCGGCATGGCTGCGCCAGTGCTCGCCATCGGCGACGGAGCGCTCGGGTTCTGGGCCGCGCTGGGTGACGTCTTCCCCGCCACCCGCGAGCAACGCTGCTGGTTCCACAAGATCGCCAACGTCCTCAACGCGCTCCCCAAGTCCGCACAGCCCGGCGCGAAGGCCGCGCTGGCCGAGATCTGGAACGCCGAAGACCGCGAGCACGCCGAGGCCGCTGCTCGCTCCTTCGTGGCCGAGTACGGCACCAAGTGGCCCAAAGCGGTCGCGAAGATCACCGACGACCTCGACGTGCTGCTGGAGTTCTACAACTACCCCGCCGAGCACTGGGTCCACCTGCGTACCACGAACCCGATCGAGTCGACCTTCGCCACCGTCCGCCTTCGGCAGCGGGTCACCAAGGGGCCCGGATCGCGGCGGCCGGCGTGGCGATGGCGTTCAAGCTCATCGAGTCCGCCCAGCAACGGTGGCGTGCCGTCAACGCACCCCACCTCGTCGCTCTCGTCCGGGCCGGAGCCCGGTTCGAGAAGGGCCTCCTGGTCGAACGTCCCGACGAATCAGGAGGCGATCAGCAAGTCGCATGACACGCCAATCCGCCGGTCTTGACTATTGCTCATGTGCTCGTGAAGGTGCTCCAGACGAGTGTTGATGACGAGAAAGCTTCGGCGTCATGTCGAATCCATCCCTTCCCGTTCGACGCATGGGTGAGCCAGGGTTGAATCGGTCAATGGGGCCGATCCCGGGCAGACGCGAAGGAGCACAGCGATGAAGGTCATGGTTCTGGGCAAGGCGACGGAGCGGTCCGAGGCCGGCGAGTTCGGTACCGCCGAGGAGTTCGCGGCGATGGACCAGTTTAACGA
>DASSDH010000017.1:0-14295 GCA_035697245.1 Jiangellaceae bacterium
GATTCCTTCTCGCCCGTCACGGCGTCGAGCACGGTGAGTCCCTCGAGATGAGTGTCGCCGTGTACCTCCAAGACCGTGGTGCCTGTCCGGACGTCGATGTTGGGGGTCGCTTGGATCTGGGTGATGAGGTACGACGACATCGACTCGCTGAGCGAACGACCTCGGACGAGAAGGGTGACAGATCGGCTTCGCTGGGCAAGGTAGACGGCGGCCTGCCCAGCAGAGTTGGCGCCGCCAACGATGTAAACGTCCTCCCCGGCACAGCTGACCGCCTCGGTCAGGGCGGCACCGTAGTACACCCCCCGGCCGGTGAGCGGTGCGGCGCCCGGAGCATCCAGCTGCCGGTAGGTGACGCCAGTGGCCAGGATCGCGCTGTGTGCTTCGATGGTGCCGCCGTCGGCGAAGCGTACGACGCGTGCCGCGCCGCGAACTTCGACGGCGGTGACGTCACGTGCGCTGATCAGTTCTGCACCGAACTTGATCGCCTGACGGCGGGCCCGCTCTGCCAGCTGCGAGCCAGAGACGCCATCAGGGAAACCGAGGTAATTCTCGATGCGCGCACTCTCACCGGCCTGCCCACCCGTGGCCGTACGCTCGACCACCACGGTGCGCAGACCTTCTGAGGCGGCGTACACCGCGGCGGCCAGGCCGGCGGGGCCGCCCCCTACGATGATCACGTCATAGAACGTCTCAGCGGGGTGAGTCGACAGACCCACGCTCGCGGCCATCTCGGCGTCGTTGGGCGAGCGCAGCACCTCCCCCTCGGGGGTGATCACCACCGGGATGCAGCTCCCGTCGGAGATGCCTGCGGCCGCCAGCAACCGCTCACCCTCGGGCTCCGTGACGGCGTACCAGCGATAAGGCACGCGGTTGCGGGCAAGGAAGTCGCGCACCTCAAAAGACCGTGCCGACCACCGGTGCCCGATCACCTTCGTGTCCGGCACCGGCGCGTGTGCCGACCGCGTCCAATCGTCGAGGAGCGCCGTCACCACCGGGTACAGCTTCTCCTCAGGCGGGTCCCAGGGCTTGAGCAGATAGTGATCGACGTCGACGAGGTTGATCGCCTGGATGGCTGCATCGGTGTCGGCGTAGGCGGTCAGTAGCACACGGCGCGCGTACGGAAAGAGATCCATGGCTTGCTCGAGGAACTCGATGCCGTTCATCTGCGGCATCCGGTAGTCGGCCAGGATCACCGCCACCTGCTCGCCCCGGAGCTTGAGCTCACGCAGTGCCTCGAGGGTCTGCACGCCACTTTCGCCACGCACGATCCGGTGCTCGGCGCCGTACTGCCGGCGAAGGTCGCGTGCGACGGCTCGGGACACGCTGGAGTCGTCGTCCACGGTGACGATCGCGGGTCGGCTGGGAGATCCATCGGGTCCGGCCACGAGGCCTCCTTCGAGCGCATAGCTGCAGGCGCGACAAACACCGGGCGCACGCCACAGACGCCCGGCGAACACCAGCCACGTTATCGCCGGAGCTGTAGGGCGCCCCAATCCGTTGCACTCGGCGGGCTCACCACCGTGAACGCAATTGGCCGGCCGCGTGGCAGGTCGCCTGCTGTGTTGAGTCACGCGATGGCGCCGCTTCCGCCCCCCTGCCAGCGGCGCCATCGCGCAACGGTGACGCTGCACGGCGGTGGCCACGGTGACGTGCCGGGTGGGTGACGGCGGAGCGTCCGCGCCGTGAACTTCTGACCGGCAGCAAGGACCTTTTCTAACCGCGCCTGCTCGTGAGCCGCCCGCGGACTTATCGTTGCGAGTTGGCTTCGAGCCGCCCCCTAAGGGCGGCCCGCACCGGTCCTCGTAGTAGGTGCGGGCCGCTTTGCGCTAGCGGGTCCGCACAATGCCCACGTCTAAGCCAGGCCTGCAGTGTAAGAGTGGGCGCCAGTGCCGGCCAGCGCGCCACCCTGCACGATGAGGTACTCCTCGCGGATCGGGCTGTTGGCGAAGAAGCACTCCAGGATTTCCCGGGTACCCGCCGCATAACGGGCCTGTGCGGACAGGCTCGAGCCCGAGATGTGCGGCGTCATGCCGTGGTGCGGCATCGTGCGCCACGGGTGGTCGGGTGGCGCCGGCTGCGGGAACCACACGTCACCGGCGTAACCAGCGAGCTGACCGCTGTTCAGTGCACGGACGACCGCATCCCGGTTGCAGATCTTCCCCCGCGCGGTGTTGATCAGGTACGCGCCGTGCTTCATGGTGGACAGCAGCTCGTCGTTGAACAGGCCCTCGGTCTCGGGGTGCAAGGGCGCGTTGATGGTCACCACGTCGCAGTGCGGCACCATGTCCTGTGTGTTCGGGTGGTAGGTCAACCCGAGTTCGTCCTCGACCTGGGCCGGAAGCCGGTGCTTGTCGGTGTAGAGCAGCGTCACGTCGAACGGCGCCAGCCTGCGCAGTACCGCGGTGCCGATCCGGCCCGCGGCAACGGTACCGACCGTCATGCCTTCCAGGTCGTAGGAGCGTGCGACGCAGTCGGCGATATTCCAGCCGCTGTCGAGCACCCATTGGTGGGACGGCAGGTAGTTGCGGACAAGCGACAGGATCATCATCACCACGTGCTCGGCGACGCTGATGCTGTTGCAGTAGGTCACCTCGGCGACGGTGATCCGGTGCTTGATCGCAGCGTCCAGGTCCACGTGGTCGGAGCCGATCCCGGCGGTGATCGCCAGCTTCAACTTCGGCGCCCTCGCGATGCGTTCGGCGGTCAGATAGGCCGGCCAAAACGGCTGGCTGATCACCACGTCGGCGTCCGGAAGTTCCCGATCGAACACCGAGCCCTCGCCGTCCTTGGACGAGGTGACCACCAATTGGTGCCCCGCACTCTCTAGGTAACGTCGCAGGCCGAGCTCACCGGACACGCTGCCAAGCAGGTCACCTGGGGTGAAATCGATCGCCTCCGGAGTCGGCATCGACTGCCCGTTGGGATACTGCTCCAACGCTGGAATGCTGGCTCGCGGGTATGTCCTCGGGTACCCGTCGACCGGGTCGTCATATAGCACACACAGCACCTTTGCCACGGCGAGGTCTCCTTCGAATGTCATGTGCGGTCACGCTCCGCGGCAGCTGGGAAGAGCGTTGCCGCAAGCCCTGAATGACTGGACTCGTACGGGCCGGCGTGACGAAGGTCAACGCGTTCCTGCTGATCGGTTCAAAGCTTGTACCTTCGAAAACCGGCACAGCACGGCGGTGTCCTCCAGCTACTCGACGAGAAGGGAAAGCCGCGGGCGACACACCGACTCGCAGTACCGTGACGATACACGGATGGTGAGTCAGACCGCGGTTGGATCCGCTGGCAGCGCGCCCGTCGAGTCGAACACCCGCGCGTTGTGGCCGGCAGTTCAAGGATCTCGATTAGCGCCTGCGCCGCGGTCAGCCAGCGAGCACTGCGCGTTCTCTGCGCGGATCCCAGCGCCAGTCTGGGCGGCCCGGGCCGAGGTGCACGCCACCCAGCCAGCGGTCGGTCGCCGGTCGCGTGGAGCGGCCGGCGATCACGTCGACACCGGCGGACGTGATGGCGTATCTCCCGTCGGCCAACCGGCTCACCAGTGGTGCCAGATCGTCGGCGACCGCCCACAGCGGCCGGTCGCTGATCCATGGCGGTCGCTCCTTGACCGCGACGGCCACGAACAACTCGCTTGCAGACCGCGGAGCGAACCGCAACGCGGCGAGGATCTCGCGCTCGAGCCGCGACACGCCGCTCCGCGCATCGGGCAGCTCGGCGAGCAGCCGGCTGAATGCGGGCACACCCGCCCACGGCCGCGGTTCGGGGGAGCGTAGGGCGGCGAAGGCGTCCGGGCGTGGATGGAATCGGCGCCGACGCCGCCATGCTGTGTACAGATTGCGATCGGCCCGGTGCGGCACGGAGACCAGCCACACCGGCGCCGAATGACCGGCCAGCCGATCGGCTACCTGGGCAAGAGCCAGAGCGCACACCAGGTCCGGTTCGAACCAGAGGACCATCTCGGCGCGTCGGCGCCGGGCAGTGTCGAGCAGCTCGTCCCGTTCCCGCATCGACGCGAGCAGGTCGGTCTCCCGACCCCAACCGCGGGCGGCAAGATGCGCGGCCCGAACCTCGGCGAGCTCGGCAGGCGTCAAGCCGGTGGGCACCGGGCCGTCGTGCAGCACGTCGCGCCACGGCAGGAGGTCCTCGACCGGCAGCCCGACGACCGGCGCGACGCCAGCGGCCAGTGCATCGCCGGGAGCTACATGCAGGGCGTCCACGCGACCACTGTGCCCGACAAGTCCGTCAGCTAATGTCGCGACAGAAGCCCGGGGCAGGAGGTGAGTGATGGAGATCCAGGAGACCGAGATTCAAACCAATCGGGTACTGACGATCCCGAACCTGCTCTCCGTACTGCGCCTGCTGGGGATTCCGCTGTTCCTCTGGCTGGTGCTCGGGCCCGAGGCCGACGGGTGGGCGTTCGTCGTCCTCGCCGCGTCGGCCTTCACCGACTACCTCGACGGCGTGCTGGCCCGCCGCTGGCATCAGATCAGCCGGGTCGGTCAGTTGCTCGACCCGATCGCCGACCGGCTCTACATCCTCGCCACCGTGATCGCGTTGACGCTGCGCGAGATCGTCCCGGTGTGGTTTGCTGTCGCGTTGGTCGCACGAGACGTATTTTTGGCCGGACTGGTTCCGGCGTTGCGCCGCCGGGGCCTCACGGCTCTTCCCGTCCACTTCCTCGGCAAGGCGGCGACCTTCACCCTGCTTGCGGCCTTTCCGTTGTTGCTGCTCGGCGACGGTGAGAGCACGCTGGCGCTCCTGGCGCGGGTTTTCGGCTGGTCGTTCGCCATCTGGGGGCTGGGCCTCTACTGGTGGGCCGGACTGCTCTACGCCGAGCAAGCCCGCCGGCTGCTCCGCACGACGTAACGACCGAGCAACTCGTCGCGGCACTTTCGGCCGGCGTCTGCGGCCATGCGACGATGGAGACGTGGTGACGCGACCGACGGCAGGCGTCCGCCCACCCGCCCGGCCAGACGCGTCGATGTCGCTCATCACCGACCTGTTCGTTCACCCCATCGATGAGGGGTATGCCGAAGCGGCCCGACGCCGGCCAGCGGCGAGCGACCCATCGCCCGGCGGCAAAGCCACGATCTCACCGGCGCTGATTCTCGGTCTGCTCGCCCTCGGGCTGTTGCTCGGGACGGCGGCACTTCAGGTGCGACAGAATGCCGGTGTCGTGTCGGCCGAGCGCGAGTCACTCGTCGAGCGGATCGACCTGGCCACTGCGCACGCCGACGCCCTCGAGCGCGAGCTCGCCGGGGTCGAGCAGGACATCGTCGAGATCGAAGCCGGTCAGCAGAACAGCCGGGCCGTCGGCAACGAGCTGCGGGACTCCATCGCGGTGACGCAGGGAGCTACCGGAACCCGTGCGGTTACCGGACCAGGCGTGGTGGTCGAGATCGACAACGCCGAAAGCGGCGACGGCTCTGGTTCTTCGTCGGTTCTCGATCTCGACGTCCAGCAGGTCGTCAACGGTCTGTGGGCGGCAGGCGCCGAGGCAGTCGCCGTCAACGGGCAGCGAGTTACTGCACTGACCGCGATCCGGTCCGCCAACGACGTCATTCTGGTGAACTTCCGGCCGCTGAACCCGCCTTACCAGGTCAGCGCGATCGGCGACGCGCGCACGCTAGGCAGCCGGTTCCTGGAGGGTCCCGGCGGCGAATGGTTGCTCGCTGCTGCCAATACGGCGGGCATCCAGTTCGACGTTCGTACCGAAGCATCGCTTACCCTGCCTGCTGCGGGCGCGGCGTTGCGCTTGGCCAAATCCCAGGAGCCTTCGTGATACCGGCCATCGGACTGCTGCTCGGCATCCTTGCCGGGCTGCTGTTCGATGTCGACGTGCCCCTTGCCCTCCAGCCCTATCTGCCGATCGCCGTCGTGGCCGCGCTCGACGCTGTGTTCGGTGGCCTCCGGGCGGTCATGGACGGAGTGTTCAACGACAAGGTCTTCGTCGTCTCGTTCGTAGCCAACGTCATCATCGCCGCCTTCATCGTCTTCCTCGGCGACCAGCTTGGCGTCGGCTCACAGCTGTCGACGGCGGTCGTCGTCGTCTTCGGTATCCGGATATTCACCAACGTCGCGACCATTCGACGTCACGTCTTCCGTGCCTGAGTCCACCAGCCCCGCGACAGTCGGACCGGGCGCAGCGTCCGGTCCGTCCGGACCGAACAAGGCTGCGCCGGCCGTCGAGGAGCCAAGGCGCCGGTTCGTCCCGACGGCTCCCACTGGTATGCACCGCCTCGGCAAGGCACTGCGGGCGCGACCCGACGTCGGCCAGGTGGGCGTCGCGGCCCTGGTCGGTCTGCTCGGGTTCGCCGCCGCAGTGCAGGTACGAGCCGACGACGACGACCTGCTCAACCGGGCTCGGCGGGGAGATCTCTTCCTGATCCTGGACGGCCTCACCGCGCGCGGCGACCAGCTAGAGGAACAGATCGCCCAGCTGGAAAACGATCGCCGCGAGTTGCTTTCGGGCGCCGACAGCGAGGCGGCGGCGCTGGAACAGACCGCCGAGCTGGCCCAACAGCTCGCCGTGCTCGCCGGGACCGTCGGTGCCACCGGACCGGGGGTCACGGTGACGATCGTCGATCCCGACGGGCAGGTTGGGGCGCGGACGATGTACTCGGCGGTCCAGGAGCTCCGCAGTGCCGGCGCCGAGGCGATCGAGCTGTCCGGGGGCGACGGAGAGCAGGTTCGCGTGGTCGCCACCACGTACTTCGTCGACGACGACCAAGGGATAGCAGTCGATGGTGTGCACTTGGAGCCGCCGTACCGCTTCACCGTGATCGGAGAGCCGGAGACCCTGGCCGAGGCGATGGAGTTCCCGCAAGGCGTGGTCGACGCTGTCACCGGCGACGGTGGCACGGCGACCGTGGCGCAGCATGACGAGTTGGTCGTCGACGTCGTGCACCAGGTGACGCCGCCTCAGTACGCTAGCCCGGCCCCTGACGACGACTCGGGCTGATCGAGGAGGAATCGTGTATCCCGACGATCTCAGGTACACCGCTGAGCACGAGTGGGTGCGAAGCCCTGGCCAGGCCGAGGGCAGTGTCCGCATCGGTATCACCGACTACGCCCAGGAGCAGCTCGGCGACATCGTGTACGTACAGCTTCCCGACGTCGGCGAGGAGATCACTGCCGGCGCGCCGTGTGGCGAGCTCGAGTCGACCAAGAGCGTCAGCGATCTCTACGCCCCCTTGACCGGGCAGGTCGTCGCACGCAACGACGATCTCGACAAGGCACCAGAGCAGGTCAACTCCGACCCGTACGGCAGCGGATGGATGATCGAGGTCGTGCCGGCGGATCCATCCGACCTGGATGGCCTGCTGAGCGCACGCGAGTACAGAATCCAGGTCGAAGGCTGAGGCAACTACACATTTGACCCCTTGGGTCGGCGGCCCTAGGTTGCCAGGAACGTCAACCCGTGACGAGCCACGACGCGTGGCGGAAGGCCGAGTGTCGATGCCCTTCTGCACCCAATGCGGGTACGAGAACCCGCCCGACGCGAATTTCTGCTCCCGCTGTGGAGCTCGGATGGCGTCGGCGCCGGAGCCGGCAGGCAGCGAGTCGACGACCACGCTCGCGTTCACCCGTGATGAAGTCGAGCGCGACGAAGCGGCCCGCGAGGACGTCGGCGACCTGGGGCCAGCGGACCAGGCCGCAGTGGACGCGTTGCCGGTCGGTAGTGCCCTGCTGGTGGTGCTCAGAGGTCCCAACGCGGGAAGCCGGTTCCTGCTCGACACCGACATCGTCAGTGCCGGCCGGCACCCCGACTCCGACATCTTCCTCGACGACGTCACCGTGTCGCGACGCCATGCCCAGTTCCGCCGGTCCGACGAGGGGTTCGTCGTCGTGGACGTCGGGAGCCTCAACGGCACCTACGTCAACCGGGACCGGATCGACGAGGTCCTGCTGACCAACGGTGACGAGGTCCAGGTCGGCAAGTATCGGCTGGTCTACTACGCCAGCCAGTACGGGTTCGGCGGCGGACCGAGGTGAGTTCGGCCCTGCCGGCTCGGCAGACCATCAGTATCGGAGAGGTCTTGGGCCAGCTGCGGCCCGATTTCCCCGACGTGACCATTTCCAAGATCAGATTCTTGGAGTCCGAGGGTCTGATCGAGCCGCAGCGCTCCCCGTCGGGCTATCGTCGGTTCAGCCACGACGACATCGCCCGGCTCCGCTACGTGCTGACCGTGCAACGCGACCACTACCTGCCGTTGCGGGTGATCAAACAGCAGCTCGAGCGCCTCGACGACGGAATGGAGCTTTCTTTCCGAGGCCGCCCTGGCGCACCGCACAGCCTGGCGGGTTCGGCCCGGGATGGCAACGAAGTCCGGCTGTCCCGCTCGGCGTTGCTCGAGGCTGCCGCCATCACCGAGGATCTGCTCGCCGAACTCGAGTCCTACGGGCTGGTCACGGCCCGCGGCGCCACCTTCGACGCCCGTGCCCTGCTGGTGGCCCGCACCGCGGGCGAGCTCGCCGGGTACGGCCTCGAACCCCGCCATTTGCGCACGATCCGCAGCGCCGCAGAGCGGGAAGTCGACCTGATCGAACAAGTGGTGGCGCCGTTGCTGCGGCAGCGGGGAGCCGAAGCTCGCGGCCGGGGAGAGGAAACCGCCCGGGAGATCGCACGGCTCACCACCCGGCTGCACACCGCGATCGTGGCCGCTCTGCTGCGCCGGGTACGTACGGGCTGACGGTGAATCTGCTTGCCGCTGGGCTCACCTCCGCGGCCCGTGCTCTGGCGTAGTGTTGAAGGGTGCGCGAGCTCGACGTGGTGGGAGTGCGGGTCGAGATGCCGTCGAACCAGCCGATCGTCCTCCTGCGCGAGGTCGGCGGAGAGCGCTACCTGCCGATCTGGATCGGTGCGGTCGAGGCGACCGCCATCGCCTTCGCGCAGCAGGGCGTCACTCCCGAGCGACCGATGACCCACGACCTGTTCAAGGACGTTCTCGACGCCATCGGCGCCACGTTGGAGCAGGTGCGAATCACCGAGATGCGCAACAGCACCTATTACGCCGAACTGGTGTTCACCGGAGGGATTCGAGTCAGCTCCCGCCCGTCCGATTCCATCGCCCTCGCGCTACGCACGGGAACGCGCATCTTCGCCGCCGAGCCGCTCCTGGACGAGGTGGGGATCGTCATCGCCGACAGCTCCGACGAGGAGCAGGAGGACGAGGTCGAGAAGTTCCGCGAGTTCCTCGACCAGGTGACGCCCGAGGACTTCGGCGGTTAGGTGCGTGGTGCGCGGACCGGTCAACACTCACTCTCGAGTCGAGGTCGAGGGCCCGCGTGTTGCGTTGACCCGGCTCCCTCCCGCGCCTAGCGTCGCGGGTGTCCAGACGAAGACGGAGGGGTCGGCGTGAGCAGAGACACCACCGGCGGCACGGGCCCGGTCGAAGCGCCACCGGCCGAGGCCGTCGCCGAAGCCGGCCGGCAAGGTCTGCTCTTCGAGGGCATGGTCGGGCCGATTCCCGACGACGTCGGCTATCGCGGGCCGACGGCATGTGCGGCCGCTGGCATCACCTATCGCCAGCTCGATTACTGGGCCCGTACGGGCCTGGTGGAGCCCACTGTCCGGCCAGCATCGGGCTCGGGCAGTCAGCGGCTCTACTCGTTCCGCGACATCCTGGTGTTGAAGATCGTCAAACGGCTGCTCGACACCGGTGTGTCCTTACAGCAGATTCGCCAGGCGGTTCAGTACCTGCGCGAGCGTGGGGTCGAGGACTTGGCTGGGATCACCTTGATGAGTGACGGAGCCAGCGTCTACGAATGCACGTCGGCCGACGAAGTCGTCGATCTCGTCCAGGGCGGCCAAGGCGTCTTCGGCATCGCCGTCGGCCGGGTGTGGCGCGAGGTCGAGGCCACCCTGGTCGAGATGCCGGGCGAGCGCCCCGGCGAGGAACCGGGTGAACACCCCGGCGACGAGCTTGCGGCCCGCCGCCGCACGCGAGTCGTCGGCGGCTGAACGCAGCCCGCCGGCGCGGCTGCCGACCCGAGGTAGGGTTGAGGGAGCCGCCGGCCCCCCGGATTGGGCGGATTGTTCGCGCGGCTGCGAGCCAGTGCGTGCCGTCGAGGAGCCTTGAATGCCCGACTCGTCCCCGCTGAGTGACGTCAGCACTGCCGCGCCGTTCGTCGGCCGGCACGTCGGACCCCGTGACGACGAGATCGCACACATGCTGGAGGTCGTTGAGCAGCCGTCGCTGGAGGCCTTGGTCGACGCTGCCGTGCCGGCCGGGATCCGATCTGCCGGGGAGCTCGACCTGCCCGCAGCCGCCACCGAGCTGGCGGCACTCGACGAGTTGCGGGCGCTGGCCCGCCGCAACCAGCGGCAGGTGCAGATGATCGGGCTCGGCTACTACGACACGATCACGCCACCCGTGGTCGTGCGGCGGGTGCTGGAGAGCCCCGCCTGGTACACCGCGTACACGCCGTACCAGGCCGAGATCTCGCAGGGGCGGCTCGAGGCGCTGCTCAACTTCCAGACCATGGTGGCCGACCTGACCGGACTCGTCACCGCCAACGCCAGCCTGCTCGACGAGGCGACGGCTGCCGCGGAGGCGATGACGTTGATGCGACGGTCAACCCCGGGTGTGCCGAACCGCGTGGTGGTCGACGCCGACTGCCTGCCGCAGACAATCGCCGTCGTCCAGACCCGGGCGGAGCCGCTGGGCATCACAGTCGAGGTAGCGGATCTGTCGGCCGGGCTGCCCGGCGGGGAGCTGTTCGGCGTCCTCGTGCAGTATCCCGGCGCGTCTGGCCGTGTTCTCGACCTACGGCCGGTCATCGATGCCGCCCACGCCCGCGGCGCCCTTGTTGCCGTGGCCGCTGACCTGCTGGCCCTCACGCTGCTCGAGTCTCCCGGCAAGCAGGGCGCCGATGTGGCGGTCGGATCCTCCCAGCGATTCGGCGTGCCCCTCGGATACGGCGGACCGCATGCCGGCTTCATCGCGGTGCGGGCCGGCCTCGAGCGCGGTCTGCCAGGTCGGCTCGTCGGGGTGTCCGTCGATGCGGACGGCGCGCCCGCGTACCGCCTGGCGCTGCAAACCCGGGAACAGCACATCCGCCGTGAGCGTGCGACCTCGAACATCTGCACGGCGCAGGTCCTGCTGGCCGTGGTCGCGTCCATGTACGCGGTCTGGCACGGCCCGGAAGGGCTGCGCGAGATCGCGTCCCGAGTGCACCGGCACGCAGTCAGCCTCGCTGCGGGGCTGCGCGGGAGCGGCGTCGAAGTCGTCCACGGTTCGTACTTCGACACTGTCCTCGCGCGGCTGCCCGGCCGGGCCGAGGCCGTGGTCGCTGCCGCCGCCGAGCTGGGCGTCAATCTCGGTCTGGCCGATGCGGATCACGTGCGGATCGCATGTGACGAGGTGACGACGACGACGCATGTCGAGCTGGTCTGGAAGGCCTTCGGGGCAGCGGGCGCGGAGCACGTCACGGAGATGGACGCTCTTCCGGCGACCGTGCGCCGAACCACGCCTTTCCTGACTCATCCGGTGTTCGCGACCCACCGCTCGGAGACGTCGATGCTGCGGTACCTGCGTCGGCTCGGGGACAAGGACTATGCGCTGGATCGCGGGATGATCCCGCTCGGTTCGTGCACGATGAAGCTGAACGCCGCCACCGAGATGGAGCCCATCACCTGGCCCGGATTCGCCGGCATCCATCCATTTGCACCGGTGGAGCAGGCGCAGGGATACCTCGACCTGATCCGGCAGCTCGAGCGTTGGCTGGCGACGATCACGGGCTACGACGCCGTCTCGCTGCAGCCGAACGCCGGCTCCCAGGGTGAGCTCGCCGGACTACTGGCCATCCGGGCCTACCACCGCTCTCGCGGTGATGACCAGCGCAAGGTCTGCCTGATCCCGTCGAGTGCACACGGCACGAACGCAGCGTCGGCCGTCATGGCGGGCATGCAGGTCGTCGTGGTCGGCGCGGGGGAGGACGGGACCGTCGACCTCGACGATCTTCGCGCCAAGCTGGCTACCCACCAGGACCGGGTCGCCGCGATCATGGTGACATACCCCTCCACTCACGGAGTGTACGAAGAGGGAATCACCCAGATCTGCCGGCTGGTCCACGACGCCGGCGGTCAGGTCTACGTCGACGGCGCCAATCTGAATGCGCTGGTCGGGCTGGCCAAACCCGGCGAGTTCGGCGCCGACGTCAGCCATCTGAACCTGCACAAGACGTTTTGCATCCCGCACGGCGGCGGCGGGCCCGGCGTCGGGCCGGTGGCGGCGCGGTCCCACCTGGCGCCGTTCCTGCCGAACCATCCGCTACTCCCGGAGGCCGGACCCGCCACCGGAGTCGGGCCGGTTTCGGCGGCTCCGTTCGGCTCGGCGGGGGTGCTGCCCATCTCGTGGGCGTACGTGCGGATGATGGGCCCGGACGGGCTACGTCTCGCGACCCAGGTCGCGGTGCTGGCCGCCAACTACGTCGCAGCCCGGCTGCGGGACCATTACCCGGTGCTCTATACCGGCCAGCACGGCCTGGTTGCGCACGAGTGCATCATCGATGTGCGGCCGTTGACAAAGGCGACCGGCGTGACCGTCGACGACGTCGCCAAGAGGTTGATCGACTACGGCTTCCACGCGCCGACCATGTCGTTCCCGGTAGCCGGCACGCTGATGATAGAACCTACGGAATCAGAAGACATGGCGGAACTGGACAGATTCTGCGATGCGCTGATCTCCATCCGGGCCGAGATCGACAGGGTTGCGGCGGGGCAATGGCCGCGCGAGGACAACCCGCTGCGCAACGCCCCGCATCCGGCAACGACACTGGTCGGTGACTGGACTCATCCTTACGAGCGCTCGACAGCTGTGTTTCCCACCGCCGCCACCCGTGCGGACAAGTACTGGCCGCCGGTCCGCCGGGTCGACAGTGCCTACGGCGACCGGCATCTTGTGTGCTCCTGCCCGCCGCCGGAGGCCTTCGAGTCCTGAGGGATCTCGAACACAATTGCGGCGGTCCGACCGTCGAACCTGACTTCAGATGGTGGTCGGATGACATAAGCGCAGGCTTACAGTGCTCCGACACGGTGCTCATGTTGAAAACGGTGCTCATGTTGAAATCGGAAAGCCGTATCTCTGACCTGCGCAGATGCGCCTAGAGGCGCTCTGACCTGCACCTTTATGCGTTGGTAGCCGTTGGCTGCCGATGGGGGTTTGCGGACATCTTGCGGATTCTCTGCGGACCGACCCAGATCAACAAAGCGGCCCCGACAGGTGCGTCAACACCTGCCGAGGCCTCGACCGATCACCTGTCTTGGACGGGATCGACGGTGACCACCAACCTACCTACAGAGCCCAGCCGCCATGGCTGGGCAGATCTGCTCCGCCTCGTCGGCGCTGTGCGCCAGCCGGCGTTCGACCGCACCCTGCCAGCGTCGGAGGCGCCGGGCAGGATCAGGGATGCATTCCGCAACTACGACCAGCAGGGCGGCCTCAGTGAGCGGCTGGCGACTCTCTAACGCGTTAGAGCCGCCGCAACAGAAACACCCCCGGACCGTTGAGGCCTCGGGGGTGTTTTATGCGCTCAACGGGACGGTGGAGCAGCTCTCTTGACCGGGCACGAACTACCGACTGAAGCTCATCCCACGCCGTTCCTACGGCCATCCGTAGGGCCATCACCTCGGCCTCGTCTCGCATGATCAGGCTGTGACGCCCGACCGCGCCGTTGAAGCGGTTCCACGCCGTCAACACCAGCTGCTCTGCGAAGGTGTCCATCCGGGCACTGAGCCTGGCTCGGGCCGCCGGTCTGAGCCGGGTGTCGGGCGGCTCATGGTTGAAGCGTTCGTCACCTGAACCGTGAACACGGACGTGCGCGTCGTCTTCGACCCGGGTTCGCTCCGCGTGTGCCTCAGCCAGCATGTCGACGTACAGGCGCGCCCGTTCGGTGTTGAAGACCGCACCCCCTCGAGCTGCCGGCTGTGGCGGAATGTCAGGTAGGGCACGAGTACCGCAGTGACAGAGGACACCAAGACGCTGACGATGGGGGACGACCACATCCGGATCCATGGCCGCAGAGACTAGAGCGCCACTGGGGGACCGTGATCCGTAGTACCTCTTGTCATGAGTCAAGAAGTTGGCAGAGTTTGATCTTGCTCGGGTCGGGATTCTCCATCTTTGGAGGGGCTCCTCATCGTGTTCGCGTGAGCGTGGGTAGGCGACCGGAAGGAGGTCTGGTGCGGTGTGCGGCCTCCGATCAGGGGCGGCGGTCCGCAAGGACGCAGAACTCGTTCCCCTCTGGGTCGGCAAGTACGACCCAGCTCTCATCGCCTTGGCCGACGTC
>DASSDH010000018.1:0-3839 GCA_035697245.1 Jiangellaceae bacterium
TGCCGATGAGCGCGCGCAGCCTGTTTGCATGGGAGGACATGACTGGCCCGATGCTGATGAGAGTGTTAGGTCGATCCGTGTGCCAGGTGAAGGAGACGCATGAGCAGCATCCCCGTGCCCGACGATCAGACCCACTACTCGTCCCGGCGGCAGGACGATGTCGATGCGCTGGCGTGGCCGGTGTTCAGCCAACACGCTCTGGACCTGCTGCGGTCGGCCGGTGAGGTGCTGCATCCCGAGCCCGGCGAGCTGTTGTGGGACGCCGGTGACCCCTACGACCTGTACCTCGTTCTCGCCGGCGGCGTACTTCTTTTGGACCGCCGGGACGACCGGGTGGTCTTTGTCATCGAGGAAGGCGACTTCGTCGGCGAGTTGGGCATGTTGATGGGGCAGCGGGCCTTCCTCCCGGGCGTAGCCATGGAGGAGACCGCGGTGCTCCGGGTGCGGGTCGAGGAGCTGCGCCAGCTCGTGGAGATCTCAGGGGAGCTAAGCGATGTCCTACTCTCCGCGTTCGACGCCCGTCGGCGCATGTTGAAGAGACTGGGGGCGGGCGGTCTCGTTCTCGCTGGAGACGACGACCGCGACCTACACCGGCTTCAGGAGTTTGCCGAGCGCAACCAGCTCCCGTACCGGACGGTCCTGCGGTCGGAAGCGTCGGCTTGGTCAGAGCTGGCGAAGACCACTGCGCTGCCTGAGGCGGGCACCGTTGTGGTGACGGGAGAGCGGCGGGTGATGACTGCGCCGACGACGCGCGATCTGGCGACCGCGCTGGGGATCGACCTGTGGTGCCTTTCCGACGACTCTCGATGTGACCTGCTCGTGGTGGGCGCCGGGCCAGCGGGGATGGCGGCCGCCGTCTATGGGGCCTCGGAGGGGCTGGACGTGGTCGTCGTCGAGGACGTCGCCATCGGGGGCCAGGCCGGCAGCTCGTCGCGGATCGAGAACTACCTCGGCTTTCCCCGGGGCGTTTCCGGGGCTGAGCTGGCGCGGGCCGCGATGCTGCAGGCCGTCAAGTTCGGGACGAGGCTGGTGTCCCCCCGCTCCGTCACGGGGCTGTCGCAGGTGTCCGGAGGCTTCCGCGTCCGGCTCGACGACGAGCACGACATCGTGGCTTGCGCCGTGATCATCGCCAGCGGCGTCCGGTATCGGCGCCTGGACGTGCCTGGCCTAGCTGACCTCGAGGGACGCGGCGTTTACTACGCCGCGGGCGAGCTCGAGGCCAAGGTGGTGTCCGGCGGGAACGCCGTCGTGGTGGGGGGTGCCAACTCGGCCGGCCAAGCCGCCCTGTTCCTGGCACGGCACGCCGGCCAGGTCCACGTCCTGATCCGCCGTGACGACCTCCGCGACACGATGTCGAACTACCTGGCGCAGCGCCTCACTCACCACGAACGGGTCACCGTCCACCCTCGCTCGGAGCTGTCCGCGGTCCATGGCACGAGTCGGCTGAGCGCGCTGATCTGGCGGGACCATGTCCTCGAGCGGGACGTCCGGCTCGACGCAGCCGGTCTCTTCCTGATGATTGGCGCGGACCCCTGCACGACCTGGCTGCACGAGGTGGGCGTCGAGCTCGACGCCAAAGGGTTCGTAGTCACCAGCGACGGCTTCGTAACGTCGGTGCCCGGAGTGTTCGCTGTCGGTGACGTGCGCGCTGGGTCGGTCAAGCGGGTGGCCTCGGCGGTCGGTGAGGGGTCCGTGGTGATCTCCGCCGTCCACTCCTACCTCGCCGCCGGCACCAAGACGTCCTGACCGTTGCGCTGGACTTCCACCGCGGCGGAGACACTGCGCTACGACAACCGGAGGATGGACCCCCATGTCACATGTACGACGCTTCGATCACGTCGGCATCACCGTCGCGGACCTCGACGCCGTGGCGGCGTTCTTTGTGGGCCTGGGCTTAGAGGTCGAGAACAGGATGTTCGTCGAGGGCGAGTTCCTGGACACGGTCATCGGCATTCCCGATTCTCGGACCGAGATCGTGATGCTGCGACCGCCTGACGGGGGCACGCGGCTGGAGCTCTCAAGTTTCACCCGGCCAGACCACCTGCCCGGTTCGCCGGCCGCCGGCGCCAACGAGCTGGGATTGCGCAACGTGGCCTTCGAGGTCCATGACCTGCAGGCGGCCGTCGATAGGGCGGCCACGGACGGATACCGGTTGGTCGGTGGCATCGGCGAGTACGAGCGCTCTTGGCGGATGGCTTATGTCCGGGGTCCGGAGGGGATCATCGTCTCGCTGGCCGAGCGCATCGGCTGAGCTCCGGGAGCCAGAGCGGGGCAGGCCAGCATGGCTGACTCGAGGCGGGCCAGTCATCGGGAATCTGCCTCTCACGAAGTCGCCTGCGGCGAGGCGTTGAGAAGGCTCGACACATATGAGGCCTGACGCGAAACTCGCCCGCTCATGCCGCTCCTAGTGAGCTTGTTTGCGGTTGACGTGGGGGTGAGCTTCTCGGGCAATGGGGGATGCAGAATTCGGACTCGGGCCCGGCCGTCTCCGGTGTCGTCGTTTCCACGACCCCTGTCCTGCGGCTGGCCGTTGCGGCGTACCTGGCCCGGTTCAAGGGACAGTCCCGTATCCACACCGAGTCCGATCTGAGGAGCTACCTCACCTGGTGCGAGTCCCACGGCCTCGACCCACTCGGTGCCTCACGGCCCCATGTCGAGCTGTACGTCCGCTGGCTCCAAGAGGTTCGTCGATACCGGCCATCGACGGTGTCTCGCCGAGTGTCGGTGGTCGCGGGGTTCTACCGCACCTGCGTGATCGACGGCGCACTCGAGCACTCACCCGCCGAGTACGTCCGGCGACCCAACGTCCCACCCGAGTCCCCGACCCTGGGACTGACTCACCTTCAGTTTGAGGCGCTCCTCAGCGCTGCCAAGGACTCGACCAACAGGTACGACTTCGCGCTAGTCACCATGCTGGGCCTTCTCGGGCTGCGCATCTTTGAGGCCACCGGCAGCAACGTCCACGACCTGGGTGAGGAGCACGGTCACCGTGTGCTGAGGGTGTGCGGGAAGGGCGGCAAGGTCGTGCTCGTGCCCCTCCCTCCGGCCGTAGGCCGCGCCATCGAACGGGCTGTCGACATTCGCCAGGACGGGCCGATCCTGCTGACACGTCGCGGGACCCGTATGGATCGGCACTGCGCCACTCGTCGGCTGCGTCGCCTGGCAGAGAGCACCGGCTTGAGGTTGCCACGCATGCACCCCCACATGCTGCGACACACCTTCGTCACCACCATGCTCGACGCAGGTGTGGACCTGCGCGACGTGCAGATAGCCGCGCGGCACGCTGACCCGCGCACCACCATGCGCTATGACCGAGCTCGGAAGAACCTCGACCGCCACCCCAACTACATCCTCGCCGCCTATATGGCCTCAGGCACCTAGGTCGCCCGGTCGTGCCGATGAGCGGGCCTCGCATGCATGGCGCAGTTCATCAGGCGTTCTCGTTCTACGCCACGCTCACACACCCGATCCGGCTCGGTGGATCAGGGCTGATTCCTCCGGCTTGACGCATGCCGATATGGGCATATGATGGCTGCCATGGCACGAGCGGCGACGACGTCGGACGTCTTCAACGCGATCGCGGAGCCGCAGCGCCGGGAGATCCTGGTGCTGCTGCGGGCGGGTGAGCGGCCGGTGACCGAGTTGGCCCAGGAGCTGGGGATGACCCAGCCGGGGGCGTCCAAGCACCTGCGGGTGCTCCGGGAGGTCGGGCTGGTGCGGGACCGCAAGGCAGGCAAGCAGCGCCTGTACGGCCTGGACGCCCGCGGGCTGCGACCGGTCCACGAGTGGACCGGCGGGTTCGAGCGGTTCTGGAACGAGAGCTTCGACCGGCTGGACGC
>DASSDH010000019.1:0-2713 GCA_035697245.1 Jiangellaceae bacterium
GATCCACAACACCGCCGAAGGTCCCCTGGTCGCCTGGCGTTGCTGGTGTGGCGCCCGGGGCTCGCATCGGGCTGGGACGGCGTCGGTCCACCGGCGTCGTGGTGTCGTTTCGCCTGCGTCCGACGCCGCTTAGGACTTGCGCGGATAGGTCACTTCCGGCGTGGCTTGCGATCCTGTGTCGCCGGGGAGCCTCGCTGTGAGGACGTCTCCGGCCGCCAAATTCCCACGTCGTGGGCTGAACGAGCTGGCCTATTCGCTCGGCTCGTTAGCCGGCGCCCCGCCGCTCCTCGAAGAAACCGGTGAGAAGCATCGCGGCCTCGTCCGCGCGCACGCCGGACACCACCTCGACCTCGTGGTTGAGGCGTGGGTCCACGGCCAGGTTGTAGAGCGACCCGCATGCGCCGGCCTTGGGGTCGGCGGCACCGAACACCACCTGATCGACTCGGGCCGCCACCAGCGCCCCGGCGCACATCGGGCAGGGCTCGAGAGTGACCACCAGGCTGGTGCCATCGAGCCGCCACGATCCCACCACCTCGGCGGCGTCTCGCAAGGCCAGCAGCTCGGCATGGGCGGTCGGATCGCCGGTCCGCTCCCGCTCGTTGTGGCGCTGGGCGATTACCTCGCCGTCGCGTAGCACGACCGCGCCCACCGGCACGTCGTCGTGGGTTACGGCCAGAGCGGCCTCGTCGAGGGCGAGCTCCATGGCGGCATCGAGATCCACGGCGTCCGACGCTATCGGCTGCAATGAGTGGGCCCGACCGAGGAAATGCGGTGATCGGCGCCTGCTCGGTCAGCGGGTTACATGGTCGGTGAGAGCGTCCGCGATCCAGCGGAGGGAGGCTGATTGCAGACCACGGCGTCGCCTCGTGCCTCGAGTTCGGCGGAGCCCGACTCGCCGGCCTTCTGGCGCTACGTCGAGCTGTACATCCACGCCGTGCAGTGGGGTGGCTGCGATCCGAACATCGAACGACGGCCGCCAGACGATCTACAGGTGGCTCCGCAAGGACCGCATCGACCGGAGCCTAGAGGCAGGAGTTTCCTCGGCGGAGAGGGCCGAGCTTGCCGCGGCCCCCAAGCGGATCCGGGAACTCGAGGCAGAGCTGGAGGTGCACCGCCGGGCGACGGAGCTGCTCAAGGGCGCGCCGACCCACAAGGGGTTCGCGGCCATCGAGGTGATGGTCGCCGAGGGTCTCCCCGCGCAGCTCGCGTGCCGAGTCGACCTGTCCGAGTCTCCGGGACGGGAGGGGGAGAAGTCTATGGCCATCACCTGGGAACTCCAGGACCCGCTATCCGGTTGCCTGATCGCCTCCCTCGCGGCCGCCTTCGCGTGAACTGTCACCGCGTACGAGGGCGACTGCTTCACGCTGGTTGAGCTTCGAGCCGGCGGCGAAGGCGTCGTTGAAGACATCAGGATCGATGTCCTGCGTCACGCGGGTGACCAGCTCGGCCTCGCCTCGCCGCGTCGACGGCCATGCCCGCAATCTCGCACGCTGCCGCAGCCCATCAGCGGCACCCAGCGCCATCGCAGCCCGCCGTTCATCTCCTTCCGCCAGCGCAAGCTCGGCAAAGGCGACCAGAGCGAAGCCCACGGGGGTGCTGAGCTGGGTGTCCCCGCTCGCGTCCACCGACTCCACCAGCAGCGCTCGAGCCTCGTCGAGGTGACCAGCCCTGATAGCAAGCGAGGCGAGCTGCGATCGTGCAGCTGACTCGAGCCAGTTGTTGCCGAACTGGCCGCCGAGCTCGTTGACCTCGGTGAGGGATGCACGCGCGGCGTCATCTCGGCCGAGCCTCATCTCCAGCATGCCAACCGTCAGAGCCGCAAACGCCATGAACGGCTCGTTCTGCTTGCGGAAACCATCGAGTGCGGTCGACGCGGCCTGCAACGCGCCATCGAAGTCATCGACGATCGGCAGGATCCACGACACGGCCAGCTGCGCGGCGCTCACGAGATAGGGATCGTCGATGCGCCCCTCGAGTCGTTCGATCCCCTCGACCGCGGCCAGCGCGCTGTCGTCGTCACCAACCTCGACTGCAGTAACGGCCGATGTGAAAAGCAACTCGGCTCGGGCGCGGTCGTCCAATGCATCGGCTCTGAGCCATAACTCCTCCGTCCAGCCGCGGCCCTCCGGCATGCGACCGCGCATCTGCCAGAACAGCCAGAGGATGCGAAAGATGTGTGGCAGCGGTGCGATGTCATTGGTGAAGAACCAACGGATAGCGACTCGTAGGTTCTCTTCCTCGGTTCGCCATCGCTCGGCCCACTCGGCCTGTCGTTCAGCCGGCCAATCGGCGTTCTTCACGAGCGCACCGAAGTACTCTGCGTGCCGCCGCTGTACGTCGGCCAGGTCGCCGCTGGCGGCAAGACGCTCGGCGGCCAACTCCCGTACGGATTCGAGCATGCGGAACCTCGGCCCGGCATCGGTCGCGTCGATGTACACGAGGCTGTGCCCCGCGAGAGCATCCAGCAGATCTAGCGCCCGCTCTTCTGGGAGATCGGCAACGTACATGGCCGCGTCAACCGTCCAACCCTCGACGAAGATCGACAGGGTGGCCAGCATGTGCTGCTCGGCGTCATCGAGCAGCCCGATGCTCCATTCGACAGTCGCGCGCAGTGTGCGTTGACGCTCGGGAAGATCGACCGGGCCGGCCCCCAACGCGTCGAGGCGGCTTCCGAGCCGAGCGAGCAATGCACCTGGCTCCAGCAATCGGGTGC
>DASSDH010000020.1:0-28145 GCA_035697245.1 Jiangellaceae bacterium
TTCCCGGTTGTCGTGAACGTCGTCGAGGAGCTGGGCTCGGAGGCGTTCCTCTACGGCACCCTGATCGAGGAGGACCCGCTCACTGCCACGGACATAGTCTCTAAGGTCGATCCGAAGCGGATTCCGCCGACCGGCAGCACCGTGTATCTACGATTGCTCGAAGGCGAGGAGCGCATCTTCTCGCCGACCACCGGGGAGCGGCTGCTCTAGGTGTACTGACCAGGGACGTTGGTTGAGATCGTGTGAGGTCACGATCTAGTGGCTGTTGATGTGCGAAGACCTCCTGGGGTGGAGTGGGGAAGCTCGGCAACATCCCAGACGGCGGCGGCTGGCGGTTCGTCGGCCGCACCCAGGGCTATCGCAACAAGGCCGCCACCCCCGGACTGCCGCTGAGCATTCACCACAACCCGAAGACCGGCAACGCCTTCGTCTACTCGGTCATCGACGACCACAGCCGGGTCGTCTACGCCGAGGTCCATGAGGACGAACGCACCCAGACCGCCGTCGCCGTCCTGCGCCGCGCGACCGCCTGGTTCGCCGCCCGCGGCGTGCGCATCGAACGGGTCCTCAGCGACAACGGCAGCTGCTACCGGAGCCGGCTCTGGAAGCAGACCTGCGCCGAGCTGGCCATCACCGTGAAGAAGACCCGCCGCTACCGGCCGCAGACCAACGGCAAGAAAGGTTCCACCGCACCCTCGCCGACAGTTGGGCCTTCGCCCGCTGCTACCCATCCCAGACAGCCGCCGGAAGGCCCTGCCAGGATGGCTTCACTACTACAACCACCACCGGCCCCACACCGCGATCGGCAAGGTCCCGCCCATCACCCGCTTGACCAACCTGTCTGGTCAGCACACCTAGATCAGGGACTGCAAGGTCGCCCGCGCCCCGCGCTCGTGCAGTGAGGTCAATGCCGACCGATAGGCGACGACGAACCGTTTGTCGTCGACGAGGTCACCGAAGACTTGACGATTGGCGATGAATGCGTCGGGATCCTCGCGATTGCGAGCCGCGAGCGCCTTGAGCTTCTCCTTGAGCGGATCGACCACCTCGATCGGCTGGCCCTGTTCGTCGATTCCCTCGGCGTACCGGGCCCAGCTGGCCACGACCGCGGCGGACCTGCTGATTTCGCCACCCTGACTGATTTGTTCGCGGATGACCGGCAGGAGCCACTTCGGGATGCGGTCCGAGCTTTCCGCGCAGAGGCGCGCGATCGTGTCGCGGACCTCTGGGTTGGAGAAGCGTTCGATCAGCGTGTGCTTGTACTCGTCGAGGTCGACGCCGGGGACCGGGGACAGTGTCGGGGTCGCCTCCTTGTCCATGTACTGCAACAGAAACGTCCGGAAGAGCGGATCTTGTGCGGCGTCGTGCACGAGGCGGTAGCCGCACAAGTAGCCGAAGTAACACAAGGCCTGATGGCTGGCATTGAGCAGCCGCAGCTTCATCAATTCGTAGGGTCCGACGTCATCGACGACCTGGACTCCGGCATCCTCGTACGGCGGACGTCCGTCGCTGAACGAGTCCTCGAGCACCCATTGGGTAAAGGGCTCACAGACGACCGGCCACTTGTCCTCGACGCCGAAACGCTCGCGAACGAGTTCCCGATCCGCTTCGGTCGTGACCGGGGTAATCCGGTCGACCATCGAGTTCGGGAACTGCACCTCGCGATCGATCCAGTCAGCGAGCTCGGGATCCCGTCGCCGCGCGAAGGCGCTGAACACCCGATGCGCGAGGTGCCCGTTGCCTTGCAGATTGTCCGCAGACATGACGGTGAACGGCGCGACGCCACGATTGCGGCGACGCCGCAGCGCCTCCGTCACGAAGCCGAAGGTGGTGCGCGGCGTGGCACCCGGTTGCAGATCGGCGTTCACCGCGGGATTCGCGCTGTCGAACTCGCCCGTGACGTGGTGGATGTTGTACCCACCCTCCGTCACGGTGAGAGAGACGATTCGGGTCGAGGGCGTTGCCATGGCCTCGATGACTCTCTCCGGATCGTCGGGCGCGAAAAGGTACTCGACGATGGACCCGATGATCCGCGGCTCATAGGTGCCGTCGGGATGCTTCACGACCAACGTGTAGAGGCCGTCCTGGGCGACCAGCGCCTCCTTCATCCGAAGGTCTGCCGGCATCACGCCGACTCCGCAGATCCCCCAGTCCATGGCCAATCCATCGTTCATCAGCCGGTCGTGATACATCGCCTGGTGGGCCCGATGAAATGCGCCCACGCCGAAATGCACGATGCCGGGAACCGTGCCGGCGCGTTGGTAGGCCGGGATCGGCAGATGTTGCCCCAGGGTGGAGAGGGTCGAGGAGCTGAGGGGTACTGGCATCGGGCAGCCTCCGGAGGAGAGTGCTCATTTGAGCGGCCGGCAACCAGATGAGCTATGGGATGAATCTACCTGGGCCGTTGCTGATGTCAAGCGCTTCAATGGGCTGACAACGGGCAGACACACCAGGAAACGCGTTCGTGTTTCTGGGGAGAACAAGGAGGCCGAATGACCCTGGTCGCAGGTGTGGACAGCTCGACGCAGTCGTGCAAGGTCGTCGTCTGCGAGGCCGAGACCGGACAGGTGGTCCGGCAGGCAAGCGCGCCCCACCCAGACGCGACAGAGGTGGATCCGCAGCATTGGTGGGAGGCGTGGACGACGGCCAGTGCCGGGCTGCTCGACGACGTTCGTGCCCTGGGCGTAGGCGGCCAGCAGCACGGCATGGTGGCCCTGGACTCGAAGGGCGACGTGGTGCGCCCGGCCCTGTTGTGGAACGACACGAGGTCTGCCGCGGACGCGGCGGATCTCGTGGCCGAACGAGGAGCAGCAGCCTGGGCCGAAGCCGTCGGTTCGGTCCCGCTGGCCAGCTTCACCGTGACCAAGCTGCGCTGGCTGGCCCGAGCCGAACCCGAGAATGCAGGACGGGTGGAGACGGTGCTCCTGCCGCACGACTGGTTGACCTGGCAGATTCTCGGCCGTCCAGCCGACAAGACGACCGACCGTGGCGATGCCTCTGGCACCGGCTACTGGTCCCCACAGACCAGCGCGTACCGGATGGACCTGCTGGAGGCGTCGTTCGGCCGTGCGGTCACGGTGCCCACGGTCTTGGCACCGAACCAGCCGGCCGGATACACCGACGACGGTGTGGTCGTCGCGGGCGGCACCGGGGACAACATGGGTGCCGCCCTTGGGTTGGGCCTGACGACCGGGGACGTGGCCGTCTCGATCGGAACGAGTGGAGTGGTCAGCGCCGTCCATTCGCAGCCTTCGGCCGATCCAACCGGAAACGTCGCGGGTTTCTGCGACGCAACCGGACGGTTCCTGCCGTTGGTGTGCACGCTCAACGGTGCCCGAGTGCTGTCGTCGGTCGCGCAGCTGCTCGGGCGTGACCTGCGTGCTGTCGACGAGCTGGCGTTGTCCGCACCTGCCGGCGCCGATGAACTCACGTTGTTGCCCTATCTGGACGGCGAGCGCACACCCAAACTCCCGACGGCCGCGGGCACGCTGTGCGGCCTGCGCCGGACCAACGCCGATCCACCGCACCTGGCCAGGGCAGCGGTGGAGGGCCTGCTCTGCGGCTTGGCCGACGGGCTGGACGCTCTCCGCTCGGTGGGTGTGCAGAGCCGCGAGGTCAGGCTGGTCGGCGGTGGCAGCCAGTCCAGGGCGGTGCTGACACTGGCTCCGGACATCCTGGGCGTCGCCGTGGTCCGGCCGGAGCCGGCAGAGTACGTCGCCCGGGGCGCGGCCAAGCAGGCCGCCTGGGTGCTCTCCGGCGAGGCAGCGCCACCGGATTGGCCGCTCCCGGCGGCGGCGGCCCAAGAGCCGCGCGATCTGGCGGCCGGCGCGGACGTGCGGGAGCAGTACAGCCGGCATCGGCGGGCTGTCTTCGGCGTATGAGGGACCTTGGCTGACGGTGGCAGGATGGCGAGCGTGGCGGCAGACGAGACGGAGTGGGACCCGCACCTGCACGAACTCGGTGAGTACATTCGGCTACAGCGGCAGATGGCAGACCTCTCGCTGCGACGGCTGGCCGAAATGACCAACGTGTCCAACGCTTACTTGAGCCAGATCGAGAGAGGGCTGCACCAGCCTTCCCTCCGGGTGCTCCGCTCGATTGCCAGGGCGCTCAACGTCTCTGCCGACGCCCTATTGCTCCAGGCCGGCCTGATCGACTCGGCCACCGGATCCGACGATGTGGCGGAGCCGACCGACACCGAGACGGTGATCCTCAACGACCCCGACCTGACGAGCGAGGAGCGTGACGCCCTGTTGCGGGTCTACCGCAGCTTCCGGAATCGGCAACCATCCGATTGACATACTGCGCGCACGTGCGTACTATTTCAAGCACACGCTCAACCGGAAGGATGGAACCGATGACTACGTGGACCGAGCAATACACCGACATCGTCAAGCAGAGTGGGGAAGCCGCGCGGACCGCGGTCGACAATTGGACCAAGACCGTGCAGCAGGCGATGGGTCAGCTGCCCACGGCCGGCACACCGTTCGACGTCGGCTCCGTCGTAGACGAGGTCTTCGACCTGGCGGAGAAGATGCTCGAGACGCAGCGTGATCTCGCCAAGAAGCTGATCGCGACCTCGACCGCCGCGAGCGAGGCCTTTGTCGCTCGGGCCACCGAGGCTGCCGACGCCGCCACCAAGGCGACAAACGGGGCCACTTCGTCCACCCGGTCGACGACAAACAAGAAGGCCTGACCCAGCACGCCCTCGCGCGTTGCGCGAACCCGGACGGTAGTCAGGCTGGCTGGCCGCTATCGGGCGCTCCCAATGCGTCCGGGCCATGCTCGGACGCGCTTGCACTGGCGCCGGCATCCTCGCCGACCGTGGGCTCGATCCCCTCGAGTTGGTCACGTTCGTCGAACTGGTCGGCACGTTCGGTCATCGACCCTTCCCTTCCGACGGTGCAACCGACGATCAGCTGCTGCTGGCCAACGTCAACTCGAACGAGTATCGGCTCGCCCGGTACAGGTGCGACCCATACTCGACGGCGCGCCCGGACGCGTCCCATGCGGTACGGGTCATGGTCAGCAATGGCGCATTCCGGGTCTCGCCCAGCAGCCGAGCCTCAACAGCCGAGGCGGCCCGGGCGCCGATTACCTCGTCGGCGATGCGAGGCGCGTGTCCAGCCGCCCGTAACAGGTCGTAGAGCCCGTCTTCTGCCAGGTCGTCTCGCCGCAGCGGCAGAACGTCGACAGGCACGGCGTTGCTCATCAGAGCCAGCGGCTCGTCATCGGCATACCGTAGCCGCTCGACCCAGGTGATCTCGGCGCCTTCGGGTATCGCAAGCGCCAGCGCGAGCGAATCGGTAGCGGGCATGATCTCGAACGCCCTGATCTGGGTGCGCGGCTTCTTTCCGGCCTTCATCAAGTCGTCGTACAGGCTGGACAGCTCCACCGGCCGGCGGACCTTGGGGTGCACGACCTGGGTGCCGATGCCACGCTTGCGAACGAGCATTCCGCGCTCTACCAAATATTGGATCGCGCGGCGCATGGTCGGCCGCGACACGCCGAGTTGGTCGGCGAGGTCGATCTCGTTCTCCAGCCGCGTTCCCACGGGAATCGTGCCCGCCTCGATCAGCTCCTGCAGGCGACTCGCCACCTGGAAGTAGAGGGGGATCGGGCTAGTGCGATCGACCTTCATCGGGGCGACGGATGCCAACGGCGCATCGATGTCGACCACGTTGCCCTCCCATCACATTGTCTTAACAAAGTGTTGACATAAGATAGCTCATTGTATTACATCTGAGCCCATCTGGCTTGGACGATCGGAGGTCGTCTGTGGGTGGTGCCTTCGAAGTCTTGACGATGGGACGGATCGGCGTGGACGTCTACCCGTTGCAGGTGGGCAAGTCCTTGCGTGAAGTCGAGACTTTCGGCAAGTACCTCGGTGGCAGCGCCACAAACGTGGCCGTCGCGGCGGCCCGGTACGGTCGCCGAACTGCCGTGATCACCCGGACTGGAGCCGACCCGTTCGGCGAGTTCCTGCACGACGCCCTCCGAGGGTTCGGCATAGACGACCGGTTCGTGACCGCCGTCCCGGACCTGCCGACCCCGGTCACGTTCTGTGAGATCTTCCCGCCCGACGACTTCCCCCTTTACTTCTATCGCCTGCCCAAGGCGCCTGACCTGGAGATTTACGAGAACGAGCTCGACTATGACGCGATCCGGGGTGCCGGCGTCTTCTGGGTGACGGTCACCGGCCTGTCGCAGGAACCAAGCCGCTCCGCGACGCTGCATGCGCTTCGGGCGCGCGAACGAGCCAGGCACACTGTCCTGGACCTCGACTATCGGCCGATGTTCTGGCCGTCCCGAGACGAGGCGCGGCGCTGGGTGGAGCAAGCCCTCCCGCTGGTCACGGTTGCTGTCGGGAACCGGGACGAGGTCGAGACAGCGGTCGGAACCCGGGAGCCCGTGGCCGCAGCCCAGGCACTGCACGACGCTGGCGTCGATCTCGCCGTCGTCAAGCAGGGGCCGGCCGGAGTCCTGGCTTCGCGAGACGGCGAAGAGGTCGTCGTGCCGCCCGTTCCGGTCGAGGTCGTGAACGGGCTGGGGGCCGGAGACGCTTTCGGCGGAGCGCTTTGCCATGCGCTGCTCGCCGGCTGGGACCTCGAGCCCGCGATGCGGTTCTGCAACGCCGCAGGCGCCATCGTCGCGTCCCGGCTCGCCTGCAGTGACGCCATGCCGACGGCCGAGGAGGTCGAGGCCAAGCTTCGGGAGGCTGTGCGTGCGTGAGAGTCAGCTGAACGAACTCGTGGAGACAAGGGCGCGCCACCCGGAGGCGATCGCCGAGGCGGTGAGTCGGCGGAAGCGACCGCCGTCAGTCCTGGGTGAGCATGGCCGGCTCATGGTCATCGCGGCCGACCATCCGGCCCGCGGTGCCCTGCGGGCGGGTGATCGACCGATGGCAATGGCCGATCGAGCCGACCTGCTGGACCGACTGTCTTTGGCGTTGTCACGGCCAGGTGTGAACGGCGTGCTCGGCACGCCCGACATCCTCGAGGATCTTCTGTTGCTGGGGGCCCTCGAGGACAAGGTGGTATTCGGCTCGATGAACCGCGGCGGTCTCGCCGGCACGGTGTTCGAGATCGACGATCGGTTCACCGGCTACGACGCCGCAAGCATCGCAGCGGCCGGATTCGAGGGCGGCAAGATGCTCCTCCGCATCGATCCCGAGGATCCGGCAACCGCGCCCACGCTTGAAACATGTGGACGGGCGATAAGTGAGCTTGCGGACCGGCGGCTGATCGCCATGGTCGAGCCGTTCCTGTCGCACCGGGTAGACGGACGAGTCAGGAACGAGCTCACGACCGAAGCAATGATTCGCGTGCTGGCAGTCTCAGCTGGCTTGGGCACCACGTCCGCGTACACCTGGCTCAAGGTTCCAGTGGTCGAGGACATGGAACGGGTGATGGCCGCGACGACGCTCCCTGCGTTGATCCTCGGTGGCGAGGTCAGCGAGGACCAGGAAGCCGCGGTGGAAAGCTGGAAGAAGGCGTTGGCGCTGCCCACCGTCGTGGGGCTGGTCATCGGTCGCTCCTTGCTGTATCCACCGAACGACGACGTCGCTGCAGCGGTCGACGCTGCCGTGGAGGTGCTGTGAGCGGCACATCGGCAACGAAGGCGCTGCCGGCCCACGTGCGGGCTGGAACGGCGCCCGACGCCGGGTCGTCGCTGCTTGTGACGCCCGAGCGAGCCGGCTGGGCATTCAGCGGCTTGCGCATACTGGAGCTCGCAGCCGGTGGCAGGTCCATTGTCGACACCCGTGACGATGAAATGATCGTGCTCCCGCTGGCCGGGTCGTGCGAGGTTTCTTGCGACGACCAGCTATTCACACTGCTTGGCCGGGAGAGCGTCTTCGCTGCGGTGACGGATTTCTGCTACGCACCACGAGGGTGCCGGGTCGAGCTGTTCTCGGAGCGCGGCGGGCGATTCGCCTTTCCATCGGCGCGGGCATCACGGCAGTTGCCAGCCCGCTACGGACCTGCCGCCGACGTTGCCGTCGAGCTGCGTGGTGCGGGTAGCGCGAGCCGTCAGGTCAACAACTTCTGTTCACCGGAGAGCTTCGAGGCCGACCGGCTGATTGCCGTCGAAGTCCTGACGCCGGGCGGCAACTGGTCGTCATACCCGCCGCACAAGCACGACGAGCAGCGCGAGGACGAGTCTGCGCTCGAGGAGATCTACTACTTCGAGGTTTCCGGTGGCGGGCCCGCATACCAGCGCGTGTATGGCTCGGGTCCGGGTCGGGAGATTGAGCTGTGCGCCGAGGTGCGCACTGGTGACACGGTGCTCATCCCGCACGGTTACCACGGGCCATCCATGGCAGCGCCGGGGTACGACCTCTATTACCTCAACGTCATGGCGGGGCCCGGAGAGCGGGTATGGCGCTTCAGCGACGACCCCGCTCACGCCTGGATACGCGGCAGCTGGGACGGCATGGCCGTCGATGGCCGGCTTCCGCTGACATCGGCGTCTGAATCCCCCGAGGAGCGCGTATGAGCATGGGCACGCGCCGGTTGACCGTCGCCCAAGCGGTCGTGCGCTTCCTGGCGAACCAGTACAGCGAGCGCGACGGCGTTGAGCAGCGCCTCATTGCCGGCTGCTTCGGCATCTTCGGGCACGGCAACGTCGCTGGACTCGGCCAAGCCCTGCTCGAAGCGGAGGTCTCGGATCCGTCGGCGCTGCCATACCACCAGGGGCGCAACGAGCAGGCCATGGTGCACGCCTCGGCGGCCTATGCCCGGATGAAGGACCGCTTGTCCACGTTCGCCTGCACGGCATCGGTAGGCCCGGGGGCGACCAACATGCTTACGGGCGCTGCTCTGGCGACGATCAACCGGCTGCCGGTTCTGCTTCTACCCGGCGACATCTTCGCGACCCGGGTGTCGAGCCCAGTCCTCCAGGAGCTCGAGGATCCCACCAGCTACGACGTCTCCGTCAACGATGCATTCCGGCCGGTCTCCCGCTTCTTCGACCGGGTGTGGCGGGCGGAGCAGCTGCCGCAGGCGCTGCTCGGAGCGATGCGGGTGCTCACCGACCCAGTCGAGACGGGCGCCGTGACGATCGCGCTGCCGCAGGACGTGCAGGCCGAGGCACACGACTGGCCAGAGGAGCTGTTCGGCAAGCGGGTCTGGCACGTTCCCCGTCCGGTGCCAGAACCGGCCGCGCTGGCCCGGGCGGTGGATGTGGTCCGGGAGGCAAAGCGGCCGCTGATCGTCGCCGGCGGCGGGGTGATCTACTCCCAGGCGACTGAAGCCCTGCGCGAGTTCGTCGAGGCCACGGGCATCCCAGTCGGCCAGAGCCAGGCCGGTAAAGGAGCGCTCCCATACGATCACACGCTGTCCTTGGGCGCCATCGGCAGCACTGGCACCACCGCCGCCAACCGTATGGCCCGTGATGCCGACGTCGTCATCGGGATCGGAACCAGGTACAGCGACTTCACCACTGCGTCGCGGACGGCGTTCGGCCACCCCGATGTGCGGTTCGTCAACGTCAACGTCGCCTCGTTCGACGTCGCAAAACACGCCGCTACCGGCGTTGTCGCCGACGCTCGCGAGGCCCTCGTCGCGTTGGGAGAGGCGTTGTCCGGGTGGCATGTGGATGACGAGTACCGCAGGCTGGCACGGGAGCTGGCGGCGGAGTGGGACGACATCGTCAGTCGCGCCTATGCCCTCGATCACAGCCCTTTGCCCGCGCAGTCGGAGGTCATCGGCGTCGTCAACGACGTATCCGATCCCCGAGACGTCGTGGTATGCGCCGCCGGGTCGATGCCAGGAGACCTGCACAAGCTCTGGCGCACGCGTGACCCGAAGGGCTACCACGTCGAGTACGGGTATTCCTGTATGGGCTACGAAGTCGCTGGCGGTCTCGGCATCAGGATGGCCTGCCCGGACCGCGATGTCTTCGTGATGGTTGGAGACGGCTCGTACCTGATGATGGCCCAGGAGTTGGTGACGGCCGTCCAGGAGCACCTCAAGATCATCGTCGTGCTGGTGCAGAACCACGGGTTCGCCTCGATCGGCGAACTGTCGGAGACCGTCGGCGCCGAGCGCTTCGGTACCCGGTATCGCTACCGCAATCCCGAGACGGGACGTCTCGATGGCGGCATCCTCCCGGTCGACCTGGCGGCGAACGCCGAGAGCCTCGGCGTGCGGGTGTTGCGTGCGAGGACCATCGACGAGTTCCGGTCCGCCGTAGAAGAGGCGAAGAAGTCCGACGAAGACGGTCCGGTCATGGTCCACGTGGAGACCGACCCGCTGGTCCCTGCACCGAGCAGCGAGTCGTGGTGGGACGTGCCGGTCGCCGACGTGGCCGAATTGAACGCAACCCGTGACGCGAGAACGACCTATGCCGAGAACAAGTCGAACCAACGGCTGTTCCTGTGAAGCCAGAGTCGGGAGGACGCCCGTGAGGACGATCAAGCACTGGATCGGCGGTAAGCCGAGTGCCGGGACGTCGAGTCGCCGTGGCCCGGTCTGGAACCCGGCGACGGGGGAGCAGCAAGCGGAGGTCGTGCTGGCCAGTAAGGCTGACGTGGACGAGGCCATTCTGGTCGCCGGTACCGCCTTCGAGTCGTGGTCGCAGTCGTCGCTGTCCAAGCGGACGAAGATCCTCTTCGATTTCCGCGAACTGGTTCACCGGCGCACGCGCGAGATCGCTGAGGTCATTGCCGACGAACATGGCAAGGTCGTGTCCGACGCCAAGGGCGAAGTGCAGCGCGGGCTCGAGGTCGTCGAGTACGCCTGCGGCATCCCCACGCTGCTGAAAGGCGAGTACTCCGACCAGGTGTCGACCGGTGTCGACGTCTACTCGTTCCGCCAGCCACTCGGAGTGGTCGCCGGGATCACTCCGTTCAACTTCCCGATCATGGTGCCGATGTGGATGCACCCGATCGCGATCGCGTGTGGCAACACGTTCATCCTCAAGCCCAGCGAGCGCGATCCCACCGCGTCGACCATCGTCGCCGAGTTGTGGGCCGAGGCCGGCCTTCCCGACGGCGTGTTCAACGTCGTACACGGCGACAAGGAGGCCGTTGACGCGATCCTCGACCACCGGGACATCGCCGCCGTGTCATTCGTCGGATCGACCCCGATCGCCAAGTACATCCACGAGCGCGGCACGGCCAGCGGCAAGCGGGTGCAGGCGCTCGGCGGCGCCAAGAACCACGCCATCGTGCTCCCGGACGCCGATATCGACTACGCATCCGATCATCTGGTTGCCGCGGCCTTCGGGTCGGCTGGCGAGCGATGCATGGCGATCTCGGCGGCGGTCACCGTCGGCGATGCCGCGGATCCGCTCATCTCCGTCGTCAGCGCCAAGGCCCGAGCGGTCCGCGTGGGCCCCGGCCGCGACCCGCACAGCGAGATGGGCCCGGTGGTGACCAGTGCGGCGAAGGATCGGATCGTTGGGCTGATCGGATCCGGCGAACAACAGGGTGCCCGGCTCGCGGTCGACGGTCGCGACATCGTCGTCGACGGGCACGAAAGCGGTTTCTTCATCGGGCCGACAGTCATCGACGGGGTGACGACCGCGATGGACGTCTACCGCGAGGAGATCTTCGGTCCGGTCCTGTCGGTCGTGCGTTCCGACTCCGTCGACGACGCGATCGCGCTGATCAACGCAAACCCGTATGGCAACGGAACAGCGATCTTCACGTCCAGCGGAGAGGCGGCGCGCCGGTTCCAGCGCGGCGTCGATGTCGGCATGATCGGGATCAACGTGCCGATTCCAGTGCCAATGGCGTACTACTCCTTCGGCGGCTGGAAGGACTCGCTGTTCGGCGACAAGCACATTCACGGACCCGAAGGTGTGTCGTTCTACACCAGGGCCAAGGTCGTGACGTCACGATGGCCGCACGTCGAGCATCCGACCGGTGCGAGCTACCACTTCCCGACCGCGAGCTGAGCGGAGGAGGAGTTCCATGCCCGACCTGTCGCGCATCACGCTCGGCACGGCACCTGATTCCTGGGGTGTCTGGTTCCCCGAGGACCCGCATCAGGTGCCGTGGCAGCGGTATCTCGACGAGATGGTCCAGGCCGGGTATGTCTGGACCGAGCTCGGCCCATACGGCTACCTGCCTACCGACGCAGAACGACTGCGCGACGCGCTCGGCCGCCGTGGCGTCTTCTTGTCCGGCGGCGCGGTGTTCGCCGGCCTGCACCGTGGCGCGGCGGCCTTCGAGCAGGCGGTCCAAGAGTGCCGGGCCGAAGCCCAACTGCTCACCGCGCTGGGGGCGGGCTACCTGGTGCTGCTGCCCGAGCAGTACACCGACCAAAAGGGCGGCAACGTGCTGGAGGCCAGTCGGCTGGAACCGAACCAATGGCGCGACCTCGTCACCGGGATGTCGGAACTCGGGCGAGTACTGGCCGAGGAGTTCGGCGTCAGCCTGGTTTTTCATCCCCACGCCGACAGTCACGTCGGTACCCAGGAACAGATCGAGCGGTTCCTGGAGGACACCGACCCGGCAACGGTGTCCCTGTGCCTCGACACCGGGCACGTGTCCTACTGCGAAGGAGACAACGTCGCGATCATCCGGAAGAACCCCGACCGGATTGGTTACGTCCATCTCAAACAAGTCGACCCGGACGTCCGGCGACGCGTGCAGGACGAGGCACTGTCCTTCGCCGAAGCCGTTCGCCTGGGAGCCATGGTCGAGCCGCCCAAGGGCGATCCCTCGATGCCGCCGCTGCTCGAGGCGTTGGCCGATCTGGACACAGACTTGTTCGCGATCGTGGAGCAGGACCTGTACCCATGCGACCCGGATGTGCCGCTGCCGATCGCAACGCGCACCAGGGAGTACTTCGACGGTCTTGGACTTGGGCTGGGCGGCCCCGGCCCGTGATCTCACGACCCATGTCCCGACAAGCACCCATCGGAGCACCGGTAGCCACCGGTGCCACACCAAGGAGAAGGACAACATGATCAAACAGCGACGAGCGCTCCTCGTGGGCGCGCTGGTCAGCGGAACGATGCTGGCGTTTGCCGGCTGCAGCAGCGGGGGAGGTGCACAGGAAGAGGAGCCGGAGGCCGGCGACACCAATGCCCCGGCCGTCGAATCCACCGGCCTGACCTTCGCCATGATCACGCATGAGGCACCTGGGGATACCTTCTGGGACAAGATCCGCAACGGTGCCGAGGCGGCGGCCGAACGGCTCGGTGTGGAGCTGAATTACCAGGCCGACCCGGATGCTGCCGGACAGTCCACGCTGGTGCAGAACGCGATCGATTCCGACGTGGATGGGCTGGCGGTGACGCTGTCGGCCTCTGAGGCGATCCAACCAGCAGTGCAGGCCGCGATCGATGCGGGTATCCCGACGGTCGCGTTCAACCAGGGGTTCGACACCTGGCAGGAGTACGGCGCGATGATGTACTTCGGGTCGGACGAGACGCTCGCTGGCGAGACAGTGGGCGAGCGGATCGGTGAAGAGGGCGGTCAGAAAACCCTGTGCATAATCCAGGAACAGGGTTCGGCGGCACTGGAAGCGCGGTGCGCCGGCGTCAAGGCGACGTTCCCGAACACGGAGAACATCAACGTCGAAGGTACTGACCTGCCGGGAACACAGGCGGCGCTGACGGCAAAGCTGCAGGAGGACACCGAGATCACGCATTTGGTCGCGTTGGGTGCTCCGATCGCGCTGGCTGGGCTGGACTCGATCGAGCAAGCGAACAGTCAGGCCACGATGGTGACGTTCGACCTGAACCAGGATGCGGCGCAGGCCATCCAGGACGGCACGATTCTGTTCTCGGTCGATCAGCAGCCGTATGTGCAGGGGTTCATGGCAGTGACGTCGTTGTGGCTGAACGTGACCAACGGCAACGACATCGGTGGTGGGCAAGCGGTGTTGACCGGTCCGTCGATCGTCGACCAGAGCAACATCGACCAGATCCTGCCGTACACGGCGAACAACACCCGCTAGGTGCATCGGGGGCCGGCCCGGGTCGGCCCCCTGGACACTTGTCCTTCGTTGAGGGAGCGATGCCATGAGTCAAACTGTTGAGACTGCTCCTCCGCCACCGGCGGCGGATGAGCCGGTCGAACGTAAGTCATTGCTGACGATTCTGATCCACCGCCCCGAGGTGGGAGCGTTGGTGGCAGCGTTGGCGATCTTCGTGTTTTTCTTCGCGGTGGCCGAGCCGTTCCGTTCGGTGGCCGCATTCTCGACGGTGCTGTATGACAGTTCGACCATCGGGATCATGGCCGTGGGTGTGGCGCTGCTGATGATCGGTGGGGAGTTCGACCTGTCCGCCGGGGTGGCAGTGATCACAGCCGCGTTGACCGCGGCGATGTTCAGCTATGAGCTGAGCCTGAACCTATGGGTGGGTACGATCGTCGCGCTGGTGCTGGCGTTGATGATCGGGTACTGGAACGGCTGGCTGACGATGCGCACTGGCATCCCCAGCTTCCTGATCACCTTGAGCACATTCTTCATGCTGCAAGGCCTCAACCTCGGCGTCACCAAGCTCCTCACCGGCACCGTCGCCACGACGAACATCTCGAACATGGACGGGTTCGGTGCGCTGGAGTGGATCTTCGCTTCGTCGTTCACGATCGGCGATCTCACCGTTCGCATCACGGTGGTGTGGTGGCTTCTGTTCACGGCGATCGCCACCTGGCTGCTGTTGCGTACCCGGGTGGGGAACTGGATCTTCGCCGTAGGCGGCAACGCGGCCAGCGCCCGGGCGGTTGGAGTCCCGCTGAACCGAGTCAAGATCGGCCTGTTCATGGGGGTCGGCTTCCTGGCCTGGTTCTACGGCATGCACCGGCTGTATGCGTTCAGCACCGTGCAGTCTGGGGAAGGCGTGGGCAACGAGTTCCTGTTCATCATCGCCGCAGTGGTCGGCGGGTGCCTGCTGACCGGGGGCTACGGTTCGCCGATCGGGGCCGCGATCGGCGCGTTCATCTTCGGCATGACCCGCCAGGGCATCGTGTACGCCGGCTGGGACGCGAACTGGTACCGGTTCTTCCTGGGGGCGATGCTCCTGCTGGCCGTGCTGGTGAACCTGTGGGTCCGCAACTACGCCACTTCTCGACGGAGTTGACCGATCATGACTGATACTGCTACCGGGCCGGTTCCGGCCCGCACCGAGACCGGCGCGCCGTTGATCGAGATGACGGGCGTGGGCAAATTCTACGGCGCCATCCGGGCGTTGGAGGGGATCAACCTGAAGGTCGACGCCGGGGAGATCACCTGTGTGCTGGGTGACAACGGCGCCGGTAAGTCCACCCTGATCAAGATCATGTCCGGGTTGCATCAGCACAGCGAGGGCACCGTGCGGGTCGACGGAGACGAGATCAAGTTCAACTCACCGCGGGATGCGCTGGCGATGGGGATCGCCACCGTCTATCAGGACCTGGCCGTGGTGTCGCTGATGGAAGTGTGGCGCAACTTCTTCCTCGGCTCGGAGAAACGCAAGCGCTACGGGCCGATCAACCCGCTGGCCATCGACGACATGCGTGACACCGCCAAGGACGAACTCGCCAAGATGGGGATCAACCTCAAGGACATCAACCAGCCGATCGGCACCCTGTCCGGTGGGCAACGGCAGTGCGTGGCAATCGCCAGGGCGGTGTACTTCGGCGCCCGGGTGCTGATCCTGGACGAGCCCACTGCGGCGCTCGGGGTCAAACAGTCCGGGGTGGTGCTCAAATACACCGCCCGGGCCCGCGACGCTGGGCTCGGGGTGGTGTTCATCACCCACAACCCGCACCACGCGTACCTGGTCGGCGACCACTTCGTGGTGCTCAAACTCGGCCAGATGATCCTCGACGCGCACCGCGACGAGATCAACCTGGCGGATCTGACCAGTCTGATGGCTGGCGGCGACGAGCTCGAAACGTTGTCCCACGAACTCGCCCGGGAAGGCGCGGTCGACACCCAGACCATCCGCGAGATCGAGGTCGGCGAACGCGCCGCCGACCAAGCCTCAGCCGAGGTCACCCAACCGCGGGAGCCTCTCGATACCCCACTGGAGGAGGCAACTGCCGAACCGGCCCCGCAACCGGAGGAACCTACCTCATGACCGTCCGTGTCGGCGTCATCGGCGTCGGCATGATCGGCCAGGACCACATCCGAAGACTCACCAAGCTGCTATCAGGGTCCGAGGTGGTGGCGGTGACCGACGTCGACCTCGGCCGGGCCCGGGAGGTAGCCGACGGTCTGGCCGGTGCGCGGGTTCACGACACCGGCCAGGACGTCATCCGCGACGACGAGGTCGATGCGGTGCTGGTGACCTCGTGGGGGCCGACCCATGAGGAGTTCGTGCTCGCGTCGATCGACGCGGACAAGCCGGTCTTCTGCGAGAAGCCCTTAGCCACAACACAGGAGGCCTGTCTGCGGATCATCGATGCCGAGGTGGCGGGCGGTCGCCGGCTCGTGCAGGTCGGCTACATGCGCCGGTACGACCCTGCATACCGGGCTTTGAAGGAAGTCGTGCGCAGTGGAGCCATCGGTGCCCCGCTGCTCGTCCATTCCCGGCACCGCAACCCTTCGGTGCCGGAGTACTACACCCGCGAGATGGCGATCACCGATACGGCCGTCCACGACTTCGATGTCGTCCGCTGGCTGCTCGACGAGGAGATCGCCGCAACGACCGTGCTCGTGCCGCGCCGGAACCGGCACGGCGGTGACCTGCAGGATCCGCTGCTCATGCTGCTGGAGACCGAGAGCGGGGTGCTCGTCGACGTCGAGACGTCGGTGAACATCCGGTACGGCTACGACATTCAAGGTGAGGTGGTCGGAGAGGACGGAACCGCTGCACTCGGCGACGCGAGCCCGGTGATAGTCCGCCGGGATGGGACTGTCGCCGGGCGGGTGCCCGCCGATTGGCGGGAGCGGTTCATCCGTGCATACGACATCGAGTTCCAGGAGTGGATCGACACCCTGGCCGCGGGCGAGGATCCTGCGGGGCCGTCCTCGTGGGACGGGTATGCCGCCGCGGCCGTCTCCGACGCCGCTGTCGAGGCGCTGAACACAGGCAGCCGCACAACCGTACAGCTGCGGGACAAGCCTGACCTCTACGCCAAGGAGCAGTGAGGCGGCCATGAAGCTTGCGCTCGACCCGTACATGTTGCGCAGCACGCCGTTACTCGAGCTGCCGAAGCTCGTCGCCGACCTTGGTTACGAATACATCGAGCTCTCGCCGCGGGAGGACTTCACTCCGTTCTTCCTCCATCCCCGGGCCAGTGACGATGTGGTCGCAAAGTTCCGGAAGGCACTCAGCGCGGCGGGTGTCGAGGTCGCGACACACCTTCCGCTGTACCGCTGGTCGGGGCCCGACGAGGACGAGCGACTGGCCGCAGTGCGCTACTGGAAGCGCGCCATCCAGATCACCGTCGACCTGGGCTGCAAAGTGATGAATTCGGAATTCAACGGCCGGCCAGAGGCTGCCAGCATCAGCGAGGCGCAGTTCTGGCGGTCGATGGAGGAGTTGCTGCCAGTCTTCGAGAAGGAAGGGGTCGAGCTGCGGCTGGAGCCGCACCCCGACGACTTCGTCGAGGACGGCAAGACCGCGGTCGACATGGTGCGCGCGATCAACTCGCCACTGGTGTCGTTCCTCTACTGCGCACCGCACACGTTCCACCAGGGCGGCAACATGACCGAGATCATGGAGTACGCCGGAGATCTGCTCACGCATCTGCACGTCGCCGATTCGTTCGACCACCGTGGCTCGTCGGGTCTGCGCTACATCGTGAATCCCCCCGGTTCCACGGCACGGGTCCATCAGCACCTGGACATCGGCCAGGGTGAGGTCGATTGGGACGAGTTCTTCGGGACCCTCGGGCGGCTCGGCTTCGGCTCCCGCGAAGAGACGATCATGACGGTGTGCGTCTTCGCGTGGGAGGAGCGAGCGCGGGAATCCAGCATCTTCATGCGCGAGGAGATCGGACGCCGCACCAAGGGTTGGAGCTGAGTCTTGCCGCTGGTCCGGATCGACGTGATCGAGGGCCGCACGGACGACGAGTTGCGGGCTCTGGCCGACACTGTTCACGGTGTCATGCTTGACGTGTTCGCCGCTCCTCCAGGTGACAGATATCAGGTCATCACCGAACATCGTCCTCGCCACCTCATCCTCGAGGACACCGGCCTTGGTTTTGTTCGCACCGATGCCGTGGTGCTCGTCCAGGTTTTCCAGCAGGGGCGCACGACCGAACAGAAGCGAGCGCTTTACCGGACTCTGGCGGAGCGGTTGGAGCAGCACCACGGGATCGCTCCCACCGATCTGATGGTGTCGATCACCGGTAACAGCCGTGAGGACTGGTCCTTCGGATACGGGCGTGCGCAGTTCCTGGAGGGAGATCTGTGAACGCGCTTCGCTGGGGATTGCTTTCCCTGGATCACGCCCTGCCGGCCGCCTCGAGCAGGACCTCCGCGGCCTTGCGCAATCCCTCCATCTGGTCCAGTTCCTGGTCCTCGTGCTCGATGTTCACGGCCATGTCGGGGTCGACCTTCGCCAGCGCCGCGAGGAAGTCGGCCCACCAGGCGACGTCGTGGCCGCGGCCTACGGCGACGAAGTCCCAGGAGGAATTCTCCGGCCAGCGGCTCAAGGTGTAGTCACCGCCGAGAGAGAGGGCGTCGGGGTCGTCGGGCCGGACCCGGCCGAACCGGTCGTCGAGGACGCCGTTGATCTTGGCAGCCTCGTTGATCCGGGTGTCCTTCGCGGCAGCGTTGTAGACGAGGCGCCCGAGACTGTTGACGGCAAGGACTGGATCGATGCCCTGCCAGAAAAGGTGGCTGGGGTCCATCTCCGCTCCGACATGGGTGGCGTCGATCTCGGTGGCCAGCCGCTCCATGGTGGGCGGGTTGTAGACGACGTTGTGCGGGTGCATCTCGATGCAGACCTTGACATCGGCATCGGCGGCCCTGGCCTGGATGTCCTTCCAGAACGGGATCGCGACCTCGTTCCACTGGTAGTCCCGGGCGTCCAAGTAGACGCTGTGCCAGGGCTCGACCGTCCACGAGGGGTATTTACCGCCGGCGTCGGACGCAGGCAGCCCGGACATGGTCACGACACGTTTGACGCCCAACAGCGCCGCGAGCTCGATCGAATCGCGTATGTCCTGGGCATGCTGAGCCCCGACGTCTGGGTTGGGGTCCAAAGGGTTGCCGTTGCAGTTGAGTGCCGTGAGTGTCACACCAGCGGCATGGAATAGGCCGAGGTACTCATCGCGGGCGTCATGGCTGGCCCGGATATCCGCCACTGGCAGGTGGACGGGGGGCAGGAAACCACCGGAGTTGATCTCCGCGCTGTCCAGGCCAAGGTCGCTGATGGCCCGCACTGCGTCGGCGACGGGTTTGTCATGCAGAACGGCGGTATAGACACCAAGCTTCATTGCGGTCGTCCCTTCGTTTCCCGTTGAGTAGGTCGGAACAAACGTCAGGCGCCGGTGACCTCGCGGCCGCCTGCCTGCGCCGAGGCGACGACGTTCTCGATCAGCCGCATGTTGTGCAGGCCGTCCTCGAACGATGCCATTCGAGGAAGTCCGTCCAGCCCGGCAACCTGTTCGAGGAATGCCCGAGCCTGGAAGGTGAACAGGTCGTTCTGCCCATAGCCGACGCCTGGGAAGTCCATCGGCAGTCCACCGGTGAGGTAAGGGTGAGCGGGACCGACCGGCACCGTTCGGTACCCCTGGGTCGCGGCTTCGGGGCCGGCGTCGATAAAGCTGAACTCACCCGGTCGTTCGAGGTCGAAAGTCGCCGCGCCACCCTGGCCCGCCACCTCGAAGCCGAGCGAGTTCGCGTGCCCGTACGTGGACCTGGAAACCGAGAATGTTCCGGCTGCACCGGAGGCGAAGGTGGCCGTGAAGGTCACCAGGTCCTCGTTCTCCACGGGTTCCAGCACGTCGCTCACCTCCACAGCGGCGTGGCCAACTGCCATTCCTACGGGAATTGCGCGTTCCGTGACGAACGTCGACAAGACCGCGCCACGAACCGATTGAATGGGCCCGCACACGTATTCGGCGAGGTCGAGCAGATGGCTGCCGATGTCGGACAGCGCACCGGATCCCGGCCCGCCCTTGTACCGCCAACTGATCGGCCTGCTTGGGTCGACACCGTAGTCGCACCAGTAGTGGCCGTTGAAGTGGAGAGCCGATCCAATGCCACCCGCATTCACGATGTCGCGAATGGCGGTGATGGCCGGTGATCGCCGGAAAACGAACCCGATGGCTGACTCACTGTCGGCCGCGTTCGCGGCAGTGACCATGGCCTCGGCGTCTGTCACGTTTGGCGCCATCGGCTTCTCGCACAGCACGTGCTTGCCGGCTGCGAGCAGAGCCTCGACGATCTCGCGGTGCAACGTGTTCGCCACGACGACGCTCACCACGTCGATGTCGCTGGCTTCGGCAATGGCCTCCCAACTCGTCTCCGCACGGGTGAATCCAAACCGCTGGGCGGTGTCATTGGCGAAGGCTTCGTTGACGTCGGCGACCGCGACCAGATCAACCTTCGGCAAACCTCCCCCGTAGAGGGTTGTTGCTGTCCGGTACCCGGCAGCATGGGCGCGGCCGGCCATGCCGGCGCCGATGACGGCCACACCGATGGAGGAACGTGTCATGTCGTCTCCCGGGTCGGGGGTCTTTAAAGCGCTTTAATTTCAGGTACTATGACGTCGCCGGAGCGCGATGTCAAGAGTGCAGTGCGGCAGATGACAGGAGCGAGCGTGGGAAACGGCGGCATGACTCGAAGCGGCGGGACGGCACGCAGCCGTCGTCCGCGACTCGACGATGTTGCGGCGCGAGTGGGGCTTTCGCCGGCGTCCGTGTCGCTGGTTCTGCGCAACGCGCCGGGCCCGAGTGAAGCTACCCGCGAACGGGTATTCAGGGCTGCCGCCGAGCTGGGTTATCGGGCCGACATGACCGCGAGCCTCCTCGCTCGCCACCGGACCAACTTGCTCGGAGGGATGCTCGACGTCCGCAACACGTTCCACGCCGAGCTGGTCGATCACCTGCACGAAGCTGCCGACTCGGTCGGCTACGACCTCGTGCTCAGCACGGTCACCCGGACCCGTAGCGAAGACCGAGCAGTGGAGACGCTGCTCGACTTCCGCTGTGAGGCACTGATCCTGCTCGGACCGGAGGCGCCGACGGCAAGGCTGGCCGCCCTTGACCGGCTGCAGCCCGTCGTGATCGTCGGGCGACGCATCCCCGCGGGCAGCATGGACGTCGTGCGCTCCGCAGACCAGGCAGGCGTGGGACTCGCCGTCGACCATCTGGTCGAGTTGGGACACCGCGACATCGCATACGTGGATGGAGGGAAGGGAACGATCGCCGCCGACCGGCGCCGCGGATACCGGAGAGCCATGCGTCGGCTCGGCCTGGGCGATCGGGTGAATGTCATCGAAGGCGATCGCACCGAGGACTCCGGGATCCGGGCTGGGCAGATGCTTCTCCGGAGGAGGCTGCCGACCGCGGTGATCACCTTCAACGACAGATGTGCACTTGGCCTGCTCGACGTATTGATCCGCAGCGGCGTCCACGTCCCTGGCGAACTGTCGCTGGTCGGCTACGACGACAGCCCATCCGCGCAGTTGGCGCACATCAGCCTCACGTCGGTCGGCCAGGACGCGTTGAAGCAGGCGCAGCAGGCTGTAGCAGCTGCCGTCGAACGGCTCGACCATGACCGGCGAGCACCCCGTGAGGTTGTATTGCCCCCCCGCCTGGTCGTCCGCAGCACGACAGGCCCGCCCCCTGATTCCCAGGACCGACCGAGGCAGCGGTGAGTGAGGAGATCCACGTGGCAGATATGACGGGGCAGGTCGCACTGGTCACCGGAGGCGTCCGCGGCATCGGCTTGGCAATCAGCAAGCGGCTGGCAGCTCGTGGCGTCATCGTCGCTGCCGGTTACTCCCGCGACACGGAGGCGGCCAAGCGATTCCTCGACGACCAACCCAATGCGAGTGTGCACCAGGGCAACATCGGCTCGGTGGAGGATTGCGAGCGGGTGATCGGCGAAGTCCTCGATCAGCACGACCGGCTGGACATCCTGGTCAACAACGCTGGCATAACCGCGGACCGTACGGTCCGCAAGATGACACCGGAGGAGTGGGACCGGGTCGTCCACGTGAACCTGTCCGGAGCTTTTTACCTGTCCCGAGCGATCCTGCAGCACATGCTCGACCGGGGGAGTGGCCGGATCATCAACATCAGCTCAATCATCGGGGAGTCGGGCAATATCGGCCAGGCCAACTACGCGGCGGCGAAGTCCGGCCTGTTCGGGCTGACCATGTCGCTTGCCCAGGAGACCGCCCGCAGGGGCATCACCGTCAACTCGGTGGCTCCCGGCTACATCAGCACCGAGATGGTGGCCGCCGTTCACCCCGAGGCCATGGAGAAGGTGCTCGCGAAAATCCCGATTGGCCGGTTGGGCGAGCCGGACGAGGTGGCACGCGTCGTCGAGTTCCTCGCTGATCCCGACTCGGGGTTCATCACCGGCCAGATCTACTCGGTCAACGGCGGGCAGTACATGTGACTGGTTTCGACCCGCCGGCGCATCGCGCAACAGGAGATCGTGTCGTCAGGGGAGCTGGGAGGTAAGGGTCATGGCCGACGAATCACCCTGGGACGTCGCTGACCAGGCCGTCGGTGCAATCGCGCCGGAGGTTGCCGAGTTCGGCAATCCCGACTTCGCCGAGTTTGCCCGAGCGCTTGCCGCCGCCGTCCGCGGTTCGGTCCTACACCCGGTGGTCAGCTTCGGTGCCGCGCTGCGTCTGGTCACTCGGCTGGCGCCGCTTCCGGCCATCGCGGTTGGTCGATGGTTCGGGGCAGAGCTTGAGTCGCATGTCGACGTCGACCCCAAGGATCGTCGGTTTGCCGACCCGGCCTGGTCGGACAACCCGGTGTTCTACTCCCTTCGGCTGATATATGAGATCGCCGGCCATTACGGTGACGAGCTGGTGGACGGCTCCGGCGTGGACACCCTGACGCGGGAGAAGGCCGGTGTTGCGCTCGGCTTGTTGCACAACAGCCTCGCGCCGTCGAACTTCCACCTGACGAATCCAGCAGTGATCAAACGTGCAATCGACACCGCGGGAAAGAGCGTTGTCGACGGAGCATGGAACTTCGTCGACGACGTGCTTCACAACGGCGGCCGGCCTCGTCAGGTCGACACGTCGTCGTTCGTGCTGGGCAAGAACCTGGCGGCCACCCCGTCGAAGGTGGTCTACCGGAACGAACTGATGGAGCTCCTCCAGTACGAGCCGAACACGCCGAAGGTGCACGCCAATCCGCTGCTGTTCAGTCCACCTTGGATCAACAAGTACTACGTGATGGACCTCGCCCCCGGGCGAAGCTTCGCCGAGTGGGCGGTGAATCACGACCGGACGGTCTTCGCCATCAGCTACCGCAACCCGGGGCCCGAGCAGGCCCACGTCACACTCGACGACTACCTCGTCCACGGCCCCCGCCGGGCTCTCGATGTCGTCCAGGACATCACCGGTGCTCAGACCATCGATGTCGTCGGCCTGTGCCTCGGCGGTGCGATGACGGCGATCACGGCCGCCTACCTCAACGCCAAAGGCGACTCTCGAGTCGGAGCGCTCACCTTGCTCAATACGCTCCTCGACTACAGCGACCCTGGCGTACTGCGTGTCTTCACCGACCGCCGCGCCGTCGAGCGGCTCGAGAAGCAGATGGCTCGAGAGGGCTACCTGCCGGGCGCATCGATGGCGACCACTTTCGACCTACTGCGCCCGAACGACCTGATCTTCAACTACGTTGTGTCCAACTGGTTGATGGGGCAGCAGCCACCCGCATTCGACATCCTGGCGTGGAATGCCGACAGCACCCGGCTGCCGGCGGCCATGCACAGCTTCTACCTACGCAACTTCTACGTCGAGAACAGTCTGGCGAAGGGCCGGCTCGAGCTTGCCGGCGAACCGATCCGGCTCGCCGGCATCAACCAGGACACCTATCTCGTTGGCGCCGAGAACGACCACATCGTCCCGTGGCGGTCCGCCTACGCCGCGATCCGGCTGCTGTCCGGACCGGTGCGGTTTGTTCTCAGCAGCGGTGGACACATCGCCGGCATCGTCAATCCGCCAGGGCCGAAGGGCTGGTACCTGGTAGCCGACGAGACACCGCAGTCGCCGAGCGAATGGCGAGAGAAAGCGGCCCGGCACGCCGGATCGTGGTGGGAGGACTGGGTTGGCTGGTCACGTGAGCACGCCGGTCCGTTGGTCGATCCACCCCCACTGGGGAGCGATGCTTACCCGGTGATGTGTGACGGACCGGGGGATTACATCCGGACGTAGGCTCATCGATGGCCGCCATGACGTGGTCGACCGTCGCGCACCACTAGGTGCCCAGTTGCGCGCTACCGTAAAGCGTGGCGGACGTCGTGATGGCTCTGCGATACATCACCCCGACGGGTGTGGAGGTCGGGGCGGCCGACGACTTCGAGCATTGGCGAAAGCGGTCAGACGGCTTTCTCTGGGCGGACTTTCCGGCGTGTGACGACCAGACTGCGGAACTGTTGCGTGCCCAGTTCGGCTTCCACCCGCAGGCCGTGGCTACCTGCCGACGTCGCATCCACCTGCCGACGTTTCATGGCTATCGCGACCACTGGTTCGTGGTGGTGCATCGGCCGCTCCTGGGTTCGATCGGGCACGTGCACCTGCTGCAAATCGAGTTCTTCATCGGCCCCGACTACTTGGTGACCTTGCACGGCCCGTACAACCCTGAGGTCGAGGCAGCGGCAGTCGGCCGCGACACCGCGATGGCGCGCGACCGGCTCGATGCCGGTCGATTCCTCCCGTCGTCTCCTTCGGCACTGGCTCATGGGATTCTCGGCGCGCTGTCTCGCGAGATCCGTGACGACATCGGCACGATCGCCACCCGGGTCGCGGAGCTCGAGCGGCACGTCGTTGCCGACGATCTTCGCCATCCGGAGGAGCTGCTGGAGCAGATGTTCCTCATCCGCCACGAGCTGGTAACCGTCCGGACGATGGCCAGCAATGCCCACGAGATCTTCGAGCGGATGTCGACCGTCGTCGGGACTCCCGAGCTCGACGATCGGGCGCTCTTCGCCGATCTGTCCGACCGGTTTTCGCGCTTGCGTACCATCGGCGACGGCGAGCGGGACTTTCTGGCCGGGGTCATCGACTACTACCAGACCCGTACGGGCACCAAGATGATGATAGCGATGGAGCGGTTGGCCGTTCTGGCAGCCGTGACGCTTCCGGTGACCGCCATCGCGTCGGTCATGGGGATGAACGTCATCGTCAACGAGCGAACGCATACGACGCAGCTGATCATCGTTGCCGGCATCATGATCATGATCAGCCTGATACTTCTCCGGTGGACGAAGCGACAGGGTTGGTGGTGATGAACCCACAGGCCCGCAGCATTCAACGCACGTATCTGATCTTGCTTCTCGGCAACACGCTGGCCGCCTCGCTCATCTGGGGCATCAATACGCTGTTCTTGCTCGACGCCGGTCTGTCCAACCTCGAAGCGTTCGCAGCCAACGCCTTCTTCACTGCCGGCATGGTGATCTTCGAGGTGCCGACCGGTGTCGTGGCCGACACCTGGGGACGGCGGATCTCCTACCTGCTGGGCACGATCACGCTGGCCACGTCCACCTTCCTCTATTTCCTGATGTGGCAAGTGGAGGCGCCCTTCTGGCTGTGGGCGGTCGTCTCGGTGCTGATCGGGCTCGGGTTCACCTTCTTCTCCGGCGCCGTCGAGGCGTGGTTGGTCGATGCACTGCATTACGCCGAGTACGACGGTGGGCTGGAGACGGTTCTCGGCCGTGGCCAGATGGTGTCCGGTGCGGCCATGTTGGGCGGATCGGTTCTCGGCGGGATCATCGCCCAGGCGACCACACTCGGCGTGCCGTTCCTGTTGCGCGTCGCGATCCTTTTGATCATGTTCGTCGTCGCGTTCCTGCTCATGAAGGACCTCGGTTTCACCCCCGAGCCGGCAACTCACCCGCTCCGGGCGACCCGCGACGTGTTCAACGCGTCGCTCGAGCACGGACTGAAGAACCGGCCGGTGCGATGGGTGATGCTCGCGGCGCCGTTCACCGGCGGCGTCGGCGTCTACGCCTTCTACGCGCTCCAGCCGTACCTGCTCGAGCTCTACGGGGATCCCAACGCGTACTCGATCGCGGGGCTGGCAGCTGCGATCGTCGCCGGAGCACAGATCGCCGGCGGTTATGCCGCGCCGCGGGTTCGACTCCTGTTCAAGAAGCGGACGACCGCGCTGATTCTCGGTTCCGTCGTCAGCGCGGCAGTTCTAGTGTTGCTCGGCCTGATCAGCTCATTCTGGTTCGCGCTTGGCCTGCTGGTGATCTGGGGATTGATCTTCTCGGCTGTGTTCCCGATCCGGCAGGCCTACCTGAACGACATGATCCCGTCGAAACAACGCGCCACCGTGCTGTCATTCGACTCGCTGATGAGCAGCAGCGGCGGCGTGGTCGTCCAGCCAATCCTCGGACGCGTGGCCGACGTCTACAGCTACGCGACGTCATTTGTGATCAGCGGGGCGATCGAGCTGCTGGCGGTCCCGTTCCTGGTCGCCAGCCGTCGCGAACGTGCGCCGGCCGACGAGGCGACTGGTACTCCAGCGGCGTCGACGCCGGGCTAATCGCCTGCACGCGGCCATGGCGCGTTGACCCACGGGTCGTAATCGACCTCGAGAGGTCCCTGCACCGGTCGCTCTGCTTCGGGCACGTGCTGAAGGTTGACCCGGATCCGGTACCAGAGGGAGCTGCGCCCGCGCATCCCATCGACCAGGATGTCGGCCGGCTCGAGATGGCTGACGACGGTTGGATGTCGCGCCTTCCAGCGTTCCAGCCCCGCCAGAGCCTCGTCTTTGGTCTTCGCCCGGGCGATTTCGACCAACGGCTTGGTGGACTGGCGCCGCCCGGTGCCTTTGGGCGGTTTCTGGGCCGGCCCGAGCCGCCGGGCAAGGTCGAGGACGGCTTCGAGAGAACCGGACGAGGTCTCGATGCCCTGCCACGGATCGCCGAGGTCGGCATATCGCTCCAATACGGTCGGCACGGTGAACAGCTCCGGGCGGCAGTCGGGCACCTCCGCCCAGCTCAGCGGCGTGGATACCCGGGCGTCTGGCGTCGGCCGCACCGAATATCCCGAGGCGACCGTGCGGTCCTTTGCGTTCTGGTTGAAGTCGACGAAGACACCATGCCGTTCCTCCTTCCACCACTTGCTCGTGGCCAGGTCCGGAGCGCGGTTCTCGACCTCTCGCGCGATCGTTTCCGCCGCGAGCCGCACATCGCGGTAGGACCACTGCGGATCAATGCGGGTGAAAATGTGAAAACCGCGCGATCCCGAAGTCTTCGGCCAGCCGATGAGACCGTGATCTTCCAGCACTCCCTTCGCGACCAGGGCGACATCGAGGATCTGTTTCCAGCTGACACCAGGCACCGGGTCCAGGTCGATACGAAGCTCGTCCGGGCGCTCGAGATCCTCCGCTCGCACCGGGTGCGGGTTCAGGTCGATACAACCCAAGTTGACCACCCAGGCCAGCGCGGCGGCATCGCGTACCACGACCTCCGCCGCCGATAGCCCGGACCTGTAGTGCAGCTCGGCCACCTCGATCCAGTCCGGCCGGCTGCTCGGTGCTCGCTTTTGCCAGACGGCTTCCTGGTCGATGCCCTTGACGAACCGCTTGAGGACCATCGGCCGGCCCTCGACACCGCGCAGCGCGCCGGCCGCGACCGTCAGGTAGTAGCGGACGAGATCGAGCTTGGTCAGCCCGATTGACTCGAAGATCAACTTGTCCGGATTGGTGATCGTCACCTCGCGCCCGGCTGCCTGCACGATGGTCGACGACGACATGCGATCACCATAAGTGGCCCGATCGATTCGCCGGCACTGTATCTGACAACCCTCAGCCGACTCTCCTTGTCGGTCGCCCAATGCCGACCGTCTAGGTGGCTTTGCTAGCTCAGGAGATCTGACAGGCATCGCAACAAGTGAATGCGGCGCACGATGGTCGCATTGGGAGGATTGAGGAGGACACCGTGGGCCGGCTGGACGCTCTGCACACCATCAATCGAGACGAAACACTCAAGGAAGAGATCCTCACCAGGATCAGTGCAGACCCCGCTCTTGCGGAGCATCTCGCTGAACGCGCGCCGAAGGCTCCGGCCGATGCGGCGCCCGGCGAGTTCCAGCCCGAGTTCGTTCTG
>DASSDH010000021.1:0-4312 GCA_035697245.1 Jiangellaceae bacterium
ATCCTCAGACCCCCAAGATCGACTGGCGCGGGGCAACACCACCAGTCTGACGCGGTGCGCAACGGCTGAGCCGTGCCGCCGCGGTCCGGCCGCTGTGACCGCCCGCATCTTGGAGCAGGGCACCGTCGCACCGACTGATCGGCGGGGCCGAGGCTGCCGGGCTTACGGTCCCGTCCGTGCTGCTTGGGGTGCGGACAAGACCCATCGCGGGCACGCGATCTCTCGGTGGTCGTTGGACTCCCCGGCCGGGCCGCGTACCACGCCTCCTAGCACGGCGTGATCGGGCTGACCACCAGCGCCGCCCTGGAATACGCGCCCCGCGGGATCCGCATCAACGCTGTCTGCCCTGGCGCCATCGACACCCCGATGGTCACCAACATCATCGCCAAGGGCGAGCTCGACCGGGCCGAAGCCGCCGCGGCGACACCGATCGCCCGACTCGGCCGGGCCGAGGAGATTGCCGCATCCGTCCTGTGGCTGTGCAGCCCCGGAGCCGGATACGTGGTCGGCGTCGTCCTCCCCGTCGACGGCGGCTACACCGCCCAGTGACCCACTACCCAACCCAGGCGCGAACCACGAGGACAGCGGACGGGTTCGTGATCGGTGCCGTCGGGTGGAGTTGGTCGTCACCTTGCAACGTTGCTGACGTCTCGCGGTGACCACGTCACCAGCATGCACCGCAAGCCCGAGCAGGCGGCGGTCATCACCGTCGCAGGTGCAACGCTGGTACCGGGCGACCTGGTCGCTGACTCCGTCGACGAGCTCGCCGCCCGGATGCGGGGCCACGACGCGAACTCATAGCCGGCGCCCACGGCACCGGCATGGACCAGACGACCCTGATCGACGGCAAAGGGGTTGGAGAAGGCCGCCGCCGCACGGGCCGGGTGTCGACCTTTGTGCTGGTCTCGGCGTTCCCCGAATCCGAGCGTGGCCGGTTCCGTTCCGACGGCTAGAGCACTACATGCGGGTGAAGAAGTCGCTGGCCCCATCTGGCGTGGCATGGTTCGTGGCATGAAATGACGTCAACCATGGTCGGCTGGTGGGGCTGGTGTGGGACGCAGTGAGGGCAGAGTCGCTGGTAGAGGCCACAGTGGCTGTCATCCTGCGTCCTTTTAATCCGCGGGTTGTGGGTTCGAGCCCCACGGGGCCCACCATCCGGTTTCGCCCGCATTGATCTAGGTGTCGACTCTGCGGTAGATGAGGTCGAAGTCGGTCGTGGGTTTGGGTGCTGTCGTCGGCAATCTCCCAGCGTCCGGTGATCGTGCCTCCGTCGTCGCTGAAGGTCGCCGTGTAGCGACTCCGTCGACTCGGATGCGCCCCTCGCCGGCTGGCCGGTACGGCTACCAGGAGATGTTCGCGTGCCGGCGTAGGCGTCCTCGCGCTCGCACGACGACGAGCCGTCCCAGTGGCCCGTTCACCGCGCTCGTCTCCGGCACTTCGTCGACCTCGATGACGGTGTCGTCAAGCCGATGGCCAGGTTGTCGAGTCATACCTGATGATCGGCAGCACGAGTCTCGACGGGTGGTCGGCGTCGTGCAAGACGCGGTTTGTAGCAGGCTGGTACGCCTCGGGTGGTTCGTCGGCGATGGTGCCGCTGGTGTTGGGGTTGCGGCCGAAGCGGGGCCAGCTGCTGCTGGAGACTTCAAGGCGGATCCGGTGGCCGGGCTGGAAGACGTTGGCCGTGGCCCACAGGTCGACGGTGACCTCGTATATCTCACCGGGAGTGATGAGCTCGGCTTGTTGCTTGGAGTTTCGGTAACGGACCCGCTGGATGCCGTCGGTGAGGTTGATCGCGCGGCCGTCGGGGAAGACGTCGACGAGTTTGCCGGTGAGATCGGTGTCGGGTGCGCTGGAGGTGATGAACAGTCGCAGCCGGATTGGCCCGGTAACCTCAACCGGCTCGGTCAGCGCGGGCGTGCTGTACACGAGAACGTCGTCCCGGTCCTCAACGGCGCGCTGGTCGCGCGGGCCGATGCTATTGGCGCCGGGCATCAGGACCTGGCCGCCGACGGTCGGTACCGGCTGGTGTGGGTCGTACACGAAGGTGTCGGACGGCTCGGCCTGGGGCGGAGTGGTCGACAGAGTGCCGTCGCCGTGAACGGTGTTGGCAGTGCCGTCGCTGTGCAGGAAGTAGTCGGTGTAGGCCGTGTTAGGCAGTGGCCAGTCGGGCTCGGACCGCCACGTGTCGGCACCCATGACGAAGATCAACACCGGGTCCTCGTCCTCGATCCCGTTCTCGATGCCTTTGACCCAGCGGTCGAACCAGCGCAGCTGGAGGCCATCGAGGTCGATGGCCTGGCGGCTCGCGGTAGGGCCGAACTCGCGGTCGGGAAAGCTACCGGACAGGTCGATGTGGCTCCAGGGCCCGACGATCAACCGGCTCCGGGCGGCAAGCTCGGATCCGCCGCCGTGCCGGACACCGCGGTAGTTCTCCAGGGCGGGTCCCAGCATGATGTCGTACCAGCCACCGATGTTGAGCACCGGCACCGTGACATTCTCGTAGGCGGTGTTGGGCGAGATCGAACGCCAGTACGGTCCATCCGTTGGTTCGGAGATCCAACGCGGCCAGAACGGCGCCAGCTCCTCGTACGCCGGATGGTCACTTAACGGGAGGTGCGAGAGGGCGGCGTTGTAGTCCAGGTCGCGTGCCCACTCGGCTGGGACTGGCTCGCCGCGGGCAACGCGCTGGCCGGCCGCGTCGGCCCCCAGCGCGACAGCCCAAAGAAGGATGTGCATCACGTTGGCGCCGCCTTGATAGGTGTTTCCTTCGTAGGCGTCGGACGGGGTCATCGAAGGCGCCATCGCTCGCAACGCCGGCGGCTGTTGCGGGGCGAGTAGCCATTGGGTGCAGCCGAGGTAGGACTTCCCGAACGTGCCGACGACCCCGTCCGACCACGGCTGGGCGGCGATCCAAGCGATCGTGTCGGCGCCGTCGGCCGCCTCCTGGTGGAAGGCGTCGAAGGTGCCCCCGGAGGCGAATCGGCCGCGGACGTCCTGGGCCACGACGGCATACCCGGCGCGCAGCGCCCGGAACAAGTCCAGGTCGTCGCTGAACCCGGCGACCACGTCCTTGTTGTAGGGCGTGCGGGTCAGCAGGGTCGGCGTGGGACCCTCGGTCGGGCGGTAGACGTCGGTGGCCAACCGCACCCCGTCGCGCATCGGCACCATGACCCCGGTCTCCACGGTGAACGTCGGCATTGAAGTGGTCCTCCTGGTGGGGTTGGGCGAAGAGAGGAGCGTCGGGACCTGAGCAGCGCCTTGACGGCGGTGCGCTCGCTCATGGCCCGGTAGCCGTCGGCCGCTTTCATGCGGGCGGCGTCAGGTCGAAGACCTTGCCGGGATTGATCTTGTTGTAGCCGGCCTGGCAGACCGGGCAGCTGTTGTCGGAGGCGACGAAGGAGCCGATGACGAAGTCGCCCGGCTTGATCGTGGTGACCTCGGCGCCGACCTCCTCGACAGTTCCGCAGTACTCGTGACCCATCGGCTTCGGCTCGGGCACCGGGTTGATGCCGCGGTAGTCCCTCAGGCCCGACCCGCACACGCAGGCCGCAGCGATGCGGATGATCGCGTCGGTGGCTTCAAGATCATCGGATTGGGGCGGTACTCGACCCGGACGTCGCCCGGACCGTAGAGCATGGTGGCCGTCATCGGATATTTGGCTTTTCAAGAAATCGTGGGTTGCAGCTGGAGGGTGGTCTCGGCGACGGTGTCGGAGATCATCGGCCGGACGTAGTTGCTGCGGTACCGGCCATACTTGGTGCGGTAGGCCTCGTCGACCTGCGTTCGGACGGTGGGATCGGCCGCGGTGAACGGGACCGCACGGTCGACGTCGCCGACACGGATCTGTCCGCTGCCGTTGCGCCCGGGCGCGGCGATACCAGCTGCCGGAGGGACCGCGGTAGGACCTGACATACAGGTCGTCACCGACCCGGACCACCCAGATCGTCACGGACGGGCCGGGCGTGTGGTCCGCGCGGTCAGGGGCAATGTGGATCTCGTCCGCTCTACCGATCGTCGCCAGCTCGCTGTCGCTCCATCCACTCATCAGGTCGATCTCCTCGTCCGGCGTCCCAGCCGGTTCAGCCCGGCCGCACCACCAACTCAACCCGCCCCACCCGAAGGGTGGGAGTCCCTGCTGTGAGGGGTACTGATCTGAGTGGTACTGGCAGTAACTCCCACCACCGAGGGATCGGGTCGTAGCGTCGAGGGCATGGACAACCGGACCGAGGTACGCGACTTCCGGGCCTCCCGGCGGGCCCGGATCAGCCCGTAGCAGGTGGGGCTGACCAGTTACGGCTCCCGCCGGGTGCCG
>DASSDH010000022.1:0-9928 GCA_035697245.1 Jiangellaceae bacterium
GCGGGTAGATCAGCGAAGGATCGGATAGCTCCGGACCAGCCCTGTGGTGGCCCACTGCTTGCCGAGACCCCAGGTGTCGCCGGCGTTGACGGCGGCCAGGCCGATGAGCACCATCGCGTAGATCAGGTGGTCGTCCATGAACGGGTTGTTCTCCGGCGGCAGGACGGCGGTCCACATCAGGACGAGCAGCAGGGCTCCGGCGATGGCGGCGATCCGCATGCCAACGCCCAGGATGAGGGCGACACCGATCGCCAGCAGACCGATCATGAACAGCCAGTCCGCCCAGGCTGCTCCGGCGAGGTCCTTGTAGAAGTCCTCGAACGGGCCAGTGGGCGCGTTGGCGAGGAACCCATTCGTCGGGCTTCCGCCGTCGATCCAAGCGTTCTCGGCAGGGGTCCCCCGGCCGAGGCCGAACGTCTTGTCCAGGAACGCCCAGAGGAAGACCCAACCGAGGGAAATGCGGGTGATCGCCCAGACGTAGGGCGCGATACGCGACCAACCAGATGTCTCGTCGACTTGAGCGACGGTTCCGGGCCGCTGCGTGGTGGCCATGACACTGTCCCTTCTCGATGACGCCTGTGTTCTCAATTCCATCGCCACCCGGGACCGCTGGACAGGGTCGAAGCGCCCCGACCGCTGAGGACCAAGGTCCTTCCAAGGCCCCGCGCGGCTCATTGGACTGGGTGGGATATGACGTCGACGAGAAATCCAGCGCTCGCCGTGTGCGCGCCGCGGCGCGGCAGGACGCTTCAGTCGCGGAGCAGGCGGGTCGCCAGAACAGCGGCTTGCGTCCGTCGCTCTAGGCCAAGTTTGGCGAGCAGGCTGGAGACGTAGTTTTTGACGGTTTTCTCGGCCAGGTACAGTCGTTGCCCGATTTGCCGGTTGGTCATGCCTTCGGCGATGCAGGCCAGGATCTTGCGCTCCTGCTCGGTCAGCGCGGCAAGCTCGTCAGGCGGCTCCGCTCCATCCCTGACCCGCTTCAGCACTCGGGCGACGAGGGCTGGGTCGAGTAGCGACTGGCCCGCAGCCACCCGGCGGATGCCGTCGACCAGATCGGTGCCGTGGATTTGTTTGAGCACGTAACCGGCGGCGCCGGCCATGATGGCCGCAAACAGCGCGTCGTCGTCGTCGTAGGAGGTGAGGATGATCGCCCGGATCGACTCGTCCTGGCTGCGGATCTCGCGGCAGACGTCAATCCCGCTGCCGTCCCCGAGGCGGGCGTCCAGGACGGCAACGTCGATACGCAACGCCGGGATTCTGCGCAGCGCCGCCGCCGCCGACTCTGCCTCACCGACGACCTCAATGTCCGGTTCGGCCTCCAGCAGCTCCCGCAGACCGCGCCGAACGACTTCGTGGTCGTCGAGGAGGAACACCCGGATCGGATGTTCACCTTCGCCCGCGACCGTCACCGGTACATCATCCCTCAGGTGCGTGATGCCCGAAGAGGGCGTCACTGACGCGGAACCGTCGGCCGGTGATCTCGGTCGGTTCGATCCGGACGATGTGCGGCTTGGACGAAGCGTGCCAAGGAAACAGGGGCAGCTCGAGGGCGTCCAGTGCCTCGTACATCCCCTTGATCTCCCTGGCCCGGCCTTTGACCACCACGCTCCACGCCTCGCCGTCTTGGGGTTCATATCCGTCGACCTCGAACGCCACGTCTCGGCCGGCGCCCCAGTCGAGCTTCGTGCCTTCGGCGGTCCGGAAGACCACGGTCGCGTGATCGACCACGTGGTTGATCGGGAATATCTCCGCCCGATCGTTGACGGCAAACGCGAGCCGACCGACCTCCGCCGAACGCAGCAGCGCCCAGCACGCCGATTCGTCCAGCTCGGTCATCAGATCCTTCGGTTCGGTGCTCATGATCCGAACTGTAATGTGCGCCTAACCGTCGCGTGTACGGCGACGGATGTGCTCACCGAGCCGAGAAGGACGCCGCCCACAGCGCCATGACCTTTCGACCCGACGACCAACATCACGGCGCCTGTTGCGGCACGTAGCAGTTCTCCGCTCGGTGAGCCGGTGAGCACCAATCCGTCCACCCTGACCGACGGCGCCGTGGCACGCGCACGCTCCACCATCGAGCCGATGAAGTGCCGTACCGCCTCCTCTAACTCATCGGTCGGGTCGCGCGCTGCGCCACAGGGCTCACGGCTGCATCATCATGGCGTGGTGGTCGAGCGGCCAGGGCCGAGTGGCAGTTCGTGTGTGGGCCTTACGGCACTGGGAGGCGACGCGCCGATCTGCAGATGATCGAACCAGCACCAGACCGCGAACCGGAGGACTCATGAGCATGACGAGGCCAGTCATTCTCGTCGGCGTGGACGGTTCGGCAGCCGACGACATCGCCATCGAGTGGGCTGCGCGGGAGGCGTCGATGCGCGCACTTCCCTTGCGCATCGTCCACGTCGTAGATCCTCCGACGCTCCCGCAAATGATCAGTGACGATTTCGCCGACCAGGCGCTCGCTCGGTCTGGTGCGATGGCCTCGGAACTCGTCGAGCAGGCGACGGGAAAGGCACAGTCCGCAGCGCCCGGCCTCGAGGTCCGTCAGGAAGTACGGCCGGGCCGGGTAGTTGAAGAGCTGGTCAAGGCGGCCATAGATGCACAGGTACTGGTCCTCGGTTCCGGGCAGAGGTTCGACCCGTCTCGGCTCGGGCTCGGATCGGTCGCCACCCACGTGACTACGCATGCGCCGTGCCCGGTCGTCGTCGCCCGCACGCCTGTGGAGGGCGAGCCGACTGCCGGCCCGAGCGCCGGGCGCGTGGTTGTCGGCGTCGATGGCTCGGCGGCCTCCGCGAGGGCGGTGGCCTTCGCGTTCGACGAGGCATCCTGGCGGGGGTGCGGCCTGACCGCCGTCCACGCGTATACAAATCTGCCTGACGCGTGGATGATCGACGCCCGAGACCCAGCGGAGTACGAGCAGGCCGCCACCCGTGTTCTGGCAGAAACCCTTGCCGGATGGGCCGAGAGGTACCCCGACGTTGACGTCGTCACCCGGCTCGTGGCCGGACGCCCGGTGCCTGCGCTCGTCGAGGAATCCGCTGGCGCAACTCTCTTGGTCGTTGGATCGCACGGGCATGGTTGGTTCGCCGGAATGCTCCTCGGCTCGGTCAGCCAGGCCGTGCTGCGCCACGCCAGCGTCCCAGTGGCAGTCGCACGGCCAGCCCCCTGAGGCGTCCGTGACCAGCACGCCGGCGACGCCTCGACCGCCGTACTTCGCGGCCCGGGAGACGCACACCGCGATCGTGCTGTTCATGGGTGATCTCGCCTACAAGGTCAAGAAACCCGTCGACTTGGGTTTCCTCGACTTCCGGACCGAGCCGACACGGTTGGCGGTGTGTCACCGCGAGGTTGACCTCAACCGGCGGCTGGCACCCGACGTGTATCTGGGCGTGGCCGACGTCACCGGTCCGGACGGTGAGGTCTGTGACCATCTCGTCGTCATGCGCCGCATGCCTGATGACCGGCGACTGTCCACCTTGGTCAGACAGCGCGCCACTATCGACGACGACCTGCGGCACATCGCGCACGTGGTCGCGGCCTTCCATGCACGAAGCGAGCGGAGCGCGCTGATCTCCGAGCAGGGCAGCCGCGACGCGCTTCACGGTCGATGGACAGCAACCTTCGATCAGGTGCGACCGTTCCATGGCAGAGTCCTGGTGCCAGAGGTAGCGGTAGACGTGGAACGGCTGACCCTTCGGTACCTGGAAGGGCGCGAACCACTGTTCGCCTCGCGGATCGAACGTGGTTTCGTCGTCGACGGACACGCAGATCTGCTGGCCGATGACATCTTCTGTCTGCCCGACGGCCCACGCATCCTCGACTGCCTCGACTTCGACGACACGCTGCGCTACCTCGACGGCCTCGACGACGCCGCGTTCCTCGGCATGGACCTGGAACGCCTTGGGGCACCGGAACTCGCCGCCAAGTTTCTCGGCTGGTACGTGGAGTACGCCGGTGATCCGGCGCCACCGTCGCTCCTGCACCACTATCTGGCGTACCGGGCGTATGTGCGGGCCAAGGTCGCTTGCCTGCGCGCCGGACAAGGTGAGGCAGCTGCTGTGGCCGAGGCGCGCGAGCACGCCGATCTGGCGCACAGGCACTTGGCAACCGCAGCCGTCACGCTCGTCCTTGTTGGCGGCCTCCCCGGAACCGGCAAGTCGACACTCGCCGGTGCACTCGCTGACGAGCTCGGCATGACGGTGCTGCGATCGGACCGACTGCGGAAAGAACTTGCCGGTCTGAGCCCGGAAGGTCGCGCACCCGCCCCCTACCGCAAAGGGCTCTACGCACCAGCCTGGACGGAGCTCACCTACCGGGAGCTGCTGACTCGGGCAGAGAGACTGCTCGCTTTCGGCGAGTCGGTGGTTCTCGACGCCTCCTGGTCCGACCGGCGCTGGCGGAACGCCGCCACAGAGGTCGCCGAACGTGTGCACGCAGACCTCGTCGCGCTGCGCTGCGTCGCTCCGCCGGAGATTGCCGCCGACCGCCTGCGCGGTCGGCCCGGAATCTCCGATGCTGATCCGTCGATCGCATCCGCCATGCGAGCCGACGCCGATCCATGGCCTGAGGCGTCGGAGGTTGACACGACGATCTCGGTCCACGAGACGGTCCGCTACGCCACCGCACAGGTGCGGCCCAAACCAGCCAGGCGACCCTGGCTAACCCCCCGACCCCAGCTAGAGCCGGACTGACTTCACGGCTCTCATGGGATCCAAGGCGGCGGCGAGTGTTCGCAGCTCATTCCCGGCGCTCGCGGTGAAGACGTCGATGTCGGGGTAGGCGTCTTTGTCGGCGACCGCCATGACGTTGAACTGTCCCGCATACGACATCGCCCCGACGGCGAGTGACACTTTTCCGATCAGCTGCACTATCGGGAACACTTCGAGCAAGCGCGCGCCGGCAAAGTACAGCGGCACGTCGGGACCCGGGATGTCCGCGCTGGTCACGTTGACGCGTTGGCGGTCCACGAGCTTCAGGAAGGCGCGCCCGGCGATTCCCCGGTGCGGCACTATGCCCAGGGAGGGCCGGCTCGTGGCCTTCCGTTGGGCGGTTTCCTTGGCGATCAGCTGTAGCCGCATGATGGGATCCGGCACGCCGACAGGGAGTGGGACGACCATCTGTGTGATCAGATTTCCACGTGCCCGACCCTGCGGCTCCTGGTGTAACGAGACGGGTACGTAGATCCGCAACACGGCGCCGTCTACGGGTTCTCCACGGCTGCTCAGGAGTCCGCGCAGGCTGCCAGCGGTCACCGTCAGGAGGACGTCGTTTACGGTCGCGTCGTTGGTGTGCGCGACCTCCTTGACCAGCTCGAGACTGCTTCGAATGAGAGCGAGGTTGCGGTCTGGGCCGACGAGCCGGTCGAGGCTGGTGGCAGGGAGCGGCCGGTCTGCTAGAAGCTCGCGCATCGCCGGCCATGCGGCCAGCACGTGCCGGCCGGTAGCCACCGGGTGCGTGAGCATCGACAGCGCCCGGCGGAGTTGCTGTTGGCGCCGACGTTGCTGGTCGTCCAGGAGTTCACCGTCCGTCGGCACCGGTGCCGGTATCCACTGTCGCCGCGGGCCAGGAATCGCGTTCGGAGTTGCGTCGAGGAACGTCGCAATGGTGGCTACGCCTGCCATGCCGTCGGCGATGGCATGGTGCATCCGCACAAACAGCCCGATGCGTCTTTCCGGCAGTCCAGTAAGGAACCACATCTCCCACAGCGGGCGTGACTGGTCCAGGCGTCGTCGGCGCAGCTGCTCAATTGTGAGCAGGAGCTGGGCCTCGTCGCCGGGTGCCGGAAGCGGAAGCACCGCAACGTGGTCAGTGAGATCGAAGGCGGGAGCGTCCACCCACAGCGGCCCCCCCAGCCGTCGCGGCGGTACGTAAAGGAGCTGCCGGAATCGCGGTACGAGGTCCAACCGCCCGGCGATTGTGTCCCTGACGTCCCCGATCCTGAAGCGACCGTCGGGGTCGAGCAGGCTGCTGCCGTCGAGCACAGCCAGAGCGCCGATGTCCTGTGGCCAGATCTCATCCGGCCACAGCATGAGCTGGTCTTCGGCCGTCAGCCGTTCCATCGCCATCACCCCTGGCTTCGCCACCATCATCGGCTCAGCTATGCCACCGGGCCAGGGACGTTCGACCCACCGGTACGGGCCGGTGGCCTCCTTTCTTTCCACTCGGATCCGAGGAGCGTGGGTTCTGTGACCCGCTGGCCGACAGGAGCCTGAGCGGGCCGTCCGGCCGGCCGGGGGAGTGGAGGAGCTATGCCGGAGATCTCTCAGCTCGATTTCAAGGCCAGGGTCGGCGAGATCCTCAACCGCCGGCCGGCGGTCGGGTTGGCGGTCGGGGTGGTCCAGAACGGACGGCTGGAGTTCTTCTACGGCCACGGACTTGCCGACATCGCGTCGAACACGCCGGTCACCGAGGACACCGTCTTCCGGATCGCGTCCATCACGAAGACATTCACCGCGATCGCCATCATGCAGCTGTCAGAGCACGGGCTGGTCGACCTCGACAGGCCCGCCAACGAATACCTGCGCGCGTACCGGCTGATCCCCGCGAAGGCCAGCTTCCGAGCGGCGACCCTGCGAGATCTGCTGACCCACACGGCCGGGATTCCTCAGATGGTGCTCCCCTCGCGCGCACTCGCCACCGTATTCACGGGTTCGTGGTTGACCGAGGGCGGCGAGAGTTTTGCCTTCGGGCAGCCCATGCCCACCCTGGCAGAGTATTACGGCGGCGGTCTCTCATCGGTGGCCGAACCGGGTACCAGGTTCACCTACGCCGACCACGGGTTCGCAACGCTCGGCCAGGTCGTCGAGGATGTCAGTGGCCAGCCGCTCGACCGCTATTTCCGCGAGCACATCTTCGAACCGCTCGGCATGAGCGACACCGACCTCCTTCGATCCGAGCAGGTCGAGTCGCGCCTCGCAACGGGATACACCCTGCGCTCGGATGGCGCGAAGGTCGTGACGGACCGCAACTGGGTGACGGCGGGAGCAAGCAACATCTACTCCACCCCGAGGGACATGGCTCGCTACGTGGCGGCGCTCCTCGGCGGTGGTTCTAACGGTCATGGCTCGGTGCTCGAGCCGGCGACGCTGGCGAGCATGTTCGAGCCCCAGTATCAGACCGATCCGCGGGTGCCGGGTATCGGGCTGGCGTTCTTCCGGACCGACGTCGGCGGCCATAACGCCGTCGAGCACCAGGGGATACTTCCCGGCTTCAACTCCCAGATCTGGGTGGCTCCCGATCACGGAGTCGGTCTCGTGGCCTTCACCAACGGGGCCAGGAACGGGATGGTCTGGCTGCCGGTAGAAACCGGGCGGCTGCTTCATGAACTGGTCGGCGTCCCCGACGAGGTCGTTCGGATCGATGTTCCGCAACACCCCGAGATTTGGGGCGAAATCTGCGGTTGGTATCCGGTTTCCGCCCAGCTGACCGATATGCAGGCGCGGGGAATGGCCGGCTTCGGCGCCGAGGTGTTCATCCGGCGGGGGCGGCTCATGATCCGGGCCCTGAGCCCGATACCCGCACTGTACAGGGGCTTTCCCCTACACCCTGACGACGTCGCGGATCCCTACGTCTTCCGGATCGACCTCTCGGAGTTCGGGATCGGCACCACGCGGATCGTGTTCAGTCACGCTGCAGGCGGCGCGGGGACGCGAGTGCACCTCGACCTGGTCCCGCTGTCCCTCCAGAGGCAACCGGCCATCAAGGATCCGCGGCCCTGGGTCACCGGCGCGCTTGGTGCGTTCGCGGCGGCCGCCACTGCGACGGCCGTTCGCCGGCGCCGCGCGACCCGGCTCCGTCGTCGTGTGGCCTGGAATGGGTTCCAGCCAGCCCAGTGAAAGGGGAGCCATGCCGGAGATCTCTGAGCTCGAACTGAAGGCCAGGGTCGACGAGATCCTCAACCGCAGGCCCGCGGTCGGATTGGCGCTGGGAGTGGTCCGCAACGGACGGCTCGAGTTCTTCCACGGACACGGCGTGGCAGACGTCGCATCGAACACACCCGTTACCGAGGACACCGTCTTTCGGATCGCCTCCATCACCAAGACGTTCACCGCAATCGCCGTGATGCAGCTGTGCGAGCAAGGCCAAATCGACCTCGACGCGCCCGCCAACGACTACCTGCGCGCGTATCGGCTGATCCCCACCAGGGCCAACTTCGGGCCGGCGACCGTGCGACATCTACTCACCCACACCGCCGGAATCCCCGAAGTGGTCCACGTCTCCGACTTGCTTCATCCGGACTGGGGCCCGTTCGGTGCCCGTCCAGCCGTCCTCAGCGTGAAGCTCGGCGAGCCCATGCCGTCGCTGGCGGAGTACTACCGCCGCGGTCTCCAGGTCGTGGTCGAGCCCGGTTCTGCCTTTGCGTACAGCAACCACGGGTTCGCCACGCTCGGCCAGATCGTCGAGGACGTCAGCGGGAAGCCTCTCCACGGCTACCTTCGAGAGCACATCTTCGAGCCCCTCGACATGGCCGACACCGACCTCGTCCGATCCGAGCAGGTCGCGTCGCTCCTCGCGACGGGTTACATCCTGGGGCCCAGCGGTGCGAAAGCCGTCCCCGACCGTGAATGGTTGGGGATGGGAGCCGACGGAATCTACTCCTCGAGCCGCGACCTGGCGCGGTTCGTCGCGGCTCTTCTCGGTGGTGGCGCCAACGAGCACGGCTCGATGCTCAAACCGGCGACGCTCGCAACCATGTTCGAGCCTCAGTACCAACCGGATCCGCGGGTGCCGGGTATGGGCCTTGCGTTCTTCCGCAGCGACGCCGGCGGGCACCGCATCGTCGGGCACGAAGGGATACTGCCGGGCTTCAACTCGGAGATCCTCGCGGCTCCCGACGATGGTGTCGCCCTCATCGCCCTCACGAATGGGTCGAGTGGAGCGATGGCGTGGATGCCGACCGAGCTCCGGCGTTTGCTGCACCACCTGCTCGACGTCCCATACGAGGTCGTGCGCACCGATATCCCACAACATCCCGAGATCTGGGGTGAGATCTGCGGTCGGTACCGGCTTCCGGGGCGAATATCGGATCTGCGGGGGCGGGTGATGATGGGCGGCGGTGTTGAGGTCTGTCTCCGCGGCGGCCAGCTCATGGTCCGCGTGCTCACCCCCATGCCCGCGCTCTACGGGGGCCTTCCGCTCCACCCCGATGACGAGCAGGACCCATACGTCTTCCGGCTCGACCTCTCGAGGTTCGGGATGGCGACGTTCCGCATCGTGTTCAGTCGCGAAGCCCGCGTCGGCCCGACAGCTCACGCCGATCTCGGGGGACAGCCGTTGTCGCTCATCAGGCGACCCGCCACGCCGCGGCCGCGCGCCTGGCTCACCGGAGCGATTGGTGCGCTTGCGGTGGCCACCACTGCGAGGGCGGTTCGGCGGCGGAGCGCGCGACACAAGGCAGGGCAGGCATGAGCGACACGACCACCGACCTCTGGCGCATGAGCGCCATGGACCTGGCCGCGGCGATCAGATCCGGGCAAACGTCCAGTCAAGAAGTCATCGAGTCCCACCTCCGGCGGATCGAGGCCGTGAACCCCTCGATCAACGCCGTCACAGTCGTCGTGGGCGAGCAGGCCCTCGAAGCCGCGAAGGCAGCCGACCGTGTCGTCGCCGGTGGCGCTGAGCTACCGCCGTTCCACGGCGTCCCCTTCACCGTCAAGGAAAACATCGACGTCGCAGGTACGCCAACCACCGTGGGACTCAAGGCTCTAGCGGGCGCGTATCCGGGTTTGGACGCCCCCATCGTCGAGCGGATGCGTGCTGCCGGGGCGATCCCGATCGGCCGCACCAACTGTCCTAACTTCACCCTTCGCTGGCACACCGACAGCGAACTGTGGGGAGCGACCGTGAACCCGTGGGACCGGTCTCGAACCCCCGGGGCGTCCAGTGGTGGCGAGGCGGCGGCGCTCGCCACCGGGATGAGTCCGTT
>DASSDH010000023.1:0-17010 GCA_035697245.1 Jiangellaceae bacterium
GGCGGTTTCGTGATTCGGGAGCCGCACCCCACGGATCGGCGAGCCGTGCTCGTGTCGTTCACCGACCACGGAGCGGCCGTCGTCAAGGTCATGGAGCAGGGCCAGCGGGAACTGGCGAACCTGCTGTTCGCTCAGATGCGACCGCAGCAGTTCGACTGCTTCGCCGAGGGGCTGGAACTGGTCGTGGATCGGCTTCGAGACAGCGTGAACTCATGAGGGAACCAGGGCCCGATGCCGACCGAACGTCAGTGTTCTCCCTTGTCCGCCGGGCAGTTGTGTTCGAGCTTCGGCTGTACCGGAGCGTGGCCCGGTGGGTGAGTCGTCGACCGGCTGTCCCGGCCGGAAACGTCGAAGCAGTCGGCTACAGCCGAATGGTGACGCCGGTGATGTGGCTGTGGATCTTCGGCTCAGCTGTGGAGGTGGTGGTCGTCCACCTACTCGTCCCCTGGCCCACCGTTCGGATCGTCTTGCTCATCATCAGCGTCTGGGGCCTGATCTGGATGGTCGGCTTCCTCGCCAGCCTCAAGGTGTATCCGCATCTGATCGGCGATTCGGAGCTGCGCATCCGGCACGGCGCGTCGGTCGACATCACGGTCCCGTGGGACTCCATCGCCTCCGTCGTGGCCCAGCGCCGCGACCTGCCGTCGTCGATCCGAACCCTGCAGTTCAGAGAGACCGAACGCGGCACAGGCCTGCAGGTCGGTGTATCCGGCGAAGTCAATGTGCGCGTCGTCCTGACGCACCCGATGACCGTGCCGACCCCGAGGGGCGGCCGAGAGGTCGCCGAACTCAGTTTCTGGGTCGATGACCCACACGCCTTCGTCGCCCGAGCCTGTGCACGGCTGGCAAAGACGGCCACCTCATGATCGTGAGGTACCCCAGAGCACCGGCCCGTAAGGGTGGCAAATTTCGACAGGTGCCGGGGACAATAGAGGTGATGCGTGCGCCGGCCGGTGTCAACGAGTCAGGTCGGAGGGATGCGGCGATGCGGATGGTATGGAAGGGAAGCATTTCCTTCGGCCTGGTCACGATTCCGGTCCGGCTGTACGTCGCGACGGAAAGCAAGAACGTTCCCTCCCACCAGGTTCACCTCAGCGATGGCGGCCGGGTGCAGTACAAGCGCGTGTGTTCAGTCGACGGTGCCGAGGTGCCATACGAAGAGGTCGGTCGGGGGTACGAGACGGCCTCCGGCGAAATGGTCGTTCTCAGCGACGTGGATCTCGCCATGCTGCCGCAGCCGAACTCGCGCTCCATCGACGTCGTGTCGTTCGTGCCCGAGAAAACGATCGACCCGATCGTTCTCGACCGCAGCTACTACGTCGAGCCGGAATCCCAGGCAGCCAAGGCGTATCTGCTGTTGCGTGACGCGCTGAAGAAATCCGAGCGGGTTGCCGTCGCGAAGGTGACGCTGCGCGATCGCGAAGTCATCGCCCTGTTGCGGGTGCACTCCGACGTGCTCGTTCTGGCGACCATGCTCTGGCCTGACGAGGTGCGCACTCCGCGGTTCCCGTTCCTGGCGGACGAGGAGTCGTCGGCTCCGGCACAAGAACTCGCGATGGCCGAAGCGCTGATCGACTCCTTGTCCGACGAGGACCTGGATCCGGGCAGGTACCGGGACGTTCACCGGGAGGCCCTGACCGCCCTCATCGACGCCAAGGCCACTGGTCGGCCGTTGATCCAGGATGCCCAGGCGGGCGCCGGTCCGCTCGACTTGCTGACTGCGCTGAAAGCCAGCGTCGAGGCGGCCAAGCAGCGTAAGTCGACGGGAGCAGAAGGTGTGCGTCGGCGCGCCCCGTCGACCAGTGGTGCTTCGACGAAGAAGCCGAAGAAACCGGTACCCACGGGCCGCGGATCCGGCCCGCCGAAGAAGCGGGGCTGATCCACGGTTCTGCCAAGGTCTGGCAACACGCCGTCGCAATACCGGAGCCGGACCGTGCCAGCTGGTACCAACGAGGCATGAGCACGTGTACGGGCTGCGAGTCGGGCCTCGACCATTGCCACGGAACCCTGGTGGTGCACGGCGACGGAGCCCGGGACTGCACGGATGGCGAGTGCGCGCTGGATGATCCCCTGCGCCATGCACTGGTGGTCGACTGCTTCAACGTCGTAGGCGGCTGCTGTGCCGAGCCCGAAAAGCAGGACTTCGCACAGGCGTCCTGATCGGGCCCCGCGGTTGCACCGTCGGCCGCGGTCACGTTGGATTGGCTCGGAACGACTATGACGGTGTCCGAGCTGGAAGAGATCGTCGGCGAGCTGTATCTCCTGCCGCCGGCTGACTTCGTCGCTGCCCGGAACGAGTTGGTCCGGCAGGCGCGCGCCGCTGGCCACCGCGAGTTCGCCGAAACGCTGCAGACCCTGCGCCGGCCGACTCGCAGCGCCTGGCTGGTCAACCTGTTGGCGCGCCGCGATTCAGCGGCCATGAAGCGGCTCTCTGCGGTCGGTCGCGAGCTTCGGCAGGCCCAGACCGGGCTGAACGGCGCTCAGTTGAGAGACCTGACCGAGCAGCGCAGAGAGGTCATCGCCGAGCTGCTCGAAAGAGCGCGTCAGCGCGCTGTCGAAGCGGGGCTACGGCTGACCAACGAGCTGATGTCTGAGGTCGAGGCGACGCTGCAGGCTGCCCTGGTCGATCTAGCCGGATCGCTGACCGTTCGGAATGGACGCCTGGAACGGCCGCTGTCGCACAGCGGCTTCGGTCCACGACCTCACATCGACTTCGCTCCTCCGGCGGACGAGAATCCGCCACTGGTTGGCGACGAGTTGGCCGCTCGCCGCGCCAGGGCGGCGTCCACCGACGGGATCGCTGCTGGGCGTGCGTATGAGCCGGGCCTGCGGCCGGTACGCGACGAAAACGCCGCGGGACCCGATCAGGCCGACGCGGTCCGTCGGGTCGCACGGGCGGAGGAGGAACTCGCCGCCGCCGAGTCTGCCCACTGGCAACGCGAGTTCGAGCTGGCGGATGCCGCGGCGGCCGTCGAGGCGGCCAGCGACCGGCTGGACTGGCTTGACAACCAGAGAATCGAGGCCCGTCGAGACAAGGTCAAGGCCCAGCGAGAACTCGACGAGGCGCAGGAACTGCAACGCGACGCGGTTCTCGCTGTCGCGGATGCGCGCCGTCGGCTCGATATCGCTCGGCAGCAGGCAGGCATCGACCGTTGAGCACGTGGAGGTAGGCGGTGGCGGTTCACGAGATCCGTATCGATCGTTCCAAGACGTTGCTCGAAGAGCCGGGCACGGGCCACAACCGATGGCATCCGGAAATTGAGCCGCTGGTGCGTTGTGAAGCTGGTGACGAGGTCGTGCTCGAGACGCGCGACGCGTTCGACGGGCAGATGGGGCCACAGGCGACCCTGGAGACCGTTGCAGCGCCAAACCTCGATGTCGTTCACCCGCTGACCGGTCCCGTATACGTCGAAGGGGCGGCCCCGGGAGACTTGCTCGAGGTGGAGATCCTCGAGGTGATCCCGGACGGCTACGGCTACACGGTGCAGGTACCTGGGTTTGGTTTCCTGCGCGACGTATTCCCCGACCCCTTCATGGTGCGCTGGGACATCTCGGATGGGTGGGCGACATCCGCCGACTTACCTGGCGTACGCGTTCCGGCCGCGCCGTTCATGGGAACGATCGGGCTGTCCCCAGGACACGACGCGCTGCAGCGGATCACGGCCCGCGAGCAAGCGTCATTGGACCGCGGCGGCTTCGTCCTCCCGCCTTCCCCGGAATCTGCGGTGCCGTCGGATCCTCGGATCGCCGCGGAGGCGCTGCGCACGATCCCGCCGAGGGAGCAGGCCGGCAACGTCGACATCAAACAGCTTGGAGCCGGGACCCGACTGTTCATTCCGGTGGATACACCCGGTGCGCTGTTCTCTGCAGGCGACGCCCACTTCGCCCAGGGCGACTGCGAGACGTGCGGCACAGCGATCGAGATGAACGCGACCCTGCGGGTGCGTTTCGCAGTGCACTCCGGCAAGGCACGAGAGCAGGCCATCCGGGATCCGCAGTTCTCCCGGGCCGACTACTGGGTCGCACCCGAGTACGCCGCCCCACAACGTTTCTATGCCACGACGGGCATGTCGGTGAGCACGGACGGCGAGGTACGCGCCGAGGACGCCACGCTGGCTGCACGCAACGCCCTGTTGAATATGATCGCCCACCTGGGCGATCGCGGATTTGGTCGTCAGCAGGCGTACGCGATCTGCAGCGTTGCCGTCGATCTCAAAGTCAGCCAGCTAGTCGACGTCCCCAGCTTCCTGGTGTCGGCGTTCCTGCCCGAAGCCATCTTCACCACCTGAGCCCAAACCACCCGCGGCCCACGGAGATCCGGCTGGTCGGTCTCAGCTCGACGCAGCCACAGCGCTGCCAGGGCCGGTTGGCAACCCGTAAGCCACGAGCATCTGCCGCCCGACCAGACCGACGGTCCGGGCGAGCGTGCGTCGGTACGCCTCGGTGAGTGGTCGCACGTTGCGAAGCTCCCACAACGTTCGGGCGTGGACCCAGGCCGCGTCCCGGGCATTGTCGATAGACCAGGCCGATACCAGATCAGCAAGCGGCGACAGCGGAGCACCGGCTTCGACGACAAGCGAGTCGAGGAAGGACTGCCTGATCGGGCGCACCACGGTGGCGAGCAACTCGTTGATCCGCTCGTAGTCGTCGTGCATGGTCGCCGGCTCGCGGCGAGCCCGCCGGCACGTGGTAACGACCGCGACCGCGAGGTCGTGGTTGATGTGCGCGTTCATCCCGGCCAGCGCGAACTGCGCCGGCGCCACCCTCCGCCGGCGGCGGGCTGCCACCAAGGGCGCCCACGACCGCGCCACGTCCGCCCCGGCCGCGGCGGCCTCCACCGAATCGAAATACAGCCCGGCGAAGACAACGTCGAATCGTTCCATGAAGCGCGCGTCGCGAAAAAACCCGTCACGCATCTGGTCCCGGACCAACTCGCTCACCTGCAAGTACACCCGGTTGAACACGGCGATACCGTCGCGACGGGGCAGCCCGGACTCGATCGCCCGCAGCCGATCGACAACCTCATCCACGGTACGAACCACGCGATCACCCCACCGGTGTCCAGCCTTGTTTCAGAGTGGCAGATCCACGCGCACCCGACACCCAGGAGTACGAAACGGCCAGTAGGACGCGACACCTCCGCGCTGACATGTCGGGGTGGTGGCCAATGATGGGCCCATGCGGGTCCATCTCATCGACGGCACATACGAGTTGTTCCGGCAGCACTTCGGTTATGCCCGACGCCAAGAACAGCCGACTCCGTACGACGCCACCGTCGGTGTGCTGACATCGACGCTGCAGCTGCTTCGAGAGGGGGCCAGCCACGTCGCCGTGGCTAGCGACCACGTCATCGAGAGCTTCCGCAACGACTTGTGGCCGGGCTACAAGACCAGCGCGGGCATGGACCCTGTGCTGCTCGCCCAGCTGCCCGTGGTCGAGGACGCCCTCGACGCAATGGGCGTCACCGTGTGGGCCATGGTGGAGCACGAGGCCGACGATGCCCTCGCGGCCGCGGCGCAGGTCGCCGACCTCGACAAACGGGTGGAGCAAGTCGCCATCGTCACCCCGGACAAGGACCTCGGCCAGTGCGTTCGCGAGCAGCGGGTCGTCCAGTACGACCGGCGCAACGACAAGTGGATCGACGAGGAAGGCGTGCACGCCAAGTTCGGCGTCCCGCCGGCGTCGGTGCCGCACTGGCTGGCGTTGGTCGGTGACAGCGCAGACGGCTTCCCGGGCATCCCCGGCTGGGGTGCCAAGTCGTCATCGGCCGTGCTGGCGAGGTACCGAACGGTTGACGCGATCCCCGACGACCCCGCCGAGTGGGATGTCGCCGGCGTTCGCAATGCGGTGACACTGGCCGCGTCCCTGCGCGAGAACCGCGAGCTGGCGCAGCTGTTCGTCCGGCTGGCGACGGCCGTGACCGACATCGACGTCGGCACCGTCGACGAATGGTTCTGGACTGGGCCCACGGAACGCTTCGCTGGGGTCGCAGAGCGGCTCGGTGCGCCTGGCCTCGCTAACCGGGCCGCCGATCTCGCGGCGCGACGGAGCGGAAGCACACGAGCCCGGTAGCGGGCGGCGTGCCGCGTGACGAACCCATCGACGGTTTCCAACGCGTGAGCCCGAGGAGCACTTGACGGGCTGCTCATCGAGCTGTATTTTACCGATAGGTTATTTAACGGAGTGGCTAAATGACGGTGGCAACCGATCGGCTGGACCGCACGTTCGCGGCACTTGCCGACCCCACGAGGCGGGCGATCCTGTCCCGGCTCGCGGGGGGGCAGGCCTCGGTCCTCGAGCTGGCCGAGCCGTTCGACATCAGCCTGCCGGCGATCTCCAAGCATCTGAAGGTGCTGGAGCGAGCCGGGCTGATCGCGCGGACCCGCGAACGGCAGTCGCGTCCCGCCCAGCTGCAGGCAGCGCCGCTCAAGGAAGTTGCGGATTGGACGGAGCATTACCGCCGCTTCTGGGAAGAGAGATACGACCGACTGGACGAGTACCTGGAGGAGCTCCAGGGACGAGGAAAGGAAAACAGCGATGGCCGGTAACACACTCACCGTGACGACCCCCTCGGACCGCGAGATCGTCATGACCCGTAACTTCGACGCGCCGCGCGACCTGGTGTTCGAGGCGCACAGCTCGTGTGAGCACCTGAGCAACTGGTGGGGCCCGCGCAAGTACGAGGTGGCCAGCTGTGAGATCGACTTCCGTCCCGGCGGCACGTGGCGGATCGTGCACAAGTCGACCGAAGGGCCGGAAGAGCACGGCTTCCGCGGTGAGTTCCGGGAGATCGTCCGGCCCGAGCGCATCGTGTGGACGTTCGAGTGGGAAGGCATGCCCGGCGACGTTTCGGTGGAAACCCTGACCTTCGAGGAGCACGACGGCAAGACCACGCTCACTGCCTCGGCCGTCTACGACACCGTCGAGGATCGCGACGGCGTGCTCCAGTCCGGTATGACAGAGGGTGCAATCGAGACGTGGGACCGGCTCGAGGAGTACCTCGGCTCGTTGCAGGCACGCCACAGCAGCTGACCCGCAGTTCCGATCATGGGAGAAGACGTTCGCTGCGTGTATCCGTGATCACCGCGGGAATAGGGCATACCAGCAGTGCGACGATTCCCCGAGGAGGACCGGATGCTCAGGCCAGAAACATCGCAGGCTGCGGCCGGTGCGGCGGCAGACGTCGCCGACGAGGTCACCGGTGACACGCCGGATAACGCCTCCCGGGATGAGCCGACGGACCCGTCGTGGGAAGCGGACCGGGAGACCGAGCTCGATCCGGGCAGAGTCCACGGTGACGACCTGCAGTCGGACGCCACTCGAAGCGAAGGCGAGCCGGACGAGTAAGCGCGGGGCGCCAGCTCGTCGGCGCGACCGAGCCGCACCGATGGCCCGACCGGTCGCTCGCGTTAGCCGTCCGCGCTAGGCCTCGAGGCAGGCCTTGAGCCGTTGGAGGTCTGCGCTGATGTTCTTGCGCACCTGTCGTTCCATCAGCGGAGCGGCCCAGCCGAAGAAGCGGCCGGGTTCGCCGGTGGCCTGGATGGCGACCAGCGTGCCGTCGGCCGTGTCGTCGAGCTCGTAGCGCACGAGCATGGGGAACGGTCGATCTACCTTCAGTTCGACCATCCGGTCCGGTTCATATCGGGTGACGACGTAGCCGTAGTCAAAGGTTCGGCCGAGGAACTTCGCCGTCCGTTCAGCTGTCGCACCGTGGACAAGAAGTCCTGGCTGAGCGGGCCGGCTGGAGGTGATGCCGCCGGTCCACCGCAGGTCGTTGGCTGGGTCGAACATGAACGCGGCAACGTCGCTGCGAGGCCGGCGGACGACCAACTCGGGGCGGACGTCAACGGGCATGACAATCAGCCAGCATCATGAGGTCGAAGCGGCCGGGATGAACGGCTGTGGAGTGCCCGTGGCGGCGTACTTGGCAAGCCGGTCCAGGATGCCCGCCCAGGTCTGCGCGGTATGACCAAGGTCGGCCTCCGGGTAGCCGTCGCCGAAACCGTCGTGCCGGAATACGACCCCCGTTCCTGTTTCCGCGCGCACGGCGCCACCGAGCTCCCACTCCCACGTCGATCCCTCCCAGAACGGGAAGCCGGAGGTCACCCGCATGCGGACGACTTTGGTCGGCTCCGCGGTCACGTCCACCTCGAGGTCGATCGGCGTCGACGGAAACCCGAACCTGGCCCGGTCGGTGGACACCTCACAGTCCTCGGTCCAGAACCCGCGGTGCCCCTCGGTGGTGGACAGGATCTCGAAGATGTGGGCAGGGCTCGCCTCGACGTCTGCGGCCAGGGTGATGGATCGGCTCATCAGAGACCTCCTGCCGGATTGATCAACTTGCACGTTATTTCAGTTGTATCTAAAATAAGGCCGCGGCGTCAAGCCCGGCTGGAGTGCTTGGCACGGCATAGTGACGCTTCGGCGGTGAGCGGAAGGGCCTGGGCGGTGGAACCATTGCATGTGATCGCCGCGCCACGCCGACTTCGCATTCTGGAGCTCGTCTGGGATCGGGAGCTGGCGGCCGGCGACATCGCCGCGCAGTTCGACGTGTCCTGGTCCGCCATCAGCCAGCACCTCGGCGTCTTGAAGTCGGCGGGCTTTGTGATCGAACGGCGGGTCGGAACCAGCCGGCTGTACCGCGCCGACAAGGACGGACTCGGATCGCTGCGCGCCGTCGTGGAAGATCAGTGGCGACGTGGCCTGAGCCGCCTCAAAGAGCTGGCCGAGGCCGAGCAGCATGACAAGGACCGGTCGTGACCGGCGCCGAGGTGCTCGAGGTGACTGTCCACATCGCGGCAACGCCGGACACGGTGTTTCCCTACTTCATCGACCCGGATCGGTACGTGCAGTGGATGGGTGACCGCGCGATGTTGAATGCGGTGCCCGGCGGCGTATTCCGCGTCCGGATGCTAGACGGGGTCGAAGCTGCCGGCGAGTTCGTCGAGGTCGACCCGCCACGCCGGGTGGTATTCACCTGGGGTTGGACCCACGGTGTGGCCGTGGCGCCCGGGAGCACCCGAGTGGTCGTCACGCTCGAGGCCGAGAACGGCGGCACTCGGGTAGTGCTACGTCACTACGGCTTGCCCGACGACGAGCTGCGTGCCCACCACCGCAAGGGCTGGGAGATGTACCTGGACCGGCTCCGCGGCCGCCTGCATGGCGCAGATCCCGGCGCAGCTCTCGAGGCAGATCCGAACGCGTAGCGGCGTAAAGCATCTCGGGTCAGCCGCGAGCTGCGTCCGCGATGAGCCGTCATTAACGGGTAGCAGCGAGGAGCGCATCGATCTCGTGCCGATAGGGCATTGACGCCGACGCGCCGCGTCGCTGGACAGATAGCGCCGCCGCGGCGGTCGCCCACTCGAGGCCTTCGGGAAGGGCGCGTCCCTCTGCCAGCGCAAGGGTCAGGGCGGCGACGAACGTGTCGCCGGCGGCCGTCGTGTCGACCGTCGGGACCTCGATTGCCGGCACCTCCACTACTCCAGAGCGATCGGCATAGAGGCAGCCGCGTCGACCCATGGTCACCGCGACGGCGGGTGCGCCTCGGGCGAGGAGAGTCTCAGCCGCTGTCCGGGGGTCGTGCGCGCCGGTGAGCAGCTCCGCCTCGTGCTCATTCGGGACCAAGAGGTCGACCGCTTCGAGCAGGTCCGCGGTGACGGGCCGGACCGGGGCCGGCGTCAGTACGACTGTCACTCCGCATTCGGCACCCCACCGAGCGGCACTCTCGACGATCTCGGTCGGCAGCTCCAGTTGGAGCAGGAGCACGTCCGAGGTGCTGATCGCAGTGCGGTGGTCGTCCGACATCGTGCGGACGGTTCCGTTCGCGCCTGGTATGACAACGATGGAGTTCTCACCGTAGGCGTCGACGACGATATGAGCCGTGCCGGTCGGCACGTCGACTACGTCCAGCCCGATCGTGTCGACTCCGTCTGCTTCGAGCACAGCCCGGATCCGGCGGCCGAAGGCGTCGTCACCGACAGCCCCGAGCATACGGACGTCACCGCCGGCCCGTGCCGCTGCGAGGGCTTGGTTGGCACCCTTGCCACCCGGGATCTGGGCGAACTCGTGCCCGACCACCGTTTCGCCAGGCGTCGGTGCCCGGTCGACAGTCACGACCAGATCCATGTTGGCGCTGCCGAGCACACATACCGAGGCCCGTTTCGGCTGCGGGGGGCCGGCCATTAACGACCAGTGCCGGGAAGCCATTCCTGCAGACGGCGTTGAACGGCTGGTGCTGCGAAGTAGCTGTTGTGGCTGACTGCCTGCTCGTCGGCAATGGAGAGTCGACGATCCGCCGCCACCAGCGCGTTGTCGTCCACCTGCCAGGCACCATCGCGGGGCACGACCAGGTCGTTCGCGCTGCCGAACAACCGGTCGGCGACCAGATCCATCGCGAGTTGGCGGGGATTGCGTGATGTCGGCGCGAAATCGGCGGCGATCGCCGCATAACCGACTTGTCGCGACGCGTCCTTGTTGAGGGCTCGCAAGTAATCACCGCTGGGATTCATGGACATCAACCCGCCCAGACCTTCCGCGACGCCGGTCGCGACCTGCTTGACCACCTCCAGGACCACTTGGAGTACGTCGACGGCACCGACGTCGGGGAAGGCGTCGAGCAGGTTCGTGTAGGTATCCAGCAGATCGCCGAGGTGCTCGGTATCCGCCAGCACGGTCCCGGCGTTCGGAACCCCGACGAAAACAGCGGAGCGCACGTCGAGCCGGCGGCCACCCAGCGCCAACCGGTCCTGCTGCTCGGCGAATGCTCGAGCGACCAGGCCGCCACGGGAGTGTCCCAGCACGTCGACGACGAGCTCCGCATCAGTCGGAGCCCCGGCCGCGAACTGCTCCGTGAACCACTGGGCATTGGTGATCGGGTCGACACTGATGGTCGGATGGTCGAAAACGACGACCCGGCCGTCGTACGCGTCGACCAGCGCCCGCAGCTCCTCCGCGGGCAAGGCGGAGAACGCGGTTGCGCCGCGCGAGAACGTGCCGTGGACGAGAAGCAACGCGGGTCCCGTTGTCAGGCTCGGCCAGTCGACGGGCGGTCCGTCCAGGCCGGGCGCTCCGGTCACCGTCCGGAGGCCGTACCACCGGTGCTTCTGCTCCCAGCGGCCGGCCAGGTAGCTTCCCGCGCGGCCGAGGACGGCGTCGAGGTGCTGGAAGGCCAGGACCCTGAGCACCTTCTTGGCCAGCCAGCCCACCGGTCCACGGGTGTCGCCGGTGCTTTCCGGAGCCCGCAACGGAATGCGGTAGGTCAGCAGCTCGTCGCCGCGGGTCTCCCGGGCATCGGCCGGCTGTTCCGCCGGGTAGTGCCAGGTCAGCAGCCCGTCCTCGTCGACGAGCAGGACCACCTGCCCCATGCTCGCCCCGGGAGATGGCACCTGGGCCACGATCGCGGGCTCGCCCCCGCCGCCCCGGCCGCCACCGCCGCTGGCGCCCACTGACAGGTCGGTCAACTCCACGTCGACCTGGACGCGAAGATCTGCGGCCGCTAGCGCGGCCGCCACCGCCTCGGAGACGTGTGCGTCGGCCCTACTGTCGCTGGGCGCGGGATACACGGCCTCGGCTCGGCCGCCGACTCCGGGCGTGGCGATGAGGACGCCACCGGTCTCGACGAATCCGCCGTCAGGGTCCAACTCGGTGGCCATCGCCATCCGCCTCCTTCGACCGGCTCAGCTCCAGCAGAGGGTGTCCGTACAGAACGTAGGCGAGGTTGGTCCCCGACTCCGAGGGGCGTGCCCGCTCGGCGCGCAGGAACTCCGCCGGCGACGTGCCCGAGAAGACCGCCTGGTAGAAGCGCAGCGAGATGTCCTTGGCCACGTCGTCCTTGACGCTCCACAGCGGCGCGATGACGGCCGACGCGCCGGCCTCGACGAACGCCTGCGCCATCCCGCCGTACTGCCCGAGCGTCTCCCCGGCCATCCCGACTTGACAGGCATTGAGGAACACGAACGGCTGATGGGTGAGGTCGAACCCCACGATCACGTCCGGCTCCACCGAGCCGTCTTCCAGGATGAGGCCGTCCTGTACTCCGGTCGGGTCGAACTTGCCGTGAATCGCGAAATGCAGCACCTGCGCGGGCGGCTCTCCCTCCAGGCAGGCGACCAAGGACTCGATCTTGGCGTCGACGATCACGGCGCCGTACGCGGCTTCGAGATCGAGGGCTTCCTGCTCGGCATGCTTCAGCGGGTTGAAGCCGATCACGCCCTGGTAGAGGCCGCGGATCACGTTCATCGTGCGCATCGACACCAGGCGGGCCGGCTCGGCCGTCGGACCGGACGTGTCCAGGGCCCACCTCCCGACGACGGCCTGGGCGCCCAGCACAGCCGGGACCGATCCCAACCACGGGTCCTCGACGTGGGCCAGCTCCCAAGGAATGTAGGGGTCTGCAGACTGCAGCAGTACCGTCGGCGGGCCGCCGACGGCAGCCGCGGTGGCCCGGATCGCGCTGTGCACCGGCGCTGGGATCACCTCGCCGATGCGTTTGGCCTTGCCCCGGATGAGCGGCTCGAGTAGGGGTCCCTGTTTCGCGCCGAGGCTTTTCATCAGCTTGCGGGCGAACTCGTCGGGCTTGCTGCCGAGAGTGCATACGAGCGGCTCGGTCGAACCCGGCACCGACTCATGCGGAGACTGGTAGCTCCACAGCAACCGCCGACCCTCGATGTCGTCGCCCTTGCCGATCGTGATGGTCAGGTCGGCTGTCTTCGAAGCGGCCGTGGGGAGTGCGGCGTCGACGCCCTTAGCGACCGTCGGGCCGGCCTCACCCGGTAGGTCCTTCGCGCTGGCGACGACCATCACCACGCGGGTCGCGCTGCCCACGGTCGTCCCGTCGACCGAGAAGACCGCCAGGAGTTGGCGCACGGAGTCGAGCGTCGGTGCGGACACCGCGCTCAGATGCAGGACCGTCGTCGGATACCGCTCTTCGGGCGTGACCGAGAGCTCCACGGTCGGCGCCTCGCCCGGCCGCAGCGTGAATCCGTCCATGATCACTTGGACGGTGAGCGTGTAGGCGGGCCGGTTCGGCAGGGTCATCGGCTGGCCTAGCACCCTGGGCGTCGGCCGGTCGGCGAGACCGATCTCGAGGTCGAACTCCTCCTCGACGACGACCGTTGACGGGCAGGCGAGCCGAGCGTAAGCGGCGGTGTGCGCTGGAGACTCCTCGGGGACGAGGCTCTCCGGCTGGATGCCGACGTCGAAGGACATGTCGGCGTCGACTCCTGAGTCGCCACGGGTGGGCGGCGGCGCGCCCAGGTCGGCCGGTGCCGGCCAGGGCGGCGAGCCGGACGGCACGCCGGGTGGCTCGGCTGTCGTCAGCCACGCCGCGGCGTCGCGGATCATCAGGCAGGCATCGGCGCTCGTCCCGTCGCCGTCGTGCCCCGACCGGGCCAGAGCTGTCACGAGGTTCGCCGCACCGGCCCGCGCGAGTGTCCATGCGACGTACGGCCGTGCGGCCCCGGCCTGTTGCGCGATGTCGAGCCAGGTCGTGTACACCTCGGCCGGGTCCGGCGCCGTACCGGCAGGAAGCGCCGCGGCGTCGGACGCCAGGTTCGCGCCCGCATCAGCCGCCGACCCGGATCGGACGGCGTCGACGAAACGGCTCAACGCGCTGGCGAAGTCGTCCAGCCGCTCGGGTGTGGAAGAGAGCCGCACTGGCTCGAGCCAGGCCGCGCGCAGCGCGTCGTGGACGGCGGAACCGATCAACAGGCGCCGGTCGAGATGCCAGATCAAGAACTGCGGCAAGGGGAGCGCCGCCCGAAGGGCGAGGTGCGACACCGGTCCGCCGGCCAGCGGCCATGCCTCCGGCTCCTTCATCACCCGGGCCAGCCACTCGTCCAAGCGGTCGGTGTCGAAGCGCCGCGCCGCCGCCACCGCCGACCACCACGACCGGACCGCGTGGTCGGCGGGATCGGGCGGAACGACCGGCATCCGGGCCGGGGTCACCGGCAGCCGCTCCAGTGGCAGCCCCGCCAGCCGGGCTGCCGTGCGGTCGGTGAGCGGACGGGCGAGCAGCCGGGCCACCTCGGCGGCGAGGACGCTGTCGTCGCCGACCTCGGCGAGGGCAACCGACGCGATCCGCTGGCCCGGATGCCCTCCGTCCGCGGCAATCGACCGCAGCTCCTGCCGCAGCCGAGCCAGTGGTGCGTGCGCCGTGGCTCGCGCAACACCGAGCGACGGGCTGGCCAGCAGCTCTGTCAGCAGGTCGCCGACATGCTCCCAGGCAGCCGTTGTCAACGGCAGCCGGCCGGCGGCCTCGGCTGCCAATGCCCGGACCCGGCGGTCGCCGTCAGACAGCAGCGGTTGCAGCGGGGCCAGGTCTGCCCAGCCCAACGCCTCCTGACCGGTGGCCGCCGATGTCGTCAACGTCGTCAGCCCGGCGCTCGGCGCAGCGCCGAGGACAGCGCACCCGTGACGACCAGTGCGTAGTCCTGCGGCGGACGAAGTAGGTTCCGAGCGAACACCTGGATCAGCCAGCGGCCTGGCGCCGGGTCGTCGACCCGGATGACTTCGACGTTGTTGTCGACGTCGGACCTGGTGATCTCCGGCAGCCCGGTGTTGCCGGCGATCTTGGCTCCGGTCGGATCCTGGACCATCACGCTGAGGTCGTTCTGCAGCGACCGGCCGGGCAGGTCGGTGTAGGCCATGCACAGCCGCAGCGGCATGCCGGCTTCGACGTCGACCTGGAACCGCCGCCGTTCGCCGGTCTCGCCGAGCTGGAGGTTCGGCGTCTCCCAGCAGTCCACGAATTCCAGTCGCAGGTCCGGCTCGGCCGGGTTGGGCACGGTGGTCGTCAGGTTCACCGCGCCGAAGCCCTGGTGGAAGTTCGGCCTCGCTTCCCGGTCGGCGACGGAGTCCGGGCCGGAAAGCCAGCGGGCACCGTTGACGAGCGTCGCCTTGAGCAGGGCAGCGCTCGGCGAGCTGTCACGTTGGTCGACGAAGTACTGCCGGACCAGCGCCGCGCAGCCGGCCACCAGCGGGCAGGCCATGCTGGTCCCGCCCATGTAGGCGTAGGCGGGATTGTCGTCGACCAGCCCCCAGAAGTGGTCGTCCGGCGCGATGTCGGACCGGGTGGAGACGATGTCCGTCCCCGGCGCGACGATGTCGGGCTTGATCCGCCGGTCGTCACACGGCCCGCGGCTGCTGAACGCCGCCATGCACTCCGGGTCGCCGGACACCCGTTGGTCCGCGATCGGCGGCTTGGGAAAGTCCTGCCGCCAGGTGTCCCCGTACGTGCGTCCGGACAGCCCGCCGGCCGTACGCCGATTCCGCGCCGCACCCACGGTCAGCGCGTTCTTGCACGACGCGGGTGAGCCAATCGACAGCCAGTCGACGAAGCCGGGTTCGGAGTTGAAGGGGTCCGCGGCGGTTCCCTCGTTGCCCGCGGCGATGACGATGAGCATGTCCCGGCGCTTGGCCGCATAGGCGTCAACGTCGTTGGAGTCGACGGTGTATGCCGACGCGGTCGCCGCTCCCCAGCTGTTGTTGTGGACCCGCGCACCGGCCTGGTAGGCCGGTTCGAACAGGTCCTCGAGCGAGACCGGCAGTCCGCCGAGCCCGCCTTGCGGGTCGAGCAACGACTGGAAGTACAGCTTGGCCTCTGGCGCCACGCCCGCGAAGGAGCCGTCGGACGCCGAGCCGTCCGCCAGCACCGACCCGGCTACGTGGGTGCCGTGCCCGTGCGGATCCGACGCGTCGTTTGGCCGGCCCAGAGCCACGACCTCGACCACCCGGCCGGCGAAGTCGGGATGGGTCTCGTGCAGGCCGGTGTCGGCGACGGCGACCACCTGGCCGGCACCGGTCAGCGGCAGGCTGCGTTCAGTGGTGTCTGAGGTCACGCCGAGCAACCCGCGGGCGACGTCGTTGAACAACTTGGGCGGAACGTGCTCCACCATGCTCAGCACGCCCGGCAGAGTGCTGATCTCCCGCTGCAGTCCGGAACCCGCCGGCAGCGCCAGCCGGACCCGTCGGCCGCCGTCGCCCACCACGGACACGTCGTTCTGAGCGAGCCAGGACAGCACCTGGTGGCGTACCGAGGCATCCGATAGCCATAGGTCCCACACCCGGGCAGCGTCGCCCTCGCCACGGTCCTCGCCGCCTGCCGTCAGCACGATCGGGCCGGTCTTCGACGGCCCGTAGCGCTCGACATCGCGGACGAACGGCAGGTTGATCACCTCCGCCGCCTGTTCAGGCGTGGCGGTGGCGACGTAGGCGTGATGGGGGATGTATTCGTCGAGTTGGGCGCCGGTCGCGCCCAGGGCTTCACGCATGTCGCCCATCAACGGACTGGTCAGGCTGACCAGCCACTGGGTCGGCGACCCCGGCTCCGGCTGGGCGATCTCGTCGTCGCCGCCTGCCCGCCACCCCTCGACGCCGGTCTCGGCCGCGAGCGTGCCCCGCGCCATGGCCGCTGTTGTCGGCCGGCCGGCCGGTGCCACCTCGTCGACGACCAGCCCGGCCTGCTCGAGCTCTTCGATGCGATCCTCGTCGACGTCGCCGATGACGTAGCTCGCCGTCCACTGTGCGTTCTCGACGATCGGGCCGGCTGCCGCCAGCTCGGTCTCGTGCATCGCATACGCGATGACGTGTTTGGTTCCCATGACCTCCCCCTCACAGTTCCTGATGTCGTTGCACCGCCGACGCAAGAATCTCTGTCTGGTCGTCCAGCGTGAGCTCTCCTTGGTGCACCAACGATGCGTACAGCAGCGTCGGCCCATGTTCGATCGCCACGAAGTCGACGAACGTCGTGTCCGGCTGGATGCCCACCTGGACGGCGCAAGCCTCGGTATGGTCCGCCTTTGACGCTACGTCGAGAAAATACGAGGCCGACACAGTGACGCGCACGTCCCTGCCTGTCTGGCGGCTGATCACTCCTCCAGTGCCGTGAGCAAGCAGTCGGCCATGATATCGATTGCGCGTAACAGTTCGTCGCGGATGCCCTCGTCGGCAACTACGGAGGCATTGGATCCGAACAGAACAGTCGCAACAGCACCGCGTCGACCGGCGGCTCCT
>DASSDH010000024.1:0-2708 GCA_035697245.1 Jiangellaceae bacterium
GGGCGTCTACGACGAGGGTGGGGGACGCCACCATGCGGTACTCCGCCCGCCCATCCCGGCGGAGCGCCGGGGATCCTTCCGTGACGACGTGGCCCGCATCACCCAGGCCATGGCCGATGAGCTCGCGGGACTGATCCGCCGCGCACCCGAGCAATGGCACATGCTCCAGCCCAACTGGCCCAGCGACCGGCCCGGCGCCCGCCGGGTGAAGCTGTGACCGGGGTACGGCGGTCGGCTCGCCCCGCCACGGCCGCCCACCTGCCCTCCGGCCCGACCCCCATCCGCGGCCCCTGACGGCGTCGGTCTGCGACCGACCCGTACACCTCGTGTCACGACCAGGGACGATAGGGCCGCACCGTGTCTGAGCTGGGGAATCTTGTCACGGTAGATCACGCCGGATCATGCCCGATCACTACCTCCGGTGGCACAGCTGTGTCATGGCTGCACACGCCGCCGGCCGGCGGTTGGGGGTCCCGTCGATATCCGGGACCGCTGATGGTCGGGGGATCGTTCACGGTTGAGCTGCCGAGCTTCAGGCTCGCGTCGCCGAGCTGGAGCGTCGGTAGCGACCCCCGGCGTAGGACCGCGGCGAGGAGTAGCGTCAGCGGCTGTGCGGAAGGTGGACGTGGCGGTCGCCGCTGTGGTCGTTGCCGCAACCGCTGCGGCGACGGTCATCTTGCCAGCCCTGGACGACGACAAGCCCGAGGTCCTGCAGGCCCCATCCGGTGAGGTCGTTGAGATCCACCCCGATGGGCTCGACCGTGGCCCCGTCGAGCGCAGAGGGCCTGTCACGATGGACCCCGAAGAGCCGCTGGTGTGCATAGTCGACATCGACTGCCTATTGCACGAAGTCGAAGGCGCCGCCGCCAGGCCCCTACCCGTCCACACGGAGACGGCGCCACCGCTGCCGACCACCGGCTGACCCTGCCCGGCAACTTCTCGATTAGTTCCGCTAGTTGGCTGCGGTCGGGCTGACCCGCAGTTGCACGGTTGTCATTCGCCAGCAGCATCGGAGTAGCCGGCGACATAACGGTCGGCCGCCTCCATCGCTTCCTCGACAGTCTCGAAGCCGCCGAGCCACTGGCTAGCGCCATCGTTGACGGCCCACGGCGCGAAGTAGATGCCGTACCTGCCGTTGTGGCCTTGCACCTGGGCGTAGAAGCGCCCGGCGGCGTCGCAACCTCTCCGGGCGACGTAGCCGCCTCGCTCTGACCACACCAAGTCCCATACCACGAACATACGTATGGCGTATGTCCTTGGGTGGACCTACCCCGACATCTTGGGTTCGAGGGGCGTGGCGGTGAGGTCGTGGTAGGGGTGGGGGTCGGTGTTCAGAGCCTGTTGGAGCAATCGGTAGAAGAGCAGGCCCCGTGAGCTGCTGGTGCGGCGGTTGAACCGGAAGGTGAATTCGTCGAGGTAGTAGTCGAGCTGGGTGATGGATTGGCCGTGGTGGAGCGTGCCAGCGAGCCAGCGTTTGAGCAGTGATGAGACCCGGTGCACAGCGGGCAGGACGGCGTGGCCGGCTGCGCCGCTGGCAACCAGGTTGATGTGCTCGTGAACGAGGTCGACGTTGCGGGTGATGTCGCTGTAGTGGGGCGCCCCGTCGGTGTAGAGGACGCTGCCCGGGGCGATGGCGTCCACAGCGAAATCGGTGATCTCGATCTTGCGTTGAGGGCCAAGACGGCGCATCCGCACTCGGCCCAGACCGCGAGGGTGGTGACGCTCGACCGCGATGGCGACCGTGGCCTTGGTCTCGTAGCGAGCGCGTTTCCCCCCAGGTGAGCGGCCCCCTACGAAGGTCTCATCGAGCTCGACAGTGTGCCCGGGGCCGCCGAGACGGTCCCGGGCAGGGCGAACCATGGCACGGCGCAGCTTGTGCATCCACGTCCAGGCCGTGCGATACGAGCCCAAGCCCAGCACTCGTTGCAGACCCAAAGCCGACACGCCGTTCTTCTGCGCCGTGACGAACCACACCGCAGCGAACCAGTCGGTCAACGGCAACCGCGAGCGATGAAAGATCGTGCCCGCAGTCACCGATGTCTTGCGTCGACAGCTCCGACAGAGCCACAGCCCAGAAGCCGTCTCCCACGCCTCGTCGCCGCCACAGCGAGGACAACAGAACCCCTCCGGCCAACGCAGCCGGGCCAAGTACGCAACACACGCGTCGTCGTCAGGGAACCAGCCCCGCAGCTGCGCGAACGTTGCCGGATAGTCCACCCCCGCCACAGGCATCCGGCTCTCCCCGCTCACCCCCACATCTAGAGGCTAGTGCACTTAAGGACATACGCCATACGTATGTTCGTGCCGTGGGTGGTGACTGGCCCGCGGCTTCGAGTACGCCTGGCAGGCACCCAACTCCGAACCGGACGAGGGACCCGGCCTCACCTGGCGGCAACTCACCGCCCGCCACTGGTCAGGGTCGTGGAACGGGAAGCTCCACCTAACCATCACCGCCGAAGCCGACGGCTGGCTCGCCTACGTGCGCCTCGAGGACCCGCCCGGGCTGTCGCCGATCACCACTGTGGGCCGGTTCGCCACCGTGGAGGCGGCGCAGGTGGCGACCGACGAGGTGTGGGCGTCCCGCTGAACGGATCACGGTACAGAGCGGCAGATCCCGGTTCGCCTTCAGAAATCCGCGGAACTCCCCTGCTAAGCGATGGTTAACGCCGTGGGCGCACATTCATCCCTGGCGGGCAGCAGGGAGCTGA
>DASSDH010000025.1:0-2002 GCA_035697245.1 Jiangellaceae bacterium
CGGTCGCCGCCGTGGGTGGCCGAGGCGACCGCCGGGCTGATCAGCGCCGCCACCAGCGCAAGCAGCCCGACGATGACGATGTGCCGTCCAAACCGCATGGCACCCCTCCTTCGGGACCGGGCGGGACGCGCCTGCCGTGCCCGCCGCACATCAAGCAAAACGCCCACCCGGATGGCCGCGTTACGCTGGCCGTTCCGACGCCATCAGCCCCATTGCGCTGGCCCGCGCGGTCCAGAAGCCGATCAGCAGTCTTGCGGCTTCTGCCAGCGCTTCCGAGCGGTCCCTGAACGTCGCCGGTGGCCGCGGCCAGCGCGGCATCGAGCGTGCCGTGGCGACGAGGCTGGTTTCGCATAGCCGACGTCGAGCTCCGGCGACTTCCTCCGTGCGAGAGACAATCCGGCCGATCGAACGACCTGGAGTTCTGACCGAGGGAAGCTGTTGAGCTGCGGCGTTGACCGACCGCCACTGTCCGCTGTTGTCCGTGATCCTCCGGTGGAATGTGGCCCCGATGTGGCCCCATGGTCACGAGCTTGGACGGCGCGTTCGGTCCCGTCGTCCCAGCCTGATGCTAGGCCGATGGCGCAGATCAGACCCCCCTGGCATCGACCGTTGTTGTCCGTGGGTGACCGCCAGGTGCCGGGCACGCGGAGGGCACGGCTGGCGAGGATCAACCGCTCTCCAGCGTGGCGGCGACGGTCACAAGCTGAACTGGAGGGTGAGTCCGTCCACGATGACCACTTGCCTCGTTGGCAGGTGTCCGCGGGTGCGGCTGCTCCCTTCAATGAATCAATGAGACGGACGAAGCCTCCGAATCGCTGTCATTCGGTGGTCGGCTGCCGATCGTCGGCCGTCGCCTCGGCGGCTGGCGCAGGTCCGGTGGCGTGGTCGGGGTGGCCGTTGAGGGACTGGCTGAGCAGCGCCGCGCGGTGGTCGTAGGCGGTGCGGGCGGCGTCGATCTCGCTCACGTGCTTGTCGGCCCATTCGACCAGGTCGCAGACCGTGCTGAGCAGCGTCCGGCCCATGATGGTGAGGGCGTACTCGACCCGCGGTGGCACGGTCGGGTGGACGGTGCGGGTGATCAGCCCGTCACGCTCCAGCCCTCGGAGGGTGACCGTGAGCATCCGCTGGCTGATTCCGGCCACGCCGCGACGCAGGTCGCTGAACCGTTTGGTGCTGTCGCCGAGCACCTCGATGACCAGCAGGGACCACTTGTCGCCGACGCGATCGAGCACCTGGCGTGCCCGCGAGTCGGTCAGCCGCGCCCCGACGGGTATGCGCACGGTTCCCTCCAGGTGACCAGGGCACGTTCAGGTGCCGTCTTCCGCTGGGCTCGATGATGGCCGACGCTGGTTTCGGTTACAAGCCGTAACCAGCGAACGAGCTGGAACGAGGGGACGGGAGCGCACCATGGCCGTCACGACCGTCGAGATCCCCGGCTACGTCGCCGGTACCTGGAGGATCGATCCGGCCCGCTCGCGCGTCTCGTTCGCCATCCGCCAGCTGCTGGTGACCACGGTCCGGGGGCGGTTCACCCGCTTCGAGGGCGAGCTGGTCACCGCCACCGACCCGCTCGCCTCCCACGTCAGGGCGACGATCGACCTGGCCTCGGTCGACACCGGCAACGCCCGGCGTGATGCCCATCTGCGCTCGGCGAGGTACCTGGCGGTCGCGACCAATCCGACGATGACCTACCGCTCGACCGGCATGCGTCGGGCCAGCCAGGGCTTGCTGGTTCACGGCGAGCTGTCGGTGCGCGGCGTGAGCCGAGAGGTGCCGCTCGCGCTCAAGCTCCACGATTTCGCCCTCGACCGGCATGGCGAGCTGCGGGCGCGCTTCTCGGCGACGGCCACGATCGACCGCCGCGCCTTCGGGATCGGCTTCAACGCGCCCATGGATGCGCGTGGCGTCTTCGTCGGCCGGAGGGTCCAGGTCGCCATCGAGGTCGAGGCCTCGCCATCGGTGGATCGGCTCTCAGGAAGGGAGGACCAACGACGCCACTCGT
>DASSDH010000026.1:0-7082 GCA_035697245.1 Jiangellaceae bacterium
GAGCCCAAGCATGGCCTGTGGCGTGGTCTCGGTCCCCACATCGACCGTCATCCACGGCGTCCTGGCCTCCACCAGTGCTACCTGTCGGCCCAGCAGATCCCGGACCAGGGCCTTCGAGCTCGTCGTGCCGAGGTCGAGGCCAACCACGACTTCGCTTCCGGTGGTCATGGGCGTAGCTCCCCGGATCCGCGCTCGACCAGTCGGACCGGCACATGCACGATCTCAGGCATCAAGGCTGGCTCACTGATCCGCCGGGCGAGCCTCGCCACCGCAGCCCGGCCGACGGCAGCCCCTGAGTGGTCCACCACGGTCACAGCCGGGACCAGCGCATCCGCCATGGCGAAGTCACCGAAGCCAACGAACGCGACGTCTGTACGCCGGTGCTCGTGCAGGACCGGGACCACGCCCAGCGAGCATCGCGTCGCAGCGCTGAACACGGCGGTCGGCTGGCGTCCCTCGGCCAGCAGGCTGCTCATCGCGGCCGAGGCGGCCCGAGCCGTCGGACAGTCGGCGTGAACCAGCTCGTCGTGTACGAGGAGCCCGTAGTGCGCCATGGCCTCGCGGTAACCCGCCAACCGGGCTGCCGACGTCGACACCCGCGAGTAGTCGCCGACGTAGGCGATGTCGCGGTGCCCGTGCGCGATCAGGTGCGCAACAGCGTCGAAGGCCGCCCGCTGGTCGTCGGTGCCGACCATGTCGGCATCAAGCCCCTCGGCCGCTCGGTCGACCAGCACCAGCGGGGCAGCCGCCTGGGCGAGCCAGGAGTGATCACTTGCTGTTGGCACGACCAACAGTCCCGAGACACGGCGCCGGAGCAGCTCCGTCACGACCCGCAGCTCGCGCCCCGCGTCCGCGCGGGTCGATGCCACCAGGACCGACTTGCCGGCATCCGAGCTGGCCGACTCGACAGCCGCGACGAGCTCGGAGAAGAAGGGGTCGGCGATCGACTCGACGACCAACCCGATGGTCGCATCGGTGCCGCCCCGCAGCGAGCGGGCCATCAGGTCCGGGACGTAGCGCAGGTCCTTCATGACGCCTTGAACCCGCTCACGGGTAGCGGCCGCCACCCGCGGATCGTCGTTGAGGACCCTCGACGCGGTGCGCAGACTCACGCCGGCGGCCTGGGCAACATCGCGCAGGATGCTCCGCTCACCCACCGCCGCGTCCTCCGTTACCACGAATCTCGAGTGTTTTTGCCATCGATGGCAAACGTTCGAAGCAGTCACTCTACGCAGGACTGCCATCGATGGCAACAGCCTGGTCCGCGCTGTTTCGCGCCGGTCAGGCAGGTGGCACGGCCAGTGCCGCGAGCACGGTCTGCACCACGTCGCCAGTCGGGCTCTCGCCGTCCACCGTGAAGTGCGGCCCGACAGGTTCCGAGGTGTCCTCCAGGGCCGCCGTGAATGCCGCCGGGTCGGTCACCTTCGCCGTGTCCCGGGAGGCGCCCCGAGCACGCAGTCGGTGCACCACCGTGGCGGGTTCCAGCCGCAGCCAGACGAGCAGCGGTGACCCGCCGGCAGCCCGGAGTCGACGCTCAAGGGCATTCCATGCGTCCAGGTTGCGCCGCTCTTCGGTGAACGGGGCGACCAAGACGACTGGCGTGCCGACGCGCAGGTTGTCCTCAGCGAGTGCGGTGACCGTCTCGTAGCGGGCATGTCGGGTAGGGCCGGCCAGCCGAGGGTCAGTCAGGTCGTGCACCCCCACCAGATCTGCGACGACGGCGACCAGCGGGGCGGTCGCGGTGTCCTGGTCGATGAGCGCCCCGCCGAGCCGGCGAGCCAGTTCTCGGCCGACGGTGCTCTTCCCCGCGGCGGGCCAGCCAGTGAGCAGGACGACGGGAAGCGCGACGTTGTCGCTACGCATGCAGCGGATGCTCGCACGCCCAGACATGACCTGCCGGGGCGGCCAAGGTGAGTGGGTCCCGTCAATGGCGAGCGTCCGCGGTGACGATCACTTTCACGTGCTCAGCCGAGGTCGCGGCAGTGAAGGCCTCGGCGACGTCGTCCAGGGCGTAGGCACCGGTGATGAAGTCCTCTGGCCGCACGACTCCCCTGCTCAGCAGGTCGATGGCCTCCGCGTAGTCCTTCGGAAGGTAGGTGGCGCTGCCCTGGATACGCACCTGCCGGTCCTGGACGAGGGGCAGCGGGATCTCGACATCGGCGGCGGGTACTCCGACGATCACGACGGTGCCCGCCTTGAGCGCCATTGCGATCGCCTGCCCAACGGTGCGCTGGACGGCCACGCAGTCGAACACCACATCAGCGCTCTCCCCGAGCGCGCCGCGGACCTCCTCGACGGCGGCGGCGCGGGTGGCGTCGACCACCGCGTGAGCACCGAGGTCGAGCGCGCGGCGGCGCTTGCTCTCCAGGAGGTCCGTCACGACGACCTTCGATGCACCGTGGTCCAAAGCGACCGCCAACACCATGAGACCGATGGTGCCGGCGCCAAGGACGGCGACAGCCTTGCGCTCGAGCGGCGCCGCCAGGCGCACCGCGTGCACGGGCGTCGACAGCGGCTCGATGAGGACGGCCTGGCGGTCGTCGAGCTCGTTCGGGACCGGGTGTAGGCGGTCGGCCGGGACGGTGAAGGCATCGGCCATGCCGCCCTGCGCGTAGCCGCAGCCGAAGAATGCCAAGTTCTCGCAGAGGTTCTCGCGACCGGCGCGACACTGCTTGCAGCGCCAGCACGGCAAGGTGGGCTCGACGACCACACGCTGGCCGACGGGCGGCCCGGACGCCCGCTCCGCTGCCTCTACCACGACGCCGAGGACCTCATGGCCCGGCGAGTAGGGCAACGGAATGAAAGGATGCCGGCCGTGCAACGCGTGGATGTCCGAGCCGCAGATGCCGGCAGCCACCGTTCGCACCAATGCTTCTCCGGGCATCGGCGCGGGCACTGCGACGCGGTGTACCCCCACCTCGCGGTCCGCCGAGACGACGACGCGGCGCATCATCGTCGAGACCGCGCCGGTCGGAGCGTCCGGCTCCCGAACGGGAGGCTCTGCCATGATCGGACCCTACTGCCCGCATCTGGGCCACTCCCACGTGCACGTACGGCGCACCACTACACGAACGGCCACCTGAACCAGAAGGTGCGTGGCACCGGCTTGTAACGCCGATATCTCGGACCGGTCCTGTGCAGACCAATCCTGCGCCACGATGATCGCGGATCAGGAAGGCGGGCGGACCTTCACTGCGGTGCCGTAGGCGCAGATCTCCTGCCAGCCGCCGCCGATCTCGGTGGCGTCGTAACGCATGGCCAGAATGGCATCGGCGCCCCGGCTCGCGGCTTCGTCGACCAACCTCTGCTGGGCCTGCAGCCGGCTGTCGACAAGCGTCTTGGTCTGTCCCTTCAGTTCGCCGCCGACCAGCGATTTGAGTCCGGCGCCAACTTGAGAGCCGATGTGGCGGGAGCGCACGGTGAGCCCGAACACCTCGCCAATCACTTCGGTCACCTCGAAGCCGGGCAGGTCGTTCATCGTCGAGACGATCATGCGGGCCCTCCCACCTGAACACCGTGTCTCGGGTCGAGGAGGATGCTAGGTGGATAGGCGGCTCTTCTCAATGAAAGCGTTTGGGTCGCGCCATACCCGTGGCAGCTCAGACCATCGTCGCCGACCCATTGCGGTGGGCACGCTCACTACAGCATCTCGCCCCGTGGAAATCCGCGGACCTTCGCCGACTCGCGGGTTTGTCCGCTGTGCCGGGGCCTAGCGCCCGACACCGCGGAGACTCCCGGTGACCTCCCCGGCTGGGTCGTAGATTGCGGCTAGTGAGCGGCACCTTGCCGCGGCGTGCACCGTTCGGGGAGCCTAGGGCTCGGAGGGATCATGCTGATCGTCGTCGCACGATACGTGGTGGCGGAGGGGCACGAATCGAGGGTCGCGGGACTGCTGCGCAAGAACGCGGATGCCAGCCGGGCCGAACCGGGATGCCTCGAGTTCTCGGTCTACCAGGAGATTGACGATCCCCGGGCGTTCCTGCTCTACGAGCGGTATACCAGTGAGGACGCCTTCCAGGCCCACCGGAGGACGCCGCACTTCGAGGACATAATCGAGCAGCAAGTGGTGCCGCTTCTGCACGAGCGCACGTGGACACGTGTGCAAGAGATGCCCACCTAGCACCCAACGCACCGTCTGCGGCCTCGGCCCGCCCACATCGACGACAGGTCGTCCAAGAGGAAACGCCGCGCCTCGCTGGCGCACCCGGCACCTAGGTCCCGGGTGTGGACTCGTTCGGCGAGTCAGACTCCAGGCCTTGTGCCTAGTCATGCCCGCGAGTAGGCCGCTGGAGGACCGGGGACCTTGGACCGTCATGGTCGGCGTCTCGGCGTTGCAAATGGCAGTACCTGTGCCTTGTGTCGTGCCTTCGCGATCGTGTCACCCGACTCGCGTCCGATGCTGGACTGCCCACGACGAGTCCACGTCAACACCGCCCCGAGCGTCACGACGAGCAGCAGGAAGATGAGGAAGAAACCCATCGGGATTCACCCCCGTCCCCGATCTGCTACCCCTGACCCTTCCTTACGACCGAGGGGGCGGCAAGCGCTGCGAGACTAGGACGCCTTACCCCGCTGGGTGCGGGTCCATAGCGCTGTTCAGCCGTCGAGTTGGCCCTCGCCGCCGTCGACCCACTCGACGCACACCGTGACCGGGATCGGTGGCTTGCCGTGGGCGATGTGGTGGCCGTTGAACTGCGCTCCCGCCGAATCAGGCAAGAGCGCTGCAGATCACCTCTTCGTACCGCTTAAGGCCGTGCTCCATCAACGTTGGTGGGAAACTGCTGAAGTCGCCGGTGAAGAAACCCGCATCGAAGACGATCCGGTTGCCCTCCAAGTCGATCAGGTACCGCGCGAGTCCAGTCGTCGAAATAGTCTCGACCTCGCCGGTGGGACCGAACCCAAGTTCGATACGAGCCGACCCGGCATACGTCACAGCTACATCCGTGTCCGGGCGGAACAGCTCACCGGTGAACTTCACCAGCCGAAGCTCGCGATCCTCGAAGGTGATCACCCGATCCTCGGCGGTGAAGGCCGCGAGAACCACGAAGTCGCCGCAGTCCTGGAAGACTTCGCCAAACTCCCCGTACGCAGCGAGTGCGTCCTCGCGCGTGACCGTGACCGTTTCATCGACGATGGTGGGTCCCGCGGCGACGGCGGGACTCGCTACCGCGAGACTCAGGACACCAGCAACGATGGAAAGCACCAATCTCGTGGCCTTCATGGTTTCCCCCCTCGAATCGCCAATGTGGAAGCCCTTCGAACCCATCGGCCCGAGCGCAGGCCGGACACGCGAGTCCGCTCGTCGCTTCCTGTCCGGCTGAGCGTCCCACCATTGCCGGCACCTGTCTCACCTTTTGCGGAATTTGTCTACCGCGGCCGCGGTCAGCCTCGGCGGACGTCCTCGCGCGAAATCTTGGCTTCCTGCTCATCGCCGTCATCGACCCAATGCACGAGCACGTGCGTGTCGGTCCACCGGTTCGCGGTGGCCGGCCACCACTCCTCGCCATCGGGTCGGAGGCGCACCGGCGCCGTCGCACCGTTTACTGGCCGTGGCTGCGCTGTGATGGAGGCGGCCTGCCGGGTGAGTTGGCTTCTCAGGTTCGTCTCAGTTGGCTCGGGCACACTGGGCACCAATGCGCGTCGGCAACTGCCGCCTAACTCCTGGTAACCAACGGCCCCTCGTACGGAGACCCCAAATTGATTCGCACCAGCCCCGCCGCCGCCGTGTGGATGGTGACCAAGGTCCCGACCCGCAGCAACGGAGTCAACTAGCACCCTTGCGCCGCCCGTGGGTGGCGGCGCGGTCTGCGTGTCCGCGGCGCCTACCTCCTGCCGTTTGACGGCGAAGACATTCCCGCGACCGGCCCCACCGGCATTCCGTACCGGCCGCCGCTGGACCCGGGCACGGTCGTCACCCGTTCCGGCGTGAGCTGGCGCGGCGGCACCGATCCTCACGTCGTGCTCGACACTCGCGCGGACGGGCTGTTGAAGCTCGCCAAGCCGGGCGGCGATGGCGGCCGCTACTAGCCGAAGATCCCCCGCGCATGGGTGACCGTCATCGAGAACCCGACCCTCGCCGCACAGCCGACGACGGGCACGTCAACCGCAAGATCACTGAGAAGGCACTGTGAAGGAACTAGGAGCAATGGGCAGCAGCAGAAACACCATGTACGGCCGCGACGAGTCGGCATGGGGCGAGGCGCTCGACGCCGTGCTGCCGTTCCTCCAGGCGACCGCCCGCAACAAGGGCACGACCACATACACCGACGTCAACGACGTGGTGAAGCGCCACGGCCTGGCCGGGTTCGACTTCCACCGCGCCGCCGAACGCTACGCCGCCGGTTACCTCCTTCGGCTGGTCGTGCTGCGGGACCGTTCGGAGGAGGACTGGCAGCCAGGCGAAGGACTGATGATCTCCGCGCTGGTGCACTACCAGGGCGGCAGCGACCCCGGCCCCGGCTTCTACGCGCTGGCGCAGGAACTCAAGCTGCTCCACGAGGGCAGGCTCACCGCCGACGAGAAGATGACGTTCCACATCGGGCAGATCACCGCCGTGCAAGAGCACTACAACAGCGTGACGATCGGACTCGACATCCGATGAAGAAGCTGCTGCTTGCAATTCCCACTGTCCTGCTGTTCGTGCCGGCCTGCGGACAGGCCGTCGGTGTGGACATGCCGGCGGAGTCGTACACGCCACTGCCGACAGCAGGGTCGTCCACGCCACCGCCGATAGTGCTGGCCGTTGAGCCAGTCGACCCGCCAGTCGAGACAGCTGAGCCTCAGGGCGACGAGTTCGTTGTCACGTACGTCATCGATGGCGACACGATCGAGGTCAACACAGGCGAGCGAGTTCGTCTCATCGGAATCGACACGCTAGAGGAAGGCGAGTGCGGGTTTGAAGAGGCCTCGCAGCGCATGGAAAAGCTGACGCTGGGTGAGACAGTCACGCTGACACCAGGCGCTCAGGACGACGTTGACAGATACGGCCGTCTGCTGCGGTACGTCGATGTGGGTGAAGTAGACGCGGGTGAAGTGATGCTCAGAGAGGGCGTTGCGATTCCGCGCTACAACTCGACAGATGG
>DASSDH010000027.1:0-35685 GCA_035697245.1 Jiangellaceae bacterium
CGGTGCTGGTGCGTCCCGTTGCGCAGCGCAGGATGCTCACTGGTGACCTCGGCCAGGTTGTTGATCGCCTGGTACAGCGGGTGCGAGGGCACGAAGTTCGCCTGCGCATGGGTGTTGCTCGTCCCGAGCAGATCGTCGTCGAGGTAGTCGGGCACCAGGCTCGCGAACAGCGTCTGACGGGCGACCTGGTCACCGCCGGAGCCGGTAAAGCCCTGCTCGTCGCCGTAGTAGATGACAGGGTTACCGCGCGAGAAGTACATCAATTCGTGGGCCAGCCGGTCGCGCGCCAGCCATTCTGGATCGCCCGCTCCAGGATTGTCCGACTGGATGAAGAAGCCGATGCGCCCCATGTCGTGGTTACCGAGGAACGTGGGCAACTGGTAGACGTTGGAGTCGGCGTCGGTGTACCAGTCGTCGCCGGCGAAGAATGTTTCGAGCTGGCTGGTCGACTGACTCTGTGACGCGAACTTCCGCGCCGCGTCCTGGAACGGGAAGTCCAGCACCGCCTGCATCGTGTCGTGGGTGCTGAAGTGCGAGGTGAAGCTCTTCGTCGTGTCGAAGACCTCACCGAACATGAAGAACTCGGTCTTGCCCTGCTGGCGGGCGAAGTCCAGAACCTCGGGTCCGAACTTCTGCCAGAACTCGTCGTTGACGTGTTTCATGGTGTCGATGCGGAAGCCGTCGACGCCGAAGTCGGCGATCCACGCCTTGTAGATGTCGATCATGCCCTCGACGACGTCCGGATGCTCGGTGAAGAGGTCGTCGAGGCCGAAGAAGTCGCCGTACCAGGAGTTCTCCCCGACGAACGTCGTGTCGCCGCGGTTGTGGTAAAGCGTGACGTCGTTGAGCCACGCGGGGACCTTGAGGTTCTCCTCGGGGGGATCGAGGACCGGCGTGTACGGGAACGACACTTCAGGGTCCATTGCCGGGAACGGGGGCGTGCCGTCGGCGTAATCCCGATCGTCGAACGGCACGCCCGCCGCGGTCAGATAGGGCTCGACGTCCTTCGAGACGTAGGGTTGGCGGGCGCCTTCCTGATAACCGATGACGTCAGCCGTGTGGTTGGTGATGATGTCGAAATACACCTTCATCCCCCGGGCGTGGGCAGCGTCGACGAGGGCGCGCAGGTCGTCATTGGTGCCGAGGTGGGGGTCGATCTGGGTGAAGTCGGTGATCCAGTAGCCGTGGTAACCGGCAGAAGGGCCGTCCTCGAGCTGGACAGCCTTGTTCTTGAAGCTGGGCGTCAACCAGATCGACGTCGTACCGAGCCCCTGGATGTAGTCGATTCGATCGAGTAGTCCCTTGAGGTCCCCACCGTTGTAGAACCCCCTCTTCGTTGGGTCGAACCCAGAGACGAGCGGGTCGCTGCCGAGGCCGCCGTCGTCATTGGCGGTGTTCCCGTTCTCGAATCGGTCCGCCATGACGAAGTAGAAGGATTCGTCGGTGACCGCCGCGCGCAGCGAGTGCTGGGCGTCCAGTCCGTCCTCTCCGCCCGGCGTCTGCGCGGCCTGAACGGCTGGTGCGCTCAGCGTTATCGTGAGCGATGCGGACAGCAGGACCATCGCGGTGCGGCGGATCGACATGGTGCCTCCCGAAGAGTCCGACGGTCGTGACATTACTCACGTCCGGGCACCTTTCAACCGGGAGCGCAGTCCACATGCCCCCACGGTTTTGCAGCCGAGGCTACGTCAGAGATCGACGTCCGGTAGCCGCGTCAGTGCCCGTTCGACTTCCTCGGCGGGAAATTCATAGTCGGTGAGCTCGCCGGCGAGATAACGGTCGTAGGCGCTCATGTCGAAGTGGCCATGCCCGCACAACGCCGTCAGGATCACTCGTTCTTCACCGGTTTCGGCGCAGCGCCTGGCCTCTTCGATGCATGCAGCCACCGCGTGCGTGGGTTCCGGAGCGGGGACGATCCCTTCGGTGCGCGCGAACTGGACCCCTGCGGCGAAGCACTCGTTCTGGTTCTTCGCGACCGCCTCGAGTAGGCCAAGCTCGTAGACGTGCGACATCAACGGTGACATGCCGTGGTAGCGGAGCCCGCCGGCATGGATGGGCTCGGGAATGAAGTCGTGGCCGAGTGTGTGCATCTTGAGCAGTGGTGTCAGCCCGGCCGTGTCGCCGTAGTCGTAGGCGTAACGACCCCGGGTCAGCGACGGGCAGGCAGCGGGCTCGACCGCGACGATCCGCGGGTCCATGCGCCCTGCCAGCTTCTCCCGGAGGAACGGGAATGCGAGCCCGCCGAAGTTGGATCCGCCGCCCGTACAGCCGAAGATCACGTCCGGTGTCTCACCGACCTTGGCCAGCTGCGCCAGGGCCTCCTGGCCGATGACCGTCTGGTGCAGGAGGACGTGATTCAGCACGCTTCCCAATGAGTATCGAGTGTCGTCGTGCGTCGCCGCGACCTCGACCGCCTCGCTGATGGCGATGCCGAGGCTGCCCGGCGACTCCGGATCGTCGGCAAGGATCTTGCGACCGGCCTCGGTGATATCAGACGGGCTCGGATGGACCGTCGCCCCGTATGTCTCCATCATCGACTTGCGGTACGGCTTGCCGTCGTAGGACGCCCGCACCTGCCAGATCTCGCATTCGACCCCGAACAGCGCGCAGGCGAAGGCCAATGCGCTGCCCCACTGCCCTGCGCCGGTCTCCGTGGTCAACTTGTGGATGCCCTCCTGGGCGTTGTAGTAGACCTGGGGAACTGCCGTGTTGGGCTTGTGAGAGCCCACGGGGCTTACGCCTTCGTACTTGTAGTAGATCCGGGCCGGGGTGCCCAGCGCCTTCTCCAACCGGCGAGCGCGGTAAAGCGGAGTCGGCCGCCAAAGCCGGTAGACGTCGAGCACCTCCTCTGGGATGTCGACGTAGGAATCCTGCGTGACCTCCTGGCCGATGAGCGCCATCGGGAACAACGGCGCGAGGTCGTCCGGTCCCACCGGTTCGTGCGTCGCCGGGTGCAGCACCGGTGGCGGCGGGGAGGGCAGATCGGGGATGAGGTTGTACCACTGCCGCGGCAGCTCGGACTCATCGAGCAGGATCTTCGTCGGCTCGGCCATTCCCGCAGTATCGTCCTCGAAGCCCACCGCGCCAAGATCAATTCCACGCCGCTCTCGAACCCTGCAAGATCAATTCCACGCCCTCCCGGTCACTTCAATGATCAAATACTCGCCAAACAGCTCGTTCGGCCGCTTTGGCACGTATTTGATCATTGAAGTGCTTAGGGCTGGCTGGCCGGCCGTTGGCCGGTTTTGACCCTCTGGACGCCCGCCCGGTATCCTGAGCAGTCGTTGTGCGCGGCTGGTTGTCCGTCGATCAGCAATTGCGCGCCATGCAAACCGGATTCCGCCGACCAACCGAAGGCCCACGCCCGTGCGCACGTTCAGCCCGAAGCCGAGCGACGTCCAGCGTCAGTGGCACCTGATAGATGCCACCGACGTGGTCCTCGGCCGGCTCGCTGCCCAGACCGCCACCTTGCTGCGCGGGAAGCACAAGCCGATCTATGCACCGCATGTCGACACTGGCGACTTCGTCGTGATCGTCAACGCCGGCAAGGTCGCGCTGACCGGCGCAAAGCGGGACAACAAGGTCGAGTACCGGCACTCCGGATTCCCTGGCGGAATCCGGGCCACGTCCTACGACGAGCTGCTGGCCAAGAATCCTCGCCGGGTCGTGGAGAAGGCAGTCAAGGGCATGTTGCCGCACAACACGTTGGGCCGGAAAATGCTGTCCAAGCTCAAGGTCTACGCCGGGTCGGAGCACCCGCACCAGGCGCAGAAGCCGGTGCCGTACACGATCAGCCAGGTCGCCCAATGACCGTTCCCGGGATCGAGGACATGACTGAGACCACCGTCGAGGCATCGCCTGTCGAGGCTGCCGAACCCACCGCGCCGGACCAAACGGTCACCAGCGAGACAAGGCCGTCGCGCCGCTCGTCGATCGGGCCGGCTGATGCAACCGGACGCCGCAAGGAAGCCATAGCGCGGGTACGGCTCGTACCCGGCACTGGGCAGTGGACCATCAACGGCCGCACGCTTGCCGCGTATTTCCCCAACAAGGTCCATCAGCAGACGGTCGAGTCGCCATTCGTCGAGCTCGACCTCCAAGGTCAGTACGACGTCGTGGCGCGTGTCCACGGAGGTGGGGTCACCGGTCAAGCCGGCGCGCTGCGCCTCGGCGTCGCGCGCGCTCTCAACGCCGCAGACACCGACAACAACCGTTCGCTGTTGAAGAAGGCCGGCTTCCTCACCCGCGATGCGCGGGCAAAGGAACGCCGCAAGGCCGGCCTGAAGAAGGCACGCAAGGCGCCGCAGTACAGCAAGCGCTGACAAACAGCTGTCGTCGCCGCACGGCCCTGGGGCATACGCGCCGGGGCCGATGCGCATTCTCGACCAGGGAGACCCCGTGGACCGACTCTTCGGCACCGACGGCGTCCGTGGCCTGGCCAACCAGGACCTCACCGCCGAGCTGGCCCTCGACCTTTCCGTCGCCGCTGCGCACGTCGTGGGCGAGGCGGGCGCGTTCGCAGGACATCGTCCGGTGGCCGTCGTGGGCCGTGATACCAGGGCGTCGGGGGAGTTCCTGGAGGCAGCCGTAGTGGCCGGACTCGCGAGCGCCGGGGTGGACGTATTGCGGGCAGGTGTCCTGCCCACTCCCGCCGTTGCGTACCTGACCAATGCCCTGGGCGCGGATCTCGGTGTCGTGCTATCGGCGAGCCACAACCCGATGCCCGACAACGGCATCAAGTTCTTCGCCAAGGGTGGGAACAAGCTCGACGACTCGGTCGAGGACGCTATCGAAGCCCGGCTACGGGAGCTGTGGCGGCGCCCAACCGGGGCAGGCGTCGGGCGCATCAGCGACTACCCGGAGGGTTTTGAGCAGTACGTGTCGCACATCCTCGACGCAACACCGCACCGGCTCGACGGGCTTCGGGTAGTCGTCGACTGCGCGAACGGTGCTGCGTTCCGGGCGGCTCCGGAGGCGCTACGGCGGCTCGGCGCTGACGTCGTCACGGCATTCGCCGTCCCGGACGGCCTCAACATCAACGACGGCTGCGGGTCGACCCACCTGGACCAGCTGCAGCGTCTCGTCGTCACCCACGGTGCCGATGCCGGTATCGCCCACGATGGCGACGCTGACCGGTGCCTCGCCGTCGACGCCGCGGGCCAGGTCGTCGACGGCGATCAGATCTTGGCGGTGCTCGCCCTCGGCATGCGCGCGTCGGGCCGCCTTTACGACGACACCGTGGTCGCGACCGTGATGTCCAACGAGGGTTTCCGGTTAGCCATGCGGCGTGCCCAGATCACGGTCGTCGATGCCGCCGTCGGGGACAGGTACGTCCTGGAGGCGATGAAGGCAGGCGACCATTCGCTTGGCGGTGAGCAGTCCGGCCATGTGATCATGCTCGACCACGCGACGACCGGCGACGGCATTCTTACTGCGGCCCACCTGCTCGGCCGGATTGCTCAGTCCGGACACCCGCTGGCTGAGCTGGCCGGTGTCGTCGAAAGGCTTCCGCAGGTGCTCGTCAACGTCCCCGGCGTAGACAAAACCCGGGTCGCGTCGGAGGCGACCCTTCGGGCGGCAGTCGCCCAGGCCGAGGCCGAGCTGGGTGACACCGGCCGGGTGCTACTGCGGCCGTCAGGTACCGAACCGCTCGTCCGGGTCATGGTCGAAGCAGCGACCGAGGATCAGGCCCGCGCCATCGCACAGCACCTGGCCGCCGTCGTCGAGGAAACCCTCACTCTTGCTCCCTGAAGGCCCGCCCGCCTTACAGCTTGCGCAGCCGGATCCACTCGACGGCGTGGTATGCGTCCTTGTGCAGTACCAGGGTGGCGCGGCCGCGAGTCGGCAGGATGTTCTGTTCCAGGTTCGGTCCGTTGATCGTGTCCCAGAGTTGGGTCGCTTGAGCCACTGCCGCGTCATGATCGAGCTCGGCGTATCGGTGGAAGTACGACATCGGCTCCCGGAACGCCGTGTCCCGCAGCCGGAGAAACCGCTCGACATACCACCGCCGGACATCCGCGGTCGCGGCGTCGACGTAGATGGAGAAGTCGAAGAAGTCACTCACCGCCAGCCCGGAAGTGCCGTCGGGGCGCGGACGGGCGGGCTGCAGCACGTTGAGACCTTCCACCAGCACGATGTCCGGCCCGCGCAGCACGATGTGATCGGCAGGAACGATGTCATAGCTCAGGTGCGAATACACCGGTGCGACCACCTCTGGCTCACCTGACTTGACGGCCGCGACGAACTGCAACAGGGCCCGCCGGTCGTACGACTCGGGGAAACCCTTTCGCTGCAGCAGCCCGCGCCGCTCGAGCTCGGCGTTGGGGAGCAGAAACCCGTCGGTTGTCACCAGCGCCACGTCGGGGTGGTCAGACCATCGGGCCAGCAACAACCGCAACAGGCGGGCGGTCGTGGACTTGCCGACCGCCACCGATCCGGCGATCCCGATGACGTACGGAGTGCGGTCCGGGAGATCCGCCAGGAAGGTCTTGGTGCTCGCATGCAATTGGGCGGTGGCCCGCACATGCAGGTTGAGCAGGCGAGACAGCGGCAGGTAGATCGCGCGAACCTCGTCGAGGTCGACCTCGTCCCCGAGGCTGCGAAGTGCGTGGAACTCCACTGCCGTCAACGGCAGGGGCGCAGCGGTGTCACCTTCGCTAGCGAGACCGGCCCATGCTGCGCGATCGAGCTCGACGAATGGCTGCGTCACGGCCCCATCCTGCCGGGGAGATACCCTGACGGCCGTGTGCGGGATCGTGGGATACGTAGGCGACCAGCAAGCGCTCGACGTCGTGATGGAGGGGCTGCGCAGGCTGGAATACCGGGGCTACGACTCGGCCGGCGTGGCCGTCGTCGCCGACGGCGCGCTTGCCTCGGCCAAACGAGCCGGCAAACTCGCCAACCTCGAGAAAGCGCTCGGCGACCACCCGTTGCCGTCGTCGACCACCGGCATCGGTCATACCCGGTGGGCCACCCACGGTGCCCCCACCGACCGCAACGCCCATCCGCACCTGGACGAGTCCAACCGGGTCGCTGTCATCCATAACGGGATCATCGAGAACTTCGCCCGGCTCCGGACCGATCTCGAGGAGGCCGGCACGTCCTTCGCCTCGGACACAGACACCGAGGTGGTCGCTCATCTGCTGTCCGCGGACGTTGCCACCGGGATGGACCTCGCGGAGGCTTTGCGGTCGGTCGTGCGGCGACTTCGCGGGGCCTTCACCTTGGTTGCCGTACATGCCGATCTCCCCGACCGGGTGGTCGCTGCCCGCCGCGATTCGCCGCTGGTCGTCGGACTCGGCGACGGCGAGAACTTCCTGGCCTCCGACGTCTCGGCATTCATTGCCCACACCCGCGAGGCAATGGAGATCGGCGACGGTCAGATCGTCGAGATCACGGCGGATGGTGTGACGCTGACCGACTTCGACGGTGCGCCCGTCGAGGAGAAGCGGTACCACGTCGACTGGGACGCATCGGCCGCCGAGAAAGGTGGCTACGACTATTTCATGCTCAAGGAGATCGCCGAGCAGCCACACGCCGTCGCCGACACGCTGCTCGGTCGAATAGGCGCCGACGGCAAACTCGTGCTCGACGAGATGAGGCTGTCCGACGAAGACCTGCGCGAGGTCGACAAGGTCATCGTCGTAGCTTGCGGTACTGCATACCACGCTGGCCTCGTTGCCAAGCTCGCGATCGAACACTGGACTCGGGTGCCGTGCGAGGTGGAGCTGGCCAGCGAGTTCCGTTACCGGGACCCGATCGTCGACCGGCAGACCTTGGTCGTGGCGATCAGCCAGTCGGGCGAGACGATGGACACGCTGATGGCCTTGCGGTACGCCCGTGAGCAGGGTGCGCGGGTGCTGGCGATCTGCAACACCAACGGCGCAACGATCCCGCGCGAGTCCGACGCGGTGCTCTACACGCATGCCGGGCCGGAGGTCGCGGTCGCGTCGACCAAGGCCCACCTCACCCAGCTGATCGCCTGCTACCTGGTGGCGCTCTACCTCGGTCAGGTCCGTGGGACCAAATGGGGCGAGGAGATCACTGCGGTCGTTCGTGAGCTGGCGGACATGCCGTCCAAGGTCGAACGGGTCCTCCAGGAGATGGAGCCGGTACGGGATCTCGCCCGGCAGCTTTCCGAGGTCACGTCGGTGTTCTTCCTGGGCCGGCACGTCGGGTTCCCAGTCGCCCTGGAGGGTGCGCTGAAGCTCAAGGAGATCGCGTACATGCACGCGGAGGGCTTCGCAGCCGGCGAGCTCAAGCACGGGCCGATCGCGCTGGTCGAAGAGGGCGTGCCCGTGTTCGTCATCGTCCCGTCGCCCCACAACCGCTCCGTGCTGCACGACAAGATCGTCAGCAACATTCAGGAGGTACGTGCCCGGGGAGCGCGCACTGTCGTCGTTGCGGAGGAAGGCGACGAGGCCGTCGTGCCATATGCCGATCACATCGTCCGGATTCCAGCGTGCCCGACGCTGCTACAGCCCGTGGTCGCCACCGTGCCACTGCAGGTGTTTGCCTGCGAGATGGCGAGCATGCGCGGCTTCGACGTCGACCAGCCGCGCAACCTGGCCAAGAGCGTCACGGTGGAGTAGTTCATTCGGCCGGTGGACGGGAGTGCTGTCCGGTGATCGTGGGCCTGGGAATCGACGTCGTCGACGTCGCGCGGTTCGCGGAGACGCTCGAACGGACGCCGCGCCTGCTGGAGCGGGTGTTCACCATCCGCGAGCGGGACCGGTCGATCGCATCGCAGGCCGCCCGCTTCGCCGCGAAAGAGGCGCTCGCCAAGGCGCTGGGGGCCCCGCAGGGTCTGCGGTGGCACGATGCCGAGGTGGTGACCTCCGACGACGGGCGGCCATGGTTCGAGGTCCGCGGGTCGGTCGCGGAACGATGCACGGCACTGGGCGTCGATGCCGTCCTGCTCTCGCTCTCTCACGACGCCGGCATAGCGTCGGCCGTAGTCGTGTTGGAGAGCAAGCCGTGATCGGCGCCCATCCGATCCGGCACGTCCGTGCCGCGGAGGCGGCGTTGATGGCCAAGCTTCCTCCGGGTGCCTTGATGCAGCGGGCTGCAGCGGGCCTGGCCGCCCGCTGCGCGCTGTTGCTGGGCGGGCCCTACGGCGCTCGGGTCACCCTGCTCGTCGGCGCCGGGGACAACGGCGGTGACGCGTTGTTCGCCGGGGCTCGACTCGCGCGGCGGGGGGCCCGAGTGGATGCGATCCTGCTTCGACCGGAGCGGGCCCACCTGAACGGGCTCGCCGCCCTTCGAGGAGCCGGTGGGGCAGTGACGGACTGGCCGGTGCGTTCGGTTGCGGCCGCCGATCTCGTCATCGACGGGCTCCTCGGGATCGGCGGCTCTGGTGGCCTGCGCAACGATGCCGCCCAACTGGTCGGGCTGGCGGCCGAACGGGCCGGGCTGCTCGTCTCGGTGGACCTTCCCAGTGGTGTCGACGCCGACACCGGTGAGCTGCCCGGCGAGCACGTCGCCGCCGATGTCACCGTGACGTTCGGAACGCGCAAGATCGCTCTGGTGGTGGATCCGGCGGCAGGAGCGGCCGGTCGGGTCGAGGACGTCGACATCGGCTTGACCCCCTATCTGCCCAAGCCGCCGGTCGAGGTGCTGGAACCGCCCGACGTGCGCGACCTTCTTCCCGTGCCGCCCCGCGACGCCGACAAGTACGCCCGTGGCGTCGTTGGCGTGGGCGCCGGTTCAGCCCAGTACTCGGGGGCTGCTGTGCTGTCGACCGGCGGCGCCGTGCGCGGCGGAGCCGGAATGGTCCGCTATGTCGGTCCGGACGATGTGGTTCGCGCGGTTCAGCGCCGCTGGCCCGAGGCGGTCGCGGGCGCTGGGCGGGTGCAGGCGTGGGTCATCGGGCCGGGCCTCGGCACCGACGCCGGCGGCGGGCGGATGCTGGGCAAGGCATTGTCCGACGGCGTTCCCGTTGTCGTCGACGCCGACGGCCTGCGCTTCCTGCCACCGCGGCTGGACGTGCCGGCTGTCCTGACGCCGCACGCGGGCGAGTTGGCGCGCATGCTGGACACAAGCCGGGACGAGGTCGAAGCCCGCCGCCTACACCACGCCACCATGGCCGCCAGCCGATGGAACGCCGTGGTCCTGCTCAAGGGTTCCACCACGCTCGTCGCCACCCCGGACGGCCGCGTCCGGGCCAACCCCACGGGCACGCCCGCGCTGGCTACGGCTGGATCCGGCGACGTACTCGCCGGTCTCACCGGTGCGCTGCTCGGTGCCGGCCTCACTCCTCTCGACGCCGCCAGCGTGGCGGCATACGCCCACGGCGTCGCGGGCCAGCTGGCTACTCGATCGACACCGTACCCAAGCGCGACGACCGTCCTCGACGTCCTGCCGGACGCGCTGCACCAACTGGCCGACCGACCGGGCTGACAGAATCGGTCCATGAAGACGCCGGTCCCGCACGCCGAGGTGCGCGTCGACCTCACCGCGGTGCGCGACAACGTGGCCGAGCTACGTCGGCGCGCAGCCGACGCCGAGGTGTTGGCCGTGGTGAAGGCAGATGGCTATGGCCATGGTCTGGTCCCCTCGGCGCGGGCGGCGCTGGCCGGTGGCGCCAGCTGGCTCGGTACAGCCGTGCTGGCAGAGGCGCTCCAGCTGCGCGCCGCAGGCGTTCCGGGCCGGATCCTGGCCTGGCTGGCGGCACCGGGCGAGCGCTGGGGCGACGCAATCGCTGCCGACGTCGACGTGTCCGCGGCTGCCGTCTGGGCTGTCGACGAAATTGCCGCAGCGGCGCGGGAGCTCGGCCGGCCGGCCCGCCTGCACCTCAAAGTCGACTCCGGACTGGGCCGCTCCGGCGCGACGGTGCCCGACTGGCCCGGCCTGGTCGACACGGCGCTCAAAGCCGAGGCCGAGGGGGTCGTCGAGGTCGTCGGGCTGTGGTCGCACTTCGCAATCGCCGATGCCCCGGCCCACCCCACTGTTGCGCGCCAGCACGCCGTGTTCCAGGACGCCGTCGCATTCGCGGAGGCACGGGGCGTCTCGCCCGAGGTGCGTCATCTCGCAAACTCGGCTGCCACACTGACCCTGCCCCAGACGCACTTCGACCTGGTCCGACCCGGCCTGGCCGTTTACGGGCTTTCACCGGTGCCCGACCAGGCGAGCTCGGCCGAGCTCGGCCTCCGTCCGGCGATGTCGGCGAGAGCGCAGCTGTCGTTGGTCAAGCGCGTGGACGCCGGTCAGGGGGTCTCCTACGGCCACGCCTACGTCACGGAACGGATGACCAGCCTCGGACTGGTGCCCCTCGGGTACGCCGACGGTGTTCCGCGGCATGCTTCGTCCGGCGAGGGCAGGCGAGGTGCACCAGTGTTGGCGGCCGGCCGGGTGCGTCCGGTCGCCGGCCGGGTGTGCATGGATCAGTTCGTTGTAGACCTCGGCGAGGACGCCGCGCATGCCGGCGACCAGGTCGTCCTCTTCGGCGACGGTGCCGCCGGAGAGCCGACGGCACAGGATTGGGCCGATGCCTGCGGCACGATCTCGTACGAGATCGTCACCCGGTTCGGCCCGCGCCTTCCGCGTGCGTATGTCGGCGCGGAGGAGTTCGGCGGGTGAGCCGACTGCTCTCGGCCGGCCGGGCCGCCGGTACGGTCGGCGCCGCGCTGGGCGTTGCGGCGGTCGGCGCCGCCGTTGGGTTCGCGGCCGAGCGATACGTCGTCGGCCGATCCCTCCGGCGCGACGATCCGTATGCCGACGAGAGACTTGGGTCGCTTCGCGGTGTCCCGAGAACGGTGGAGACCGCCGACGGAGTCTTGCTCCACGTCGAGGTCGACGGAGACACGAACACCTCACCGCTGACGGTGGTGTTCACGCACGGCTACGCGCTGAACCAGGACAGCTGGCACTTCCAGCGCCGCGATCTCGCGGGCCTAGCCCGCCTGGTTTTCTGGGACCAGCGCTCGCACGGGCGTTCGGGTCGCGCTCCGGAAGGCAGCGTGACGTTCGAGCGGCTGGCGCGGGACCTCGGCGAGGTGATCGACCAGACAGTGCCTGACGGTCCGCTCGTGCTCGTCGGTCATTCCATGGGGGGCATGACGGTCCTCGCCCTGGCCGCTACGCGACCGGACCTGTTCCGTGACCGCGTCGCCGGGGTGGCGCTGATATCGACGAGCGCTCACCTCGGCCGGGTCTCGCTCGGCCTGCCGGGCCCGTTGGGCCGGCTCACCCACCGGGCAGCTCCCGGCGTGGTGGCCGCGCTGGCGCGTCGCCCGGAACTGGTCGAGCGCAGCAGACGGGCCGGCAGCGACCTCGGTTACGTCCTCACCCGCCGTTACTCCTTCGTGACGGGCGGCTCGCCCTCGCTGGTTGAGTTCACGGCATCGATGAACGCCTCGACACCGATCGAGGTGATCGCGGAGTTCCTGTCGGTGTTCGGCGACCACGACGATCGCGCAGCGCTGAGGACTATCGGCGACCTGCCCGTGCTCGTCATCGGGGCCGTCGGAGACCTGCTGACACCGGTCGAGCACAGCCGGGAGTTGGCTGATCGGCTGCCGGGAGCGTCGTACGTCGAGGTCGCCGACGCCGGCCACATGGTGATTCTCGAGCGGCATGAAGTCGTGACCGCGCGCCTCGCCGCACTGCTGGACCGCGTCGAGGCCGACCTGCCCAAACGACGCGGGACACGCCGGTGGTGGCGGAAGCGATGATCCGGGAGGCCAGGCTGGAAGTCCCCGATGCGAACTCGATGCGCACCTTGGGTAAGCGCATCGCCTCCGTGCTGCGGGCAGGCGATCTGGTCTTGCTGGGTGGAGAGCTTGGTGCTGGAAAAACCACCTTCGCGCAAGGTGTCGGAGCGGGTCTGGGCGTGCGCGGACCGGTGACGTCTCCAACGTTCGTGATCGCGCGCGTCCACCCGTCGCTGTCGGGTGGACCGCCACTGGTGCACGTCGACGCCTACCGCCTGGGCGGCTGGGACGAGCTCGAGGACCTCGACCTGGAAGCGACGCTGGACCAGGCCGTCACCGTCGTCGAATGGGGCGAGGGACTGGCCGAGGGGCTCGGGCCCGACCGGCTCGAGGTCCATATTCATCGCACCGAGGGCGCCGACTCCGGCGAGATCCGCGAGGTGCGGATCACACCGGCTGGTAACAGGTGGGACGGCGTGAACCTCCAGCGGTCCGCTGGGTCGCCGGAATCGAGGGTCCGAGCCTGACCCTCACCCCTTACCCTGGGCGCGTGCTGCTTGCGCTGGACACATCGACGCCGGCAGTGACGGTAGCGGTACACGACGGCAATCGCATCGTCGCCGAGTCGACGATCGTCGACGCTCGACGGCACACCGAGCTGACCGGGCCCGCGATCGTCGAGGTGCTGAGTTCCGCCGGTATTGATCGCCGCGAGCTGACGGAGATCGCGGTCGGGGTCGGTCCGGGACCATTCACCGGGTTGCGGATCGGCCTGGTCACCGCGCGCATGCTCGGCCACGTCCTCGGCATTCCTGTCCACGGCGTGTGCAGTCTCGACGTGGTGGCGCACGGTGTTGCGATCCCCGGGCCGTTCGTCGTGGCGACTGATGCCCGCCGGAAGGAGGTCTACTGGGCGGCGTATGACCAGCCCGGCCGCCGCAGCGCAGGGCCGGACGTCGCCGCTCCGGTTTCCGTCGCAACCGATCTGCCGACCGCTGGCGCGGGTCCGCGGCTCTACCCGGAAGCCTTCCCCAACCCGGTCGCACCACAGTTTCCGAACGCCAGGGACTTGGCGGTGGCGGTCGCCGATGACGACGTGCTGATCCTGCCGCCTCAGCCGATCTACCTTCGGCGACCCGATGCGCGGCCGCCGGCAGGGCGCAAGCCGGTTCTGTCCCGGTGACGGTGCGGCTGCGCCCGATGCGCTCGACCGATGTCGACGCGCTCGTCACGTTGGCACAGGTGCTCTTTTCCGGCGATCCGCCCTGGTCAGCAGAGCATTTTGAATCCGAGCTCGCCGGCGTTCCGGAGACGCGTTGGTACGTCATCGCAGAGGTGGACGGTGATGTCGCCGGCTACGCCGGGCTGATGTCCGCTGCTGACACCGCCGACGTGCAGACCCTGGCCGTGGCGCCGGCCTACCAACGGCGCGGCATCGGGACCACGTTGCTCACGGCGGTCATTGACGAGGCGACCCGACGCCGGGTCGGCGCATTGTTGTTGGAGGTCCGTTCAGACAACGACCCGGCCCTCGCCCTCTACCGCCGACACGGCTTCGAGCGGATTTCTCGTCGGGGCGGCTACTACGACGGGGGGAAAGTCGACGCTCTCGTACTGCGCCGAGTCCTGACAGCGGACGCCTGACCGTGCTCGGCCAGAGGACGGGCGGACAACGTGACAGCATCGGCATCGTGTTGGCCGACCAGCCCTTGGTGCTCGGGATCGAGACGTCGTGCGACGAGACGGGCGTCGGACTGGTGCGGGGCCGCGAGCTACTGGCCGACGCCGTCGCGAGTTCGGTTGACGAGCACGCCCGGTTCGGCGGAGTAGTGCCCGAAGTGGCGAGCCGGGCCCATCTCGAGGCCATCGTCCCGACGGTCGAGAGGGCGTGTAGGGAAGCCCGCATTCAGCTTCGCGACGTGGATGCCGTCGCGGTCACCAGCGGGCCAGGGTTGGCGGGCGCGCTGATGGTGGGGGTGTCGGCGGCGAAGGCGGTCGCCGTAGGCCTCGGTAAACCGCTCTACGGGGTCAACCACCTGGCTGCACACGTCGCCGTCGACCAGCTGGAGCACGGACCGCTGGCGGAGCCGACCGTCGCGTTGCTGGTTTCGGGCGGTCATTCGTCGTTGCTGATGGTCCAGGACGTCGCCGGGGACGTCGAACCACTTGGGGCGACGATCGACGACGCCGCCGGGGAGGCATTCGACAAGGTGGCACGGCTGCTGGGGATGCCATTTCCCGGCGGCCCTCCCATCGATCGGGCAGCCCGGGACGGCAACCAGTCGGCAATGGATTTCCCTCGCGGCCTGACCGGGCCCCGGGACATGCAGCGGCACCGGTTCGATTTCTCCTTCTCCGGCCTGAAAACTGCCGTGGCCCGGTGGGTAGAGGCGCGCCAGCTCGCCGGTGAGCCGGTGCCCATCGAAGACGTGGCGGCGGCCTTCCAGGAGGCGGTCGCCGATGTCCTCACCCGCAAGGCCGTGCTGGCGTGCCGCGAGTTCGGGGTGGGTGTCTTGCTGATCGGTGGTGGCGTGGCGGCGAACTCGCGGCTCCGCGCGCTCGCTGCCGAAAGATGTATGGCCGCCGGCGTTTCCCTGCGGGTGCCGCGGCCGGGCCTTTGCACCGACAACGGGGCAATGGTGGCCGCGCTGGGCGCCGAGATCGTGGCGCGCGGTCGACCACCGAGCCCGCTCTCCCTCGCCGCGGACTCGTCGATGCCGGTCACCGACGTGTTGGCGTGACGGCCCTCGCCGGTTCGCTCGTCCGCGCCGACAGAGGCTTGCTGGCACTCTGCCTCGGTGAGTGCTAAGTTCGGATTGGCACACTCCTCGCGAGAGTGCCAACCTGGCCCGGCTCACCGGCACCCGCGACGACGGTGGTCAGGCCACGCCAAGCGAACCCGTGACATCCCGCGAAGGGGGAGGTCAGCAAGTGATCAAGCCGCTCGAAGACCGGATCGTGGTCAAGCCGCTGGACGCGGAGCAGACCACGGCGTCCGGTCTCGTCATCCCGGACACCGCCAAGGAGAAGCCGCAGGAGGGCGAGGTCCTCGCTGTCGGCCAAGGCAGGTGGGACGACGATGGCGAGAAGCGCATCCCGCTCGATGTCGCCGTCGGTGACAAGGTTCTCTACTCCAAGTACGGCGGTACCGAGGTCAAGTACGACGGGGAGGATCTGCTCATTCTCTCCGCGCGTGACGTGCTCGCCGTCATCTCCTAGTAACCCGCTGACAGTGACAGCCGGCGCCCCGGCGCGGTTCCGTTAGCCGGAGCCGCCTCGGGGCGTCCGCCGTTTTCGAAGGGATTTCCTAAACATGCCCAAGATCCTGGAGTTCGAGGAGGCCGCCCGCCGCAGGCTGGAGCGCGGCGTCGACGCCCTCGCGGACACCGTCAAAGTGACGCTCGGGCCGAAGGGCCGCAACGTCGTCATCGACAAGAAGTTCGGTTCCCCCACGATCACGAACGATGGCGTAACGATCGCGCGGGAGGTCGAACTGGAGGACCCGTACGAGAATCTCGGCGCCCAGCTAGCGAAGGAGGTCGCGACCAAGACCAATGACATCGCGGGCGACGGCACCACTACCGCCACGGTACTGGCGCAGGCCATGGTGCACCGCGGACTCAAAGCCGTTGCCGCCGGCGCGGCCCCGTTGTCGGTGAAGCGTGGCATCGATGCGGCCGTCGAGGCGGTCACCGACCAGCTCCTGGCCGATGCTCGTCCGGTCGACGAGAAGTCCGAGATCGCCGCCGTCGCCGGGATCAGCGCGCAGGACGGCGATATCGGCACGCTGATCGCCGAGGCATTCGACAAGGTCGGCAAGGACGGCGTCATCACCGTCGAGGAGTCGCAGACGTTCGGGACCGAGCTCGAGTTCACCGAGGGCATGCAGTTCGACAAGGGCTACCTCAGCCCGTACATGGTCACCGACCCCGATCGCATGGAGGCAGTCCTCCAGGACGCGTACGTGCTGCTGCACCAGGGCAAGATCTCCACCGTCGCTGACCTGCTCCCGCTGTTGGAGAAGGTCATCCAGTCCGGCAAGCCGCTGTTCATCGTCGCCGAGGATGTCGACGGAGAGGCACTCGCGACCCTTGTGGTGAACAAGATCCGCGGAACCTTTACTGGCATCGCGGTCAAGGCACCGGGCTTCGGCGACCGGCGCAAGGCGACGCTGCAGGACATGGCGGTGCTCACCGGCGCCCAGGTCGTAGCCCCCGAGGTCGGCCTCAAGCTGGACCAAGTCGGGCTCGAGGTGCTCGGTACGGCGCGCCGCATCGTCGTGACCAAGGACGACACCACGATCGTCGATGGCGGCGGGGACCCCGCTGACATCGAGGCCCGTATCGCCCAGATCCGCCTGGAGATCGAGAACACGGACTCGAACTGGGATCGCGAAAAGCTGCAGGAGCGGCTGGCCAAGTTGGCCGGCGGAGTCTGCGTGATCTCCGTTGGAGCCGCTACCGAGGTCGAACTGAAGGAGCGCAAGCACCGCATCGAAGACGCGATCTCGGCGACCCGGGCGGCGATCGAGGAGGGCATCGTCCCGGGTGGTGGTATTGCGCTGATCCACGCCGGGTCGGCGCTGGACAAGTTGGACCTGGCCGGAGACGAGTCGACCGGCGTGCGGGTCGTCCGCAGCGCGCTGGTAGAGCCGCTGGTATGGATCGCCGAGAACGCCGGCGAGAACGGCTACGTCGTCGTCGCCAAGGTCAGCTCTGACGAGTCGGGCGCGGGCTTCAATGCCGAGACAGGCGAGTACGGCGACCTGGTGGCCGAGGGCGTCATCGACCCAGTGAAGGTCACCCGGTCGGCGCTGCAGAACGCTGCGTCTATTGCTGGCATGCTGCTCACGACGGAGGTGCTGGTCGTCGACAAGCCTGAGGAGCCGGAGCCGGAAGCGGCCGGTCACGGGCACAGCCACGGCCATGGCCACAGCCACTGACGACGGCCCGCGTGCCCGTTGATCACGTTCACCAAGGGGTGAACGTGATCAACGGGACAAGTACGGTGACGGCGTGACTGCCGAGCTGCCGCTCGTCGAGCGGATGAGGCCGTTCGTCACGACCATCTTTGCGGAGATGTCGGCGCTGGCCGTCCGTACCGGTGCCATCAATCTCGGCCAAGGTTTCCCCGACACCGACGGCCCGGCCTCGCTGCTCGCCGACGCCGTCGCGGCGATCCGGGCAGGCGCGAACCAGTACCCGCCTGGCCCGGGCGTCCCCGAGCTCCGGCGGGCGATCGCCGGGCATCAGAGACGCTTCTACGGGCTGGACGTCGATCCAGATACCGAGGTGCTCGTCACGGCTGGCGCGACCGAGGCGATCGCCGCGACGATCCTGGCCCTCACCGGACCGGGCGACGAAGTCGTCACCTTCGAGCCGTACTACGACTCCTATGCCGCGTCGATCGCGCTGTCCGGGGCGACCCGACGCACCGTCGTATTGCGCCGGCCAGACTTCTCCTTTGATCCGGCTCAGCTAGCCGCCATGTTCACCGACCGAACGCGGCTCATCCTGCTCAACTCCCCGCACAATCCGACCGGCAAGGTCTTCACTGCCGCCGAGCTCGAGGTCATCGCCGGCCTTGCCCGTCGACATGACGTTCTGGTCGCCACCGACGAGGTGTACGAGCATCTGGCCTTCGACGGACATCGGCATATCCCGATCGCCACGCTCCCAGGCATGGCGGAGCGAACCGTGACGATCTCTTCGGCCGGCAAGACGTTCTCCGTCACCGGTTGGAAGATCGGCTGGTTGCACGCGCCGGCAGAGGTCACCGCATCCATCCGCGCGGTGAAACAGTTCCTCACCTACGTCAACGGCGCGCCGTTCCAGCCGGCGGTGGCACGGGCACTCGCGCTCGACGACGACTTCTACCGCACCCTGGCCGGGGACCTGCAGCGCAAGCGGGACATCCTCTCCGCCGGCCTGCGGGAAGCCGGATTCGACGTCTACCCGTCGGCAGGCACCTACTTCGTGGTCACGGACGCGGTGCCACTGGGCTTCGACGACGGCATGGAGTTATGCCTGCAACTGCCGGAATTGGCCGGGGTGGCGGCTGTGCCGGTCTCGGTTTTCCACGACGACCGGCAGGCGGCGCGTTCTCTCGTTCGGTTCGCGTTCTGCAAGCGCGATGACGTGCTCCTCGACGCCGTCCAACGACTGGCGAAGCTGCGCGACCGCTAGCCAGCCGAATCGCCGCCACCGCCGCCTGAAAGGCCGAGCGCACGGCTCGGGCTACGATTGGCCATGCGAACAGAAGCCGGCGTTCCGGACCCGTTTTCCACGCTGGCGCTCACCTTCGACGACGTGCTGCTGTTGCCCGGTGAGTCCGATGTCGTGCCCAGCGAGGTCGACACCACGTCGCGACTGACCCGCAACGTATCCGTCCGCGTGCCGCTGGTCTCGTCAGCAATGGACACCGTCACCGAGGCTCGAATGGCGATCGCGATGGCCCGGCAGGGTGGTTTCGGCGTCCTGCACAGGAGCATGTCGATCGAGGATCAGGCCGCGCAGGTCGACCTGGTCAAGCGCTCGGAGTCCGGCATGGTCACCGATCCGGTGACCACCCAACCCGACGCAACGCTGTCCGAGGTCGACGCGCTGTGCGCCCAGTACCGGATCTCCGGCCTGCCGGTCGTCGACGAGCGCCAGGTGCTCGTCGGCATCATTACCAACCGCGACCTGCGTTTCGTGCCCTTCGACCATTATCCGGAGCGGCGCGTACGCGAGATCATGACGCCGATGCCCCTCGTGACGGCTCCCGAGGGCATCAAGGCCGCGGAGGCGTTTGCGTTGCTGGCCAAGCACAAGATCGAAAAACTGCCGCTGGTCGACGCCGACGGCCGGCTGACCGGTTTGATCACGGTGAAGGACTTCGTCAAGTCCGAGCAGTTCCCGCACTCGACCAAGGACGCGGAGAGCCGGCTGATGGTCGGCGCGGCGGTCGGCTTCTTCGGCGATGCGTGGGAGCGGGCGATGACGCTGGTCGATGCCGGTGTGGACGTGCTTGTCGTCGACACCGCCCACGGGCACACCCGCCTCCTGCTCGACATGGTGCGGCGCCTGAAGGCCGAGCCGGCTGCACGCGAAGTGGAGGTCGTCGGCGGGAACGTTGCCACACGCGAAGGTGCGCGGGCTTTGGTCGACGCGGGGGCCGACGCCGTCAAGGCCGGCGTGGGCCCGGGCAGCATCTGCACGACCAGAGTCGTCGCCGGCGTCGGCGTCCCACAGGTCACCGCGATCCACGATGTCGCGCGGGCCTGCGCGCCGGCCGGTGTGCCGGTGATCGGCGACGGCGGCCTCCAGTATTCGGGCGACATTGCCAAGGCGCTGGTGGCCGGAGCCGACACGGTGATGTTGGGATCTCTGCTCGCCGGCTGCGAGGAGAGCCCCGGCGAGCTGATCTACGTCAACGGCAAGCAGTACAAGTCCTATCGGGGCATGGGCTCGCTCGGCGCGCTGCGCAAGCGGGATGCCGCCACCTCGGGTACCCGAGACCGTTACTTCCAGGCCGATGTGCCCTCCGACGACAAGCTCGTGCCCGAGGGAATCGAAGGTCAGGTGCCCTATCGTGGCCCGCTGTCGGCGGTTGCCTTTCAGCTCGCCGGCGGCCTCCGGCAGGCAATGTTCTACGTCGGTGCCCGCACGATTCCCGAGCTCAAGGAGCGCGGCCGGTTCGTCCGCATCACTGCCGCCGGGTTGACCGAATCGCACCCGCACGACATTCAGATGACGGCCGAGGCGCCCAACTACTCCTCCCGCAGAGTTTCGCCATGATCAACGTGGGCGTGGCCGGGCCGCGTAGCCTGTGCCGGTGACCGAGATCGAGATCGGACGCGGGAAGCGAGGACGCGCGGCGTACGCCTTCGACGACATCGCCATCGTGCCCAGCCGGCGCACCCGGGATCCGGAAGAGGTCTCGACGCACTGGCAGATCGACGCCTACCGGTTCGAGATCCCGTTGATGGCCGCGCCGATGGACTCGGTGATGTCCCCGTCGACAGCGGTCCTGCTCGGGAAGCTCGGCGGGCTCGGTGTGCTCGACCTGGAGGGTCTGTGGACCCGTTACGAGGATCCGGAGCCATTACTCACGGAGATCGCCAGGCTTGACGTGGACGGAGCCACCCGACGGCTGCAGCAGCTCTACGACGAGCCGGTGCGCGAGGAGTTGATCGCCCGCCGGCTGCGGGAGATCCGCGACGGCGGCGTCACTGTGGCCGGAGCGCTGTCCCCGCAGCGGGTGAAGCGCTACCACGAGGCGGTCCTCGACGCCGGCGTCGACCTGTTCGTGATCCGGGGGACCACCGTCTCAGCGGAGCACGTCTCCAGCCGGGCTGAGCCGTTGAACCTCAAGCAGTTCATCTATGAGCTGGACGTGCCGGTGATCGTCGGTGGTTGCGCGACTTATCAGGCCGCCCTGCACCTGATGCGGACCGGTGCCGCTGGTGTGCTGGTCGGGTTCGGCGGCGGGTCGGCGCACACCACCCGTTCGGTGCTCGGGCTGACCGTACCGATGGCGACCGCAGTAGCTGACGTGGCCGCCGCCCGTCGGGATTACCTGGACGAGTCAGGAGGCCGGTACGTCCACGTCGTTGCGGACGGATCCATCGCTCGCTCGGGCGACGTCGCCAAGGCCATCGCATGTGGCGCCGACGCCGTGATGGTCGGCTCGCCGCTGGCCCGGGCTACCGAGGCTCCCGGCCGGGGGCGGCACTGGGGTTCGGAGGCCCACCACCGGCTGCTGCCGCGCGGCGCACGCGTCGACGTGGGCACGGTCGGTCCGCTCGAGCAGATCCTGCTCGGCCCGTCCTCGATCGCCGACGGATCGATGAACCTGGTCGGTGCGCTGCGTCGGGCCATGGCTACTACGGGCTACACGGAGGTCAAGGAGTTCCAGCGGGTCGAGGTCACCGTCCTGCGCTGACGGCCGCGGATGACCACCCTGTTGGACCGCCGAGCCACCGGCTCGCTGCTCACGCCGTCCCGTGGACCACGGGCGAGCCACCACCAGGCGAGTTCGTACATCACCAGGCCTGCAAGCCTCGTGATGTACGGGCACGGGTGGTGAACGTGGTCATTCCGAGATCGCGAACAGGCGATGTCGCTCGGCGGACGTAGGCTGCCGGTTGTGACCATGACGGCGCCATCGGCACCCGGGCACGTGGTCGACCCCGGCCTTCTCGACCGGCTCGTGGACAAGATCGTGGCCAGGCCGCTGGCGGATCGGATGACCGCCGTCGAGCCGTTCACCGGCCGGGCACTGGCCGATTTCCCGGTATCGATCCCTGACGACGTCGACGCCGCTTTCCGCGCTGCCCGGCTGGCACAGCCCGGCTGGGCCGCTCGGCCGGTCGAAGAGCGGGCGCGAATCGTCGGACGGATCCACGAATTGATCCTGGATCGGCAGTCCATGATCGCGGATCTCGTCCAGGCTGAATCGGGCAAGGCGCGGCGCGACGCGTTCGAGGAGATCGGAGACGTCGCTCTCGCGGCGCGGTACGCGGCAGCGCGCGGGCCCCGCCTGCTGCGTGACCACCGCCGGCTGGGCCTGATTCCCGGCCTGACGATAGCGATCGAGGTCCGTCATCCCGTGGGCATCGTCGGCGTGATCTCGCCGTGGAACTATCCGCTGACGCTTGCCATCTCCGACAGCCTGCCGGCGTTCGTCGCCGGCAACGCCGTGGTCCACAAGCCGGACACGCAGGGAGTCCTGACGGCACTGCTCGCTCGATCCATTGCTGAGGAGGCCGGCTTGCCGGAGGCGCTGTGGCAGATCGTCGTGGGTGACGGCCCGACGATCGGCACCGCCGTCGTCGAGCAGGCCGACTATGTGTCGTTCACCGGCTCCACGGCGACCGGGCGGATTGTCGCTCGCCGGCTCGGTGAACGGCTGGTCGGTGCCTCGCTCGAGCTCGGTGGCAAGAATGCGCTGCTCGTCCTGGACGACGCCGATCTCGATCGTGCCGCCGAGGGTGCGGTCCGCGCGTGCTTCGCCTGTGCCGGGCAACTGTGCGTCTCGACCGAGCGCGTGTACGTGGCGGCGCCCGTGCGCGCCGAGTTCCAGCAGCGCTTCGTCGACCGGGTGCGGGCAATCCGGCTCGGCGCGGCCTACGACTACTCGTGCGACGTGGGCTCACTCGTGTCGCAGGAACAGCTGGACAAGGTCCTTCGGCACGTCGAGGACGCGGTCACCAACGGAGCCAACGTCGTCACTGGTGGCAGCCCGCGTCCGGACCTTGGGCCGTGGTTTTTCGAGCCGACGGTGCTCGACGGCGTCCGACCGGGCATGCTCGTTGCCGACGAGGAGACGTTCGGACCCGTCGTAGCCATGTACTCGGTCGCCGACGACGCCGCGGCAGTCGCGGCTGCCAACGCGACGCCGTACGGCCTTAACGCCAGCGTCTGGACGTCGAGCCGCGACCGTGGCATCGCCGTCGCCAAGCGGCTTCAATACGGCACGGTCAACATCAACGAGGGCTACGCAGCAGCCTGGGGGAGCCACGACCTTCCCCTCGGCGGGATGAAGGACTCGGGTCTGAGCAGGCGGCACGGCCGGGAAGGCATCCTCCGGTACACAGAGCCGCAGGGAATTGCCGTCCAGCGGATGCACGGCTTCAACCCGATCGGCGGCATGAGCTACGACCGGTTCGCCGACGCGTTCACGCACGCGCTTCGGGTCATGCGCCGCACGGGCCGACCGTAAGCGAAGCCCGACTACCCAGCAGCCGGCTCAGTGCGAAACCATCGCCGCGGTGCCGTGCCAGGAGTCCCACAGCGCGGCGTAGGCGCCGCCTTCGGCAACCAGTTCCGCGTGCGTACCCAGCTCGGCGAGCCGGCCGTCCTCGACGACGGCGACCCGGTCGGCGTCGTGCGCGGTGTGCAGCCGGTGCGCGATTGCCACGACCGTCCGCCCGTCGAGCACCGATGCCAGCGACCGCTCGAGCCGACGGGCAGCCCGCGGATCGAGCAGTGACGTCGCCTCGTCCAACACGAGTGTGTGCGGGTCGGCCAGCACGATCCGGGCGAGCGCGATCTGCTGGGCATGCGCCGGCCCAACCGGGTGGCCGCCCGAGCCGACAACCGTGTCGAGCCCGGCCGGCAGCGAGTCGATCCAGCCGGTCGCGCCGACCGCCTCCACCGCAGCGCGGTACTCGGCGTCCGTGGCGTGGGGAGCCGCGAGCGCGAGGTTGTCGCGAACCGTTCCGACGAACACATGGTGCTCCTGAGTGACCAGGACGACCTCGCGGCGCAGTCGGTCCATGGGCAGGTCGACCAGCCGGACTCCGCCCACGTCCACCCGGCCGGTTCGGGGTGGATGGATTCCTGCCAGCAGGCGGCCGAGCGTCGACTTGCCGGCTCCAGATGGGCCGACGACCGCCAGCCGCTCACCTGGGAACAGGTCGAGGTCGATGCCGTGCAGGACGTCATGGGCTTCGCGGTAGGCGTATCGGACGTCTTCAGCGCGGACGTGTTCGTCGACCGGCCGCTGGTCGCTGACACGCCGGTCCGGCGGCACGTGTGCGACGCCGACCAGTCGTGCCAGCGAGGTCGCCCCGATCTGGATCTCGTCCAGCCAGGAGACCAGCCGGTCGACCGGATCGACGATCTGGACCATGTAGAGCACCACCGCCGTCACTTGCCCCGCAGTGACGATGCCGCCGGCCGCGAGCCAGCCGCCCCACGCGAGGGTCGCCACGACCGGCAGGAAATAGGCCAACTCGGCTGCGGGAAACCACACGGTCCGCAAGAACAGTGTTCGGCGCTCCGCAGCCATGGCCCCGCGTAGATCGGCGTCCGCCCGTGCGATCCGCTCGTCCGCCAGTCCCAGCGCTTCGATCGTTCGCACCCCCTCGACGGTCTCCGTGACCGTGCCGTTCAAGGTCGCGTAGGACGCCCGCTCCCACAGGTAGCCGGCAGGCGCCCGGCGTAGGTACCACCGCGTCACGACGATGAGCAGCGGCGCCCCGGCGACGCCCACCACCGCAACCTGTGGGCTGGCCAACAATGCCGCGATGACGGTGAGCAGGGTCGTGATCAGAGCAACGACGGTTTCGGGGACCGCAAACCGCACGGTGCGGGCCATGGTGTCGACGTCACCAGTTGTCCGGGAGACCAGATCACCGGTTCCCGCCCGCTCCACCGTCGACAGCGGCAGCGCGAGAACCCGCTGCATGAACGTCTCCCGGAGGTCGGCAAAGACTCCCTCCCCGATGACGAACGATGCCTTGCGCGCAGCGCGGGTCAGGACCGTCTGAACGAGCACGAACCCGGCCAGGAGGCCGGCAAGGATGTCGACCCGGGCCGTCGCGGTGCCTTCGGTGACGGCATCGACCAAGCTGCCCACCAGCCACGGTCCGGCGAGTCCTGCGGTTGCGGCACCCACGTGCAGAAGCAACGACCCGGCGACCGAGCCGCGGCGGGCATGGAGCAACCGCCCGGCTTCGGCCTGGACCTGGGCCGATGTCGCAATCGGCAACGCGGTACTCACGAGTCCTCCCCGCGGGTCACGGCGTCGCGATACGCCTGGATCTCCTCGAGCAGGAAGCGATGCGTCCCCTGGGCAGCGACCCGGCCGGCCTCCAGCCAGACAACGATGTCGGCTCGATCAAGAACCAGCGGACTCACGGTCGTCGCGACGGTGGTCCGCCCGGTCCGGGCGTGACGCAGCCGCTCGGCGACCCGGGCCTCGGTATGGGCGTCCACCGCGCTCGTCGGTTCCACCAGGATCAAGACCTCGGGGTCGCGGACGAGGGCGCGGGCCAGCGTGATCCGCTGTCGCTGCCCTCCGGAGAAGGTCCGTCCGCGCTCCTCGACCACGCTGTCCAGCCCATCCGGAACCGTGTCCAGCACGTCGGTCGCCGATGCCGTGTGGACGGCCTCGTGGAGGGTGCTGTCGTCATGTCGTCGGTACGGGTCGAGGCTGGCCCGCAGCGTTCCGGTGAACAGCCGCGGTTCGGTTTCGCTGACGACGATGCGCCGTCGTATGTCGGCGAGCGGCAGATCGACGAGAGGGACTCCGTCGAGTGTGACGCCGTCGTCGTCGACGAAGCGACCAAGGCGGTCGGCAAGCGCGGTCGTCTCCGCGGGGTCAGCAGAAACCAGTGCGGTGAACAAACCCGGGCGGATGACCAGACCTGACGATGCGTCAGCGATCTCGGCACCAGCCGGCGGCGCCGCGTCGGCGCTGCCGCGGTCGGGAATGTCACGTGGCACGCCGAGGACGTCGAGGATCCGGCGCGTGCCGACCAGTGCCCGGGTGGCTCGTTCGACCGTCATCGTCGCGGTGCGCAACGGGATGACGAGGAAGAAGGCGTAGCCGTAGAACGCGACCAAATCACCGGCGTCAATCCGGCCCGTTAGGACGAACCGGGCTCCCAGCCAGGTCAGGAGGACAACGAAGATCCCCGGCAAGAGAACTTGGGCGGCGTCGAGAGTCGCCTGGAGCCCGGCCACCCGGACGCCCGCATTGCGCACGTCCCTGGACTGTTCCCGATACCTGCCGAGGAACACTCGCTCGCCGCCGATGCCACGCAGAACCCGCAGGCCGGCGACAGTGTCGGCACCGAGTGCGGTCAGCCGCCCCGCGGCGTCGCGCTGCGCGCGCTGACGGGTCTGTAGCGGACGGAGGATCGGCGCGAGGCCGATGACGAGAAGCGGAACCCCGATCAAGACCAACAGGCCAAGTGAAACCGACGTTCGCAGGACGACGACGGCCACGACCGCGTAAGCCACGACTGCACCGACGAACCGTTGCAGGATGTCGAAGAAGGAGCCGATGTGGTCGGCGTCGCTCGCGACCGTGCTGACCACCTCGCCGGTCGTCACCTTCCGGGTGAGCGCCGGACCCGTCCGAGCCGTGTGCCGCACGACGATCTGAACCGTGCGGAACATGGCCTGCAGCCAGTTGGACACGGCCAGCCGATGCCGAATTACACCTGCAGCCGATTGGACGACACCGAGCCCGAACACGACGAGCGACCACCGAACGGCTGCGTCGACGTCGCCGTCGACGACGCCCAACTCGATCCCACGGCCGATCGCCCAGGGCATCGCGGCCTGGGCCACGAGCCAGCAGATACCGAACGCAATCCCGGCCAGGAGCGTGAGCCACTGGTTCCGCGCGATCCAGAGCAGGAACCGGATCGGGGAGCGGGTATCCGGGACGCCAGGGTCGGCAACTGGAAGGTCACGCACGTCACACCAGGGTAGGAATAGCTGGCCCCTTGCCGCACCCGGTTTTCGCCGCGCCCCCGCTCGGTAGGGTCGAAACCGTGCACGACACCGTCTTGGTTGTCGACTTCGGCGCGCAGTACGCGCAGCTCATCGCCCGGCGGGTACGGGAAGCAAAGGTCTATTCCGAGATCGTGCCGCACACCATGCCGGTGTCGCAGCTGCTCGCCAGGCGACCGGCGGCGATCATCCTCTCCGGCGGCCCGGCCAGTGTGTATACCCCCGGCGCCCCCCAGGTGGATGCGGCATTGCTGACAACCGGCGTCCCTACCTTCGGGATCTGTTATGGCTTCCAGGCGATGGCGCTGGCACTGGGCGGGAAGGTCGCTCGGACAGGATTGTCCGAGTTCGGACGCACGACCGTCGAGGTGGACGCGGGCGGCACGCTGTTAGCCGGATTGCCGAAAGACCTGACGGTCTGGATGAGCCACGGCGACGCGGTGGCCAGCGCGCCGGACGGCTTCGCTGTGCTGGCACGCACGACTGGCGCACCTGTTGCAGCGTTCGAGGACACGGCACGGGCGCTGGCGGGCGTCCAGTGGCACCCCGAGGTGCTGCATACCGAACGCGGCCGGGAGGTACTCGAGCACTTCCTGTTCGAGATCGCACACGCGCGGCCGACGTGGACGATGGTCAACATCGTCGAAGAGTCCGTGCAGGCGATCCGTAGTCGGGTCGGCGGCAAGCGGGTGATCTGCGGCTTGTCCGGCGGGGTCGATTCCGCTGTGGCGGCGGCCCTGGTCCAGCGGGCGGTGGGCGACCAGCTCAGCTGTGTGTTCGTCGACCACGGGCTCCTGCGGGCGGGTGAAGCGGAGCAGGTCGAGACCGACTTCGTCGCCGCCACCGGCGTCGATCTACACGTCGTGGACGCGACGGACCGCTTTCTCGAAGCACTCGCCGGCGTCGCGGACCCGGAGCAGAAACGCAAGATCATCGGTAGGGAGTTCATCCGAGCATTCGAGCAGGCTGCCAGGGAGATCGGGGCCGACGGGGAGGATGTCGAGTTTCTCGTCCAGGGCACCCTCTACCCGGATGTCGTGGAGTCCGGCGGCGGTGAGGGCGCAGCCAACATCAAGAGCCACCACAACGTCGGAGGGCTGCCCGAAGATCTCACGTTCGCGCTGGTGGAGCCGTTGCGCTCGTTGTTCAAGGACGAGGTCCGTGCGGTCGGCGAGCAGCTAGGCCTGCCCGCCGAGATCGTCTGGCGGCATCCCTTCCCTGGGCCAGGACTGGCCATCCGGATTGTCGGGCCGGTCACTCGCGACGGCCTGGAGGTCCTCCGCCGGGCGGATCTCATCGCGCGCGAAGAGCTCACCGGGGCCGGGCTGGACCGCGACGTCTGGCAGTTCCCTGTCGTCCTGCTGGCCGACGTCCGATCCGTCGGCGTCCAGGGCGATGAACGCACCTACGGGCACCCGATCGTTCTACGGCCCGTGTCCAGCGAGGACGCGATGACAGCCGACTGGTCCCGGCTCCCGTACGACTTGCTCGAACGCATCTCCACTCGGATAACGAACGAGGTCCGCGAGGTCAACCGGGTCGTGTTCGACGTCACCAGCAAGCCGCCCGGCACGATCGAGTGGGAGTAGCTCGCCGGTTTCAGCGGGCCGTCACGCGGAGTTCGCGGCATCGTTCTGGTCCGGACATGTGCTGCGCATTGCGTTGCCTCGTGACCTGCCTCGTGATCGCGCATCGCGGCGCCAGCGGCTACCGGCCCGAGCACACGCTGGAGTCGTACCGGCTGGCCATCGCCCTCGGGGCGGACTACATCGAACCGGACCTCGTCATCACGGCCGACGGCGCCTTGGTCGCCCGGCACGAGAACGAGGTCTCGGCGTCAACGGACGTAGCCGCCCGACCGGAGTTCGCCGATCGTCGGCGAACGGCCGTCGTCGACGGCCGTTCCGTCACCGGCTGGTTCGTCGAGGACTTCGCCCTGGCCGAGCTGAAAACGCTGCGAGCGCGAGAGCGGCTTCCCGAGATCCGGCCGCACAGCCAGCTCTACGACGACGTGTTCTGCGTCCCGACGTTCGAGGAGATCCTCGACCTAGCGCAGGCCGAAGCGGGCCGGCTGGGGCGTCCGATCGGCGTCTATCCAGAGATCAAGCAGCCAGCACACTTCGCCCGCCTCGGCCTGCGGCACGACGACGCGATGCTCTCGGCGTTGCGCGATCATGGCTCCGGGCTGCCGGTGTACATACAGTCATTCGACCCGACGTGCCTGCGTGCGCTCTCCGCCCGGACGGCCGTGCCGCTCGTCCAGCTCGTGGAGAACGAGACCGAGCTGCTGACCCCGTATCGGCTGCGTGAGATATCGACGTATGCCCATGCGCTGGGAGCACACAAGTCCTTGCTGATGCCGCTGGATCAGGCCGGCCGGCTGGGGACGCCGACGGGGTTGGTCGAGCGCGCCCACGACGCCGGGCTGGAAGTGCACGCGTGGACCTTCCGCAGCGAGAACGCTTTCTTGCCGCCGGAGCTCCGTGATGGCACCGCCAAAGCGGGATACGGGGACGCCGCCGCCGAGTACGCGAGGTTCCGCGCACTCGGCGTCGATGGCGTATTCACCGACCATCCGGACCTGGCGGTGGCGGCGCTCGCTCAGCCAGCCGTGCGCTAGCGGTTGCGCCGGAGCCGGCTGAACGACGCCATCAGACCGGCCAGCCCCACGCACACCAGCAGCACCGGCGCCGCGAGCTCCAAGCCGGGCAGGCCGAGGATGTCGAAGTGGACCAGCGGCCACATCGCGCTCACTCCCACAAAGAGAAGGCCGAAGACGAAGGACACAACGTCGATCTCATGCCGCTGCACGGCGCACCTCGATGCTTCCGAGTCCGAGATCCAGCTGGAGTTCGAGCTCGCCACCGCCGGGGCCGTCGGCCCCGTCGTCGACGATCCGCGTCTCGCGGCCGAAACCGCCGGAGGTCTGGTCCAGCACGTCGATCTCGCCAACTCCGAGATCGGCGTTGATGATGGTATCGACGTCCGGCGGCAGGATGACTGTCAGCTCGCCGACCCCTTGGTCGACGGCGAGCGTGACGGCGTCGGTGTCGGTGAACTCCACACCGGACAGGTCGTACCGCACCGAGCCGGCGCCGTGGTCCTGGGTTCCAGATGGGATCCCGGCCACCGTGGTCGGCCTGACAACCGCGTTCTCTTCGTGGAAGTCGACCCGGTCCGCGAGCACGGCCGGGACCATCGCGAAGGTCAGTACGATGCCGAGCGCGATCAGCCCCCGGGACCGTCCGAACCACGCGCCGATGAGCAGGCCTATGCCGACGATGCCGAGCGCCGTGGCGATGTAGGTCGCTGGGGCAACGGTTGCCCAGATCGCGTCGTTGATGGCGATGGCTCCGATCGCGATGGCAGCTGCACTGACCGTGACCGGCCAGAGCGACGAGCCCGGACGGCGAGGTTCCGCTGCGGCGGGTTCGGTTGCGGGATCGGCGTAAGGATCCCAGTCCGGCTGTTCGTCATCCCATGGGCGATCCGGGTCCCAGTCCGGGCCCTCGGCCCACGACGCCGAGGCGTCGGCGTCGGTCGCCTGCTCGCGCGCATGCCAATCGGCGGCCGGCGCCCTGCGAGAGTCGTCACGGCGAAGCAGCAACGCGATCCCGCAGACGGCGAGCACCAGCAGAATGACACCCTCCGCCCAGCTGGTCATGATTCCGCCGGCGAAGATCAAGACGAGCAACCCGAGCCCGAGGCTCAACAGCACGGCATCGGACCGCCTCGCTCTGCCACCTTTGCCGAGAGCCTGCTCGGCCACGGACGCGTCCTCGTCCTCGGCCGGGATCAACAGCCAGCCCAGCGCGTAGAGCATGATCCCGACACCAAACATTGCCAGCACGACGGTGGTGATCCGAAGGATGAGCGGGTCGACGTCCAGCCGTCGGGCGAGCCCGCCCAGGACTCCGGCGACGTATCGGTCGGAGCGGCTGCGGCGTAGCGAACGCCACTCGCCTGACCACGAGCTTGCCGGAGCACCGGAATACTCCGGGGGCGGCCCGGTCGGCGGTTCCGGCGGCGAGCCGGGAGGTGGGTCGGTGGGACCTGAATCGGGTCCGGACGGAGGTATGGTCGGCGCGTCGTTCATGCCTCGATCGTCGTAGAACCCGACAGGATCGGCTATCGGGGATGACCCCGTCAACACCCTGGTTTGCCGTCGGGGACCGAGCCGGGGGCTCCCTCATGGCAACCGGCGTGCGTACGTGTGACGATCGTGACGTGGCCTCCACGTCGACTTCGCATGTCCGCAGTGGCCCGCCATCCGCTGCTGCGGTGGCAGGCCACCCGGTCGGGCCGCGAAAGTTCCGTCGACGGTCCGATGGCCGACTGATCGGCGGTGTGGCGGCCGGCCTTGCCCATCACCTCGGCCTGCAGCCGCTCACCGTCCGGCTGAGCTTCGCGCTGCTGGCTGCGCTGAACGGGTTCGGGTTGGTGCTCTACCTGGCGTTGTGGATCTTTACGCCGCTCGACCAGGCGGAGCGCGAAAAGGACGTTCCGGCCGGCATCGCTGCGGCAACGCGCTCGGGTAAACGCCGACGTCGGCGGGGACCAAGGAAGGGTGATCTCGGCCAGCTGGCCGCCCTCGTCGTCTTGGGCATCGGGCTCATCTTGCTCGTCCAGCAGACACCGCTCGGCGTGAGCGAGGCCGTCTTGGTTCCGTTGCTGCTCGGCGGGCTGGGCGTCGCGCTGATCTGGCGCACAGCCGACCAGCATGAGCGTGTTCCGGCGGCGGCTACCTCACCCCGGACACCGTGGCTTGCGGCCTTGCTGGGCAAGGGCGGCGTCATGGCCGTGTTCCGCATCGTCGCGGGCGTGGCCGTCATCGTCGCCGGCGTCGTCGCCTTTCTGGTGGGGCAGGGCGAGCTGCAGGCCATCCTGGACAGTTTGCTCGGCGTGACCGCAGTCATCGGTGGACTGGCCCTGATCCTGGGGCCGTGGTTATGGCGCCTGTGGCGCGACCTGGAAACCGAGCGCAAGGAGCGGATCGTCTCACAGGAGCGGGCCGACGTCGCCGCACATTTGCACGACTCAGTGCTGCAAACCCTCGCGCTGATCCAGAAGCACGCTCACGAGCCCCGCGAGGTGGTCCGGCTGGCGCGCAGTCAAGAACGCGACTTGCGGGGCTGGCTCTACACCGATCGAGCCGACGACGCGACGTCATTCGTCGCGGCGCTGAACAAGGCGGCCGCCGAGATCGAGGACGCGCACGGCGTGCCCGTCGAGGTCGTCACCGTCGGCGACGTCGAGATCAACAACCACGTGCGGGCATTGCTGAACGCCGCCCGCGAGGCTGCCGTCAACGGCGCCATGCACTCCGGTGCCGCGAAGGTCGACATTTTCGCCGAGGTCGACGGTTCGGACATCGAATTGTTCGTGCGTGACCGGGGCTCCGGGTTCGACCCGGATTCCGTCCCCGACGACCGGCTCGGTGTGCGACGCTCGATCGTCGACCGGATGGAGCGGCATGGCGGCACGGCGCAGATCCGCTCGACCGTCGGCGAGGGCACCGAAGTGCGCCTGTCGACCAGGAGGTCATAGATGACCGAGCAGAAGAGCCGTCCGCAGCTCCCGATCACGGTGGTTCTGGTAGACGATCACGCCATGTTCCGCACCGGCGTGCGGGCTGAACTAGGGTCCTCGGTGGCGGTCGTCGGGGAGGCAGCCGACGCGCAGGAGGCGGTGCGGGTCGTCCTCGAGAAGAAGCCCGACGTCGTGTTGCTCGACGTCCACCTACCCGGCGGCGGTGGCGCCGAGGTCTTGCGGCAAGTGCACCCCAAGGAGCAGGACGTGAAGTTCCTGGCTCTGTCGGTGTCCGACGCGGCCGAGGACGTCATCGGGACCATCCGGGCAGGTGCCCGCGGATACGTCACGAAGTCGATCACCGGTGACGAGCTGGTTGCGGCGATCAAACGGGTGGCGGACGGCGACGCGGTGTTCTCGCCGCGGCTGGCCGGATTCGTGCTCGACGCGTTCGCCGGCTCCGAGCCGCCGAGCGTCGACGACGACCTCGACCGGCTCACGGCCCGCGAGCGCGAGGTGCTGCGGCTGATCGCCCGCGGCTACGCCTACAAGGAGATCGCCAAGGAGCTGTTCATCTCGGTCAAGACGGTGGAGACACACGTCTCCGCCGTCCTGCGCAAGCTCCAGCTCTCCAACCGGTACGAGCTCACCCGCTGGGCCACCGACCGCCGCCTGGTCTAAGCCGCCCAGCCCCCGGAATGACCACGTTCACCACCCTTGCCGGTACATCACCACCTCTGCAGGCCTGGTGATGTACGTACTCGCCTGGTGATGGCCCGACGCTCGGTACCCTGCCGCGATGGACGTCGTCTACAAGATCCTGGTCGTCCTGCATTTCCTAGGCCTGGCCAGCCTGATCGGCGGCTGGCTGGTCCAACTGCGTGCCGTCGGTGAGCGGTACGTGAGCGCGGCGATGCTGCACGGAGTGCTGACCCAGCTGGTCACCGGTGTGCTGCTCGTCGGGTTGGCCGAGGGGGTCGACTCCCTGGACCGCTCAGTCGACCGCACCAAGATCGGCGTCAAGCTGGTGGTCACTCTGGTAATCACGGTGTTGTGCTGGGCGAATCGCCGGCGTCAGTACATCCCGAACGGACTCTATTTCCTGATCGGACTGCTTGCCGTCGCGAACGTCGTCGTTGCCGTCTTCTGGCGTTGACAGTCGGGGTCACGCCGCCTCGGGTCAGCGGCTACGAGCGCACCACAACTTGACTTTCGCCCTCAATGCACAAATATGGCCGGGAACGCCAGTCGACGGCTCGCCTTACCCGGTGGGCCGTCATGAGCGCAAGGAGAGCGATGGTGCTCAAACCACCAAGGGCCGCTCTGGCGGCCGCCACAGTGACGACCGTGCTTTGTGCCACGGTCGTCGGTGCGAACGCAGCCGTGCCGACAGACACGACTGAGTTGCGGGAGGCGGTAACCGCCGACGCGATCATGGACCATCTGGCCGAGCTGCAGAAGATCGCCGACAACAACGGCGACACACGAGCCAGCGGTACGGCCGGCTACGACGCGTCGGTCGACTACATCGAGGACCTGCTCGTGGCGGCAGGCTACGAGGTGACCCGACAGGACTTCCTGTTCTAGTTCGCCTACGCGACGTTCCTAGCCGCCTGACCTGCGCAGACGTCATCTGGCGTCACCCGCAGTCCGCGCGTAGTCCGCAAGAAATCGGCGCGCGCTCTCGACGGCAGCGTCCACGTCCAGCAGATCGCCGCCGATGAAGCGATGTTCAATGCCACCATCAGGCTCCTCGCCCGGAGGTAAGAACCAGAGGACCCATCCCTCGCCCGCTGTGGAGCCGACGTAGGTGTCCGGGTCCGGCTGCCATGTGAGCATCGGCCGGCCAGCGCGGAGCGACAAACCCTCATGCTCCGGCTCGTATCGCACGTCGATCTCAAGTTGTTTGTTCATCTGGCTACCTCGTTTGAATGCAAAGCGGAAGCCGAGCCGAGCACGTCGTCCACAGCCGCACGCGTCATGTCCTCCGAGTCCGGCCACAAATGCGAATAGGTATCCAGTGTCTCGCTCGCGCTCGCATGCCCTAGCCGCGCCTGCACCACCTTCACGGACTCACCGTGCCGAATCAGCAACGATGCGTAATAGTGCCGAAGCGAGTGCAGTCGGGTTCCGGTCGGTGCACTCGCCGCCGCCTTGTTGAATGCCAAACCAACCTTGTTCCGGTTCAGCGCTCGCCCGTCCCGCTGGCAGAAGATCAGCCCATGCTCGCCCGGCGGGAACGAGGCCATGTGTGCCGCCAGCACGTCGACGACCACCTGTGGGAGCGGCACCGTCCGGTAACTCGCCTGCGTCTTCGGTGGCCCGAACGACGGTGGCCGGGTCTCTAGCAGCTGCCGGTCCACTCGAATCGTGCGCCGCAGGAAATCCACCCGGTCGGCGGTCACCCCGGCTGCCTCACCCGGCCGAAGGCCGGTGCCGGCCATGAGAGTCACCATCGCCGCCAACCGCTCCGGCATCCCGGCCGCGATCGCTATCACCGTGTCAGTGGGCAGTGGCACGACCTGTTCGCGCTCCCGGCGAGGCAGCGCGATCCGCTGGCACGGCGACGACGCAATCACCCGGTCGACCCCGGCCGCACGGAACACCGACCGGACGTGCTGATACACGGTCGCCACGGTCGACGGCGCCAGCCGCTCGCCCAGCGCTTTCACGAACGCCTGAACCTCCGAGCGGCGGATGCTCGAGATCGGCCGGTCACCGAACACCGGCAACGCGTGGACGCGTAATGCGCTGTCGACGGCGAGCGCGGTGTTGCGCCGGTGAACCTGCGCCGCCTGCCACGCCCTCGCATACTCGGCGAACGTGACCTTGCCTGCCTTCGGGTCCACCCACAGGCCGGTAAGCGTCGAGGTGGCCTGTTCGTCGAGCCACCTCTGCGCGTCAGTACGCCGCGCGAAGTGCCGGGCTCGCTCCCGACCGTCCGGGCCGCGGAACCGCGCACGCCAACGGCCATCCGGGCGCTTCTGGATCGACGCCATCAGCCCTCACCGCCTGAGGGCGCTTCTTGCTCCCGCTCCCGCACGCGAGCCTGAGCATCTTGGTACTCGACGGTCGCATCCGCTATCTGCTCGTATGCGACGCCTAGCTGCTTCTCCAATCGCTCCGCCTGCCGCATCTCGGGCGACGGAGGTATCCGCAAGAGCTTCGCGTTCGCGTCTAACTTGGCGAGCTCGGCCGTGATCGTCTTCGCGTGCTCCTTCGCAACGCGAAGTCTCCGGTGCACGTCAACTCAAGGCGCTCATCGGCACCCCGAC